>JAHEDX010000001.1 GCA_024641005.1 Acidimicrobiaceae bacterium
GGGTACGGCGACCGTGTTGGTGCCGTCGGGGCCGGTCACCTCGACCTGCCCGGGCTCACCGAGCGTCACTGCGGTCGGGTTGCCGGCGCCGGCAGCGGCGGCAGCGTCGGCAGCGTCGGCGTGTTCGATCAGTTCGGCGTATCGGCGGGCGAGGCTCGGCCCGATCGCATCGGCGTCGGACAGTGTGTCGCCCTTGATCTCGAACAGGGTCCGCAGCGCGGTCGCAGCGTCGGTCGCGACGACCTCGTCCCAGCCGAGTTCGGCGAGACGCTCGGACAGCGGCCGCGCCGACTCGTCGGTGAGCACGTGGGTGAGGCTGCCGCGGAGCATGTCGAGCATGTCCGGGTCGAGCGCGGTGCGGGTATCGGTGCGCATGATGTTCTCCCTCAGTCCCGCGGCATGCCGAGCACGCGTTGAGCGACGAGTGTGCGTTGGATCTCGAGCGATCCGCCGTAGATCGGGGCCGCCCGGCTGAACATGTACTCCCCGAACAACCAGTGCATGTCGGGGTCGGTCTCGAGTCGGGCGCCGATGTGTTCGCGCACGGTGTTCCACGTGGCGGTCTCGGCATCGATCAGCAGGAGCTTGTCGATCGACACCTCGGGTCCGAGTGTCTCTTCCCGAGCGAGCCGTTCGACGGTATCGCGGGTGTGCAGCCGCAGTGCTGCCGCCAGCGTGTAGGCATGCCCGATCGATGCGGAGTGACGCTGGTCGGTCGGTGCCCATGCGAGCATCTGTTCGAGCCGCTTGTGGAAGCGGCCCTGTTGGATCCAGCCCCACGCGCCCCGCTCCCATTGCAGCATGTACATCGCCACGGCCCAGCCCTGGCCGAGCTCGCCGATCACGCGCTCTTTGGGGACGAACGCCCCGTCGAGGAAGATCTCCGAGAAGTGGTTCTCGCCGTCCTGTGCCCGGATCGGGCGCACGTCGGCGCCGTCCTGGTCGAGGTCGACCAGCACCATCGTGAGCCCCTTGTGGCCCGGGCCGCCGGATCGGGCGAGCAGCACCGAGCGGCGCGAGAGGTGCCCGAACGTCGACCACACCTTCTGGCCGTACAGCCGGAATCCGTCGCCGTCGGGCTCCATGCGGGTGCGCAACGACGCAAGGTCGCTGCCGGCGTCGGGTTCGGAGAACGCCTGGGCCCAGGTGTCGTCGCCGCGCAGCAGGCCGGGCAGCAACTCGTCCGCGAGGTGTGGGGCGAACACGAGCAGCACGGGGACCAGGATCTCGAGCGTCGTGAACGGCTCGGGAATCTGGATGTCGAGATCCCACAGGGTCTGGAACATCGCCGCCCGCAGACGGGGATCACCGCCGAGCCCGCCGGTGCTCTCGGGCCAGCCGAGCCGCGACCAGCCCTCGTCGAAGATCAGTGCCTGCAGCCCGCGCAGGTGATTCGCGGCGTGCTCGAGGTTGGGTGCCCGGTACCCGATGTACGGCTCGGCGCGCGGATCGCTGCGCAGGAACTCTGCCAGCGCGGCCGAGTAGGCAGCGGGGGAATCGAACGTGTCGGCGGTGAGCTTGGTCATGCGGTCCCTCGGGTCTCAGAAGTACGTCTCGGCGAAGCCCTGGATGAACTCGTGGGCAACCGGGGGCACGCCGGTCGGACCGGGCACGTTGATCCAGGTCGCTCCGAGTTCGGCGATCTGGCCGAGTTCGTCGCGGTGCCGCTCGACATCGGTGCCGAGGTCGTACACGGAGGCATCGGTGTAGGCGACCGAGATGTCGAGCGTGTCGAATCGTTCGCCGGCCAACTCCTTCAGCATCGCGAGACGCGCCGACAGATCGTCGGAGCTGCTGATCCCTGGGGAGCGAACCGTCGAGAACATGCCGGCCGGGCCGGTGAGCGGCATCCATCCCTGCGCGCGCTCGGCGACGCGGCGCAGCGTGAGTTTGGCGTTGCCGCCGATCCAGATGGGGATCGGGATCTGCACCGGGCGGGGCCGGCCGATCGTGCCCCTGCAGCTGAAGTGGGTGCCGTCGTAGTCGAACGGCTCGCCCGACCAGTGCAGGGGGAGCACGTCCAGCGCTTCGTCGAACAGGGTGTTGCGTTCGTCGAAATCGACGCCGAGAGCGAAGTACTCGGCCTTGAGATAGCCGGTGCCGACGCCCATGATGAAGCGACCGTTGGAGAGCTTGTCGACCGTTGCCGCCGACTTGGCCAACGAGGCCGGGTTTCGATACGGGAGCACGGCGAGATAGGTCAGCAGCTTCAGTTCGGAGGTGACCGCGGCGACGTGGCCCAGTGCCACGAACGGGTCGAGGCTTTGGTGGCCGCCGGTCTCGAGCCATTTGGCCGTGGGAGCGGGATGCTCGGTGAACGAGAAACCTTTCCATCCCGATCGTTCGGCGGCCACGGCCAGGTCGGCCACGGGGCCGGCGTCGAGCATGTCGCCGTCGGTGCCGTGCAGGTCGGGGTATTGGAAGATGTACTTCATGCGGAAATCACCCTAGCTGACACATGTGTCAAGTTCGAATGGGACGATGGAAATCGAGGGCTGCTCATCGTGGCCTCATCAACCGACGGTGGGCCGCCCTGCCCTCCTCGAAGGCTGCACCGAACTCGACCCCTGGGTCGTCGCCGAGCAGGTCGGGCTCGTGGTCGCGCACGAGTTCGGGTGTGAGCTCGTCGGCATCGAACCCTTCGGTCACCCGCAGCGCGAAGCGGGCGACGCGGCCGCCCACGGCGCTGAGCACCTTTCCGTTGAGCGTGCACGACTCGTGTGCCAGCCACGCCGCGACGGGCGCCACCTGGGCGACGTCCAGCCGACGCGACCACTCGTCGCCTTCTCCGGTCTGCCACGTCGTGGGCGCCACCTTCGAGCGCGCCGACATCGCCGTGTAGGCCATCGGCGCGATCGCATTGACGTTGATGCCGAGCGGGGCCCCCTCGAGCGACAGGCTGCGCGTGAATCCCCAGATCGCAGCCTTGGACGACGCGTAGGCGCTGGACCCGGCGACGCCGAGCAGGCCGGAGTTCGATGTCGTCGAGATGATCCGACCGAAGCCCTGTTCGACCATGTGCGGCCACGCCGCGTGGGTGACGAGGAACGTCCCGCGGAGGTTGACGGCGATCACGCGGTCCCAGATCTCGACGGTCATGTCCGCGAACGGCGACGAGCGCAGCACGCCGGCGTTGTTGATGACGATGTCGACCCGGCCGAAGGCGTCGATCGCAGCTGCGATCGTGGCTGCCGCTCCGGCCTCGGTGGCGATGTCGCCGGCCGCGACCACTGACCGTCCGCCGGCCGCGGTGATGGCCGCGGCGACCGAGTGGGCTTCCGGCTCGGCGAGATCGTTCACGACGACGGCCGCCCCCCGGTCGGCCAGCAGCCGTGCGTGGGCGGCGCCGATGCCGGTGCCGCCGCCAGTGACGACGGCGACACGATCGTCGAATCGCAGTGCGGTCACGACTGCTCGCGCATCAGGTCGAGCACATCGGGAGGAACCATGTTGCCGTAGCCCGAGCCCGGCCAGTTGAACCACCCGGCGGAGGCGAACGTGCCGCCATCGGGATGCAGCGTGGTGCCGGTCAGGTACGACGACAGGCCGGACGCGAGGAACACCACGGCGTTCGAGATGTCGGCGGGAACGCCGAGGCGGCCCATCGGGATCGACACGCCGACGTTGAGCGGGTCGAGCATCGGGTGCTGCCCGGTGTCGCCGTCACCGCTGATGCCGATCATGTTCGGGGTCGGGGCGAGGTCGGGGGCGACACAGTTGACGCGGATCCGTTCTGGGGCGAGCTCGACGGCGAGCGTGCGGCTGAACTGGGCGACGGCAGCCTTGGCCGCCGAGTACACCGCGAAGTTCGGCGCTGCCCGGTACCCCTCGATGGTGGTGAGGCTGATGATGCTGCCGCCGCGACCGCCGGCCCGCATCGCCGGGATCGCCCGTGACGTGGCGTGCAGCACGTGCGTGAGGTTGGTGCGGATCAATGCGTCCCAGGCCTTGGGGGTCTGGTCGCTGAACGGTGCCCGGAACGTGCCACCGACCACGTTCACGAGCGTGTCGAGCCGGCCCCACCGCTCGGCCGCAGCGTCGAACAGGACGTCGAGCACGTCGGGATCGCGAGCGTCGCCGGTGTGCGCGATCGCGTCGTGGCCGTCGGCGGCGAGTGCCGCACCGATCCGCTCGGTGGCGGCTTCGTCGCGGTCGACCAGCGCCACTCGTACCCCATTGGCGGCGAGGTCGAGCGTGATCGCTTCGCCAAGACCACCCGCCCCGCCGGTGACGACGGCGACCGTGCCATCCAGTCCCGCACGCTCGTCCCACCACTGCGAACTGCTCATGTCACTTCGTCCCTCCAGTTACGAAACGTGCCAGGCACGTTTCGTACTGTTCCCGGTCACGGTGGTCATTGGTACATTCTGACAGAAGTGTCAGGTACGGATCGGTTCGGAGGCCCATCATGGATTTGCAGATCGCCGAGAAGTCGTTTCTCGTCGTCGGGGGAACGTCGGGTATCGGGCTCGCCGCAGCCGTCGCTCTGGCGCAGGACGGCGCCGCCGTGGTCGTCGCCGGGCGCGATCGCACGCGCGCCGACCACGCCGCCGGCCTCGTGCAGGCGGCCGGTGCGCGTTCGGCGTACGCCGTCGTCGGTGATGCCGGCGCCGAAGGTGGCGCCGCCCGGATCGTCGCCGAGGCGGTCGAGCGGATGGGCGGGCTCGACGGGGTCTGCGTCACGACCGGGTTGATCGGGCACGAGCCGATCGAGATCCCTGACGAACGCTGGATCGAGGTGTTTCGCGACGTGGTACTCGGTACCACTCGAACGGTGGAAGCTGCACTGCCACACCTCGTCGAATCCAAGGGTTCGATCGTGACGACCGCTGCGTACTCGATTCGTGCCCCCGAGATCGCACGGCTGCCGTACGCCTCGATGAAGAGCGCCGTCGCCACGTTCACCAAGGGCATCGCCAAGACCTATGGCAGGCGGGGTGTGCGAGCGAATTGCATTGCCCCTGGTGCGATCGAGACGGAGGCGCTCACCGCGATCCGTCAACAGGTGTCGGACGCCAAGGGCATCCCGTACGACGAGGCGCTCGAACGCGTGATGGTGGACGAGTGGGGCCTCGACATCGCCCTCGAACGGCCGGGCAGGCCCGACGAGGTGGGTGCCCTGATCGCGTTCCTGCTGTCTCCGGTCGCCGGCTACATGACCGGTGCCCTGCTGAACATCGACGGCGGCACCAACTTCTAGTTACGAAACGTGCCTGGCACGTTTCGTAACTAGGAGGGGTCGACGAGGATCTTGACGTGCTGGTCGGCGTGGTGGAGCAGCTCCTCGAGGCCGTCCTCGATCACACGATCGAGCGGGATGTGATCGCTGATCAGCACATCGGTGTCGAACGCACCCGATGCCAGCATCGACAGCGTGGCGGGGTAGTCGATCGCCGGCTCGTAGGTCATCGTGAACCTGATGTCGATCTCCTTCGCCATCGACACGCCCATGTCGACGCGGGCGAGTTCGCCCCAACCGGCGACGCTGACCAGCGTGCCGCGCGGGCGCAGCGAACGGATGCCCTGGGAGAGCGCGGCGTCGTTGGCGGTCGTCTCGAACACGACGTCGACACCGTGCCCGGTCAGGTCGCGCACCGCCGTGCGCGGGTCATCGGCTGACGGATCGACGATCGCGCCCGCGCCGAGCCGGGCGGCGGCACGACGGCGGGCTTCGGAGATCTCGGTCACGATCGTGGTCCGCGCACCGGCGGCGATCGCCGACTGCAGCACGCCGAGCCCGATCGGGCCGGCACCGAGCACCATCACGTTGGCACCGAGCAGATTGGGGGCGCGCCGCACGGCGTGCACGGCGACCGCCATCGGCTCGGCGAGCGCCGCTTCGATCACGCCCAGACCTTCGGGCACCTCGAACGCCGAACGTCGCGACACGCTGACCAGCGGCGCCAGGCCTCCGTGGAGTGGAAGCCGGTAGCCCCCGTACAGACCGAGCTTGCGGCACATCTGCGGCCACGAATGGGTGCACGAGTAGCAACTGCCGCACCATTCGATCGGTGCGATCGCCACGTGGGTGCCGACAGCGATGTCGTCGATACCGTCGCCGACATCGCGCACCGTGCCGGCGAACTCGTGGCCGAGCACGATGCCGGGAACGTGCATCGTCGCGCCACCTTTCGATGCGCCGACGTAGGTGTGCAGATCGCTGCCGCAGATCCCGTTGCGCGATACCTCGATCAGCAGCCGGCCGGGCTGTGGCGTCGGCTCGGGAACATCCTCGATCCGGATGTCGCGCGGGCCGTGGTAGACGGCACCTTTCATCGGGGCCCCTGGTGTGCTCGGCGCAGGTCGTCGCGGTGTTGTGGTGCAGCGATCTCGATGATCCGCTCGGCGCGCCCAGCGTCGCTGATCCCGCGCAGGTCGGCGACGCCGTGCTCGGTCACGACGAGATCGATGTCGGATCGTTGTGTCGACACCTGGTCGACCGACGGGACGATCGTCGAGGCGCCCTTCGCGGTGAGCGAACGGACGGCGATCACCGACAGCCCGCCGACCGATCGTGACGCACCAGAGCAGAAATCGCTGTGGCCACCGACGGCGGCGATGATCCGACCGCCGACCCGCTCGACGTTGACGGCCCCGTCGAGGCCGAGCTGCAGCGCCGTGTTGCAGCCCACCAGCCGGGGGGTCGACGACAGGATCGAGAGGTCGTGTGTCTCGGTGCACGATGCCAGACGCAGCATGCCGGCCTCGGAGAGTCGCCGGATCGGGTCACCTCCCCAGGCGTAGGCCGCGACCACCGGGCCCAGCAGCAGGCCACGTTCGTGGATCTCGGCCATCGCATCGGTCACCAGACCCGACCAGACCCGGACTGGCCGGTCGAGCGACCGGGCGATGCCCTCGCCGATCCCGCCAGGCCCGAACTGCAGGGTTGCATCTGCAGGCAACAACGACGCGACGAGAGCGCCGATCCGGAGATCGATATCGTCCGCCGGACGCGAGGCTGCCGGTGCCTGCGCGGGTGCCGGCGGACGGATAACGGTCGTCACGATGTTGCCCGCGATCAGCGGTGCCCCGAGATCGACTCCGTCGTCGTCGATCTCGACGACGAGCTTCGATGCCGAGCGGGCGAGCACGTCGGCCCACCCCACCGAACTGCCGAAGGCGAATCCGTCGCCGCGCCGTATCCCGGTGACGACGGCGACATCGGGCGGGTGCTCCTCGATCATGCTGGGCACGGCGCTGAGCCGCACCGGAAGCGGGGTGATCCGGCCTTCGTTGACGGCCCGCCCGAGGCCGTACCCGGCCAAGACCGTGCGGGCGCAGAACGATGGCTCGTCGATCCACGGGTGACGCTCGATGGTCCAGCCGAGGGTGATGTCGGCTCGACCGGCAGAGTCGTGCCCGGATGCGGCCAACACCTCGGTCGGGCTCGTGCGCGGCGAATCGGAACCGTCGGCGTACCAGAGGTGGGGCGTGCTCATGGATGGATCAGGATTCGTCGTCAGCGGTCCAGTTGGTGACGCTGCCCTGGGCGTACTTCGCAGCTGCCCACGGCGGCAGACGGGTCGGCATCGGGAGCGGCACCATCCGCGCCCCTCGGGCCGCGAGCAATGCATCGAAAGCGGCCTGGTCGCCGGCGAAGGGCGAGCCCTCTCCGGCGATGAAGCCGTACAGCTCACACCCCTCCGGACCGGCCTCCCAGGGGCCGAACGTGTCGCCCCATTCGAGCATGATGTGGCTGCCTGCCGTACACACGGTGTCGCCGCAGCGGATCTCGCCCTGAAGGATGAAGTTGATGTGGTCACCCGTGTGGCCGTGTGAGTTGGTCATCGCCCCTGGGTCCCACTTGTTCCAGAAGGCGACGTAGCGCGGCGACATCTCGATCCACTTCTCCCAGATCGAGGCGGTTCGGCCATCGTCGAACTCGAAGCGCAGCATCTCCTCTGCCGGCACATCGTCGAGATGCTTGATGCTCGGTCCACCCCTCATGTCGGTACCCCCTGATCTGACGACTGTGTCAGGTCACACCGTACACGGGCGCGACGACGCCCCCGGAACCGGCCGGGGGCGTCGCAGGGGGATCGGTGCGTCAGGTACGCGGGAAGTTGTACAGCTCGCGAGCGTTCAGCTCGACGATCTTGTGGACCTCTTCGTCGGGCACGTCGTGGAAGATCTCGGTGTAGTGCTTGCGGCTGTTCGGCCACAGCGAGTCGGAGTGTGGATAGTCGACCTCGCAGGTGATGCGGTCGATACCGATCAGGTTTCGGACCTTGACACCGAACTGGTCGTCGATGAAGCAGCCCCAGAAATGCTTGTCCATCAGTTCGGACGGACGCTGGTCGAAGTCGATCTTCTGGTACCAGCGGTGACGTTCCCACGTGTAATCGATCCGCTCTCGAATGTAGGGCATCCAGCCGATGCCACCCTCGGCGAGCACGAACTTGAGCCCGGGATGCTTCTGCAGTACCCCCGAGAACAGCAGATCGGACACCGTCCACATCAGGTTGGTGGCGAACAGCGAGATCGCGACGGCGAACGGGGCGTTGTCCTGCAAGCCGCCGTCGGCGAGGTTGTCGGTGCTCATGCCAGCCAATCCGAACGACGGGACGAAGCTCGACGAACCGAAGTGCAGCGAGATCGGAAGGTTGGTCTCCTCCAGAGCGTTCCACACCGGCTCCCAGTGATCGGTGTGGAACGAGGGGAGCTTCAGTGGCACGGGTGACTCGGGGAAGGTGATGCCCTTGGCCCCGGCGGCAGCGACGCGGTGGATCTCGGCAACGGTCTCATCGACGTTCCAGTACGGCACCATCGCCAGCGGGATGAAACGATCTGGGGCGAACCCGTACCATTCCTCGAGATTGAAATCGTTCCACGCCGCGATGCAGAGACGGGCGAGTTCCTTGTCGTCAGCCCTGGCGAGCGCGCCCCCGGCGAATCCAGGCATCGACGGGTAGCAGCAAGCGACCTGCACGCCGTCGACGTCCATGTCGGCGACGCGCGCTTTGGGGTCGTAGCAACCGGGGATCATCTGGTCGTAGCGGACGGGCTCCATGCCGTAGTCCTTCGGCTCCTTGCCGGCCACGGCGTTGAGCCCGATGTACGGGAAGATCTTCCCGTCGTATTTCCAAACTTGATGGCCGCCCTCGATCTCGACGATTTGGGGCCCGATCTCCCGGTACTTCTCGGGGAGCCGCTCGGTCCAGACCCTGGGGTGTTCGATGAGGTGGTCGTCGACCGAGACGATGTGCATATGGTCCTGAAGAGGCAAGGAACGATCCTTTCGTGACGGCTTGCGGTGAACCTCGAGGTTCGTGGTTCAATGCGAGACATGATGGCTCAGAATCCAGCACACCACGAATCTGACGTTCCTGTCAACACAGACGGCCCGGCGGTCATGGGTGCTGACGGCGCGGACGAGGTGATGGTCGAACGAACCGACGAAGAAGACCACGACCTTCTGACGTTCGGAGAGGCCGGTGCTCGGCTGAGCGAAGAGGTCATCAAGCAGGAACGGGTGATCGAACGACTCCGATTGGGCGGCGCCACCGAGGATGTGATCGCCGGTGCAACGAGTCGTCTGGACGCCTTGCGGCTTGCGGCCGAACGCAATCGACCACCCTCGCTCGACAATCTCAAGTCGTCCGGATTCTTCGGGCAGAGGTGACGACCGGCCATCGCCAACGGGCGCGTCACCTGGATGACGGCTTCAGCGGTCGGGTACGAGTGCCACACCGCTCAGCAGTCTGCGTGCCGTGCGGGTGACTCCCACTGATTCGACCACCGCCGCACCGTCATCCGACCTCGTGCGAACCGCCACTTCCGTGACGCCCTTGGGGTGAGCGAGCCGGATCGGACCCTGCGTCGGAGCGCTCAACATGTCGAACGGGATGGTGCCGGGCAATGACGCGGCCGCAGCCACACACATCGCGGTCGTCAGTGGGATCGCATGATGGAAGCGCTGCATCGATGTCGACCGCACGATCAGATCGTGGTCCTCGGTTCCGATCACTCGTCGTCCCGCGACCTGGTGTTGACGTCGCGCCCCGAGTAGTGCGATTCGCGGCAGAGCGGGCGAGCGTTCCAGGGCCTCGGCCTCGGTAGTGCAGAAGCCGAGTGCCACCGCGGCGGCGGCGCGAACCGACTCGATCCGCGCCTCGAGCGTGTTGTCGAGGTTCAGTTCGGCGGGGTTGGCGGTCGGATCTATTCCGAGGTCCGCTGCGCTGAGCATCACGACGGGTGCGGTGACATCGGCGATCGTGACCTCGAAGGTGCCGCCGGACGTCGGTTCGAGGGTGGTGCGGACTCCGCCGGCAGGAAACAGCTGTCCCGTAACCGCGCCGGCCGGGTCGAGATAGTCGGTGGTGATCGGCGCGGCCGAGCCGGGTACCCCGTCGAGCCGATAGTCGCCGTCCCAAGCGAACTCGCCATCGGCGACGGGCACCCGAGCGGTGATGCGCCGGCCGGTGTTGAGGTTGTAGAGCCGTACGTCGACGGTTCCGGACGCCGCATCCGCGAGCTCGATGAGACCATCGTCGATCGCGTACGGAGCGACCGCTGCCGTCAGATTGCCGCAGTTCCCCTTCGCGTCGACGACGGGCCGGTCGATACCGACTTGGAAGAACATGTAGTCGAGGTCGCAATCCGTCCGTTCCGAACGACGGACCGCAACCACCTTGCTCGTGGACGACATGGTCCCGCCCAGGCCGTCGATCTGCATCGGGTCCGGCGAGCCCATCAGAGCGAGCAGAAATCGATCCCGGGCATCGGCATCGCCGGGGAGGTCATCAGCACGGACGAACACGCCCTTGCTGGTGCCGCCTCGCATGATCACGATCGGAAGGCTGGTCGACGACCGCCGTCGAGACGGAGCAGCGTCGGGCGCTCGGGTCAGCGGCTCGGCTGTGTCGTGAGGTCTGGGGTCCACGTATGACAGCTTCGACGACGCTCAGAGCCAGGCGCTCGGGTACGCCGGGTCATCTGCGGGAATCGCATTGGTCGTCAGCTGCAGCGGATTGATGATGTCGATGAGTACGGCCCAGAGTTCGTTCATCAGCCCTGGTTCGGCACGATCGTGACCGGGCTTGGCACCGTGCCCGGCCGCTCGGGTGTGGACCGTCAACTTTTCGAGGCCGTGCACTTGAGCGCCCTCGCTCGCCACCCGATACAGGATCTCGTCACAGTCCGTGTTGTGATCAGGGATGTTCGGGATCGCGTCCGGGTGGTCAGGGAAACGGGCCGGCGTGATCGCCGAGACGAGCGCTCCTTCACATTCGAACACTGCGTCCATGTCGGGGTCGAGGCTCACGCGACCACTGAAGGGTTCGACGTCGCGCATGTTCAAGGCGTAGGGGTACAGCGCCCCCGCCCAGCCCACTACGTCCAACGGGTGACTGTCGAGAACGTAGGTGGTGACGATCTCATTGACCTTCACGGCAATCTCGAACTCACCCTTCTCGTCGGTCGGATCGCCGAGCTCGGGAACGCGGATGTCTCGTTCGGAATAGGTGGCCCGCGACATGAACTGACCGACGTTGTTGCGGTAGCGGGCCGGCGGCTGGATCTGGCCTCTCGTCTCGAGGAGGATCATTCGCTGCGGCTCGGCGTTCGGCAGGATTCGCCATGTGGCCCCGCGCGGAACGCAGATGAAGTCCATCGGGCCGTAGTGGAGAACGCCGAACGTGGACTCGAAGGTGCCCGTGCCCTGCACGATGAAGAGCAACTCGTCCCGCTCGGCATTGCGATAGAAGCGGTCGCTGGATCGATCCGGAGAAGCGACCGAGTACGACAGATCAGCGTTGAACGCGACGGGTACACGGGAGTCGAGAATGTCGCCAGACGCCTTCAACAGCGCTGGATCGATGATGTGGTTTCGAACGACTCCTTCGTTCCACGGCTCGAGCGGCAACGTCGTCAGGGGCTCGACGCGGAGCACCCTGCTCGGTTGGTTGATGCGGTACAGCAGCGACAACGGTCCGTTGAATCCGAGCGAGTTGTGCAGCTCTTCGTAGTAGCGCCCGCCATTGGGTTTTGGCAGCACCGTGAAATGCTTGGCCGGGATCGTTCCCCGTTCCTGGTAGTACGTCATGGTTGCTCCTTCAGTGCCGAGATCGGCATCGATCGCCGTCAGAAACCTGATCCGAAGTTGCTGTGAAGCCAATCGGTCACAGCGTCGGTTCCGTCGGCGATACGTGGGCCCGAGGTTCCGTCGGGATGAATCGGGAATCCGAAGTGATCCGCCTTCGGAATCAGAACCAGATCCTTGACGGCCGATTTCGCGGCGTCGAATGTCGCCCGAACTTTCGTCATTTGTGTGATGTTGTCGCCGAGGTAGTGCACGGTCAACAGGGGCTCTTCGAGATGGCCGAGACAGGCTTCGGTGTCGGCGCGGCTGGTGTTGGCACTCCAGGTGCTGAGCCAGGCTTCTGGGGTCAGAAACTTGACCAGGCCGGACTGGCCACTCTGTCCTGCGAAGTCGCCCATCGCACCGCCGTAGTTGAGCAGATCGGGGCGAAGATGGTTGGTGTAGGCGCAGAGCCGACGGTCGTCGGGTTCGATCGAGAGGTCGAGCATCGCCGGGTCGGCCATCGTGCGATGCACGACGACGTGCTGGGTGTGTGAAGCAACTCGCTCGCCATGTGGGTCCGGCCGGGAACGGAACTCGGCCTCGGCGTTGCGGCGATGTTCGATCGAGGCACGAGCGAACGCGTCGATTCGGTCGATCCGAGCCTGCTGTGCCTCGGCGTGTTTCGTCAGGAAGTCGGCCGAGTACGTACTCCCTTCTGGTAGTTGACGGAAGCCGTTGCGCGGGTCGTACATGTCGAGGGTCGACTCCCATTCGAGCGGCTTGGTCTCGTCCAAGAGCGATGGGTCGATCCGTTTGCGAAGTGAGATCGCCTCGCCGGGGTGTCCGCCGATGATCACGATCGCGTCTGCTGCCGGCAGGTCGGCGCCGGGGAGGTCGATCTGGTCTCCGGCCGGTGTGTCGCGTAGTCGCGTCGAGGGCGTCGTCCTGGCCTGCCATTGATAGAACGCCGCGAGCGGTGCACCGCCGCTGTTTCCCAGAAGTACCACCGTTTCGCACCCACGCGATCGGAGTAGTTGCACACCGGCCGCAACGTCGAGCAGCAGGGTCTCATGGATCGTGGCGGTGTCGTTGTTGACCCAGCGGCCCGCTCGAGCGAGGACCATGCACCCGGCCTCGACGAGGGGTGGCACGTTGTAGTTGAACGTTTGATCGGTCCGGGGGTGCATGATGTGCACACCGACCCGTGGCCGTCGTGCAGTCGGTACGTAGAGATGGCCACGCGACCTGCCGCCGTCTTCGGCAACGAGCTGTACAGCCTCGACCGTGCATCCGGTGATGTCGCCGAGGTTGACGTTCGCACCAGTCGGCAGCCGCGTCGAGTCGCTGAGGGTTGTCATGATGGCGTCCGTTTCTGATGGGTGGGGCGGGTCACGCCGGTGCCTCAGGTGGTGGGGTGGTGTTGTATCGAGTGCCCAGAGCGTCGAAATGCGTCTTCCGAACGAGTCGCTGGCGCTCGTCCCATGACGCGATCGGCGGATCGTGTTGGTTGTTGGTGTCGGTGCGAAGATGTTCGAGGGTCTCGCGAACGGCATGAATGCTCGCCAGCAACGGGAGGTTCGCGAACAACGCGAAGGTGTAGCCGAGTTCGGCGATGTGCTCGGTCGGCACGTGGGGAGTGACGCCACCGTGCACCAGGTTCAGGATCTTCGGTCCGGGTACCTCGGCGGCGACGATGTCGACTTCCTCGATCGTTTGGGGTGCCTCGACGAACACGATGTCGGCGCCGGCGTCGCGATACAAGTTCCCTCGTCGACAGGCTTCCTCGAGTCCGAACTCGTATCGAGCGTCGGTGCGCGCCACGATGAGGCAGCCTGCGTCTCGACGAGCGTCGCAGGCCGCAGCCACCTTGTCGACCATCTCCTCGGCGCTCACCACCGACTTGTCGGCGAAGTGACCACAACGCTTCGGAAATGTCTGATCCTCGATCTGGATCGCGTCGGCGCCGGCGCTCTCGAGCGCTCGAACCGTTCGCCACACATTGACCGCGTTCCCGAAGCCGGTATCGGCGTCGACGATCAGTGGGATGTCGACGGCCTCCCTGATCGCGGCGACGTGGGCGACGATCTCGGTCACCGTCAGTAAGCCGATGTCGGGGACACCGAGGAACGTGTTGGCGATCCCGGCGCCCGTGACATACACCGCGTCGAAACCGGAATCCTCGACGAGTCGTGCTGTCAGGGCGTTCGGCGCGCCGGGAAGGATCGTGACGCTGTCGCGTTCGATCAACTCGCGGATCGTGGTCACCCGCGGGCTCCTCCCGGAACCGACCACTGCGACCGGGCCCGCATCACAGCTCCAGTTGGTAGAGCTCGGCTGCGTTGTCCTGGAGAATCCGTCGCACCGTGTGTGCGTCGAGACCCGCCAGAACATCCGCGAAGTGCTCCCTTGCTCCCGGGTACATGCAAGTCGGGTGCGGGATGTCGGTCTCGACGAGCACGTTGTTGACTCCGATCTCCTCCAGCGCATGCTTGGGACCGAAGCGCTCGAACCAGAACATCACGTAGATGTGATCGTTGAAGTACTCGCGAGGGCGCCGCTTGTTGAACGACACCTCGCTCGGAGCGACGACCATCTCGTCGAGCTGCCACTCCAGTGATTCGAGCAGGAACGGAATCCATCCGATCCCACTCTCGGCCGAGACCACCTTGAGCTTCTCGTAGCGATCGAACAGGTTGCTGCACACCAGATTGGTGATGATGCGGGCGTTGCTCATGTACCCCTGGATGGCCGTGACTGCCAGCTGCCGCATCGGGCCGAATGACGCAAAACTCGGATTTGCGACCTTGGGGATCTCGTTCGTCGGCTTCTGGACGAGCTGCAGCGCTCGACGGGCTTCGACCTCGTCGCGGCGATTTCCCGAACCGATGTGGAAGTTGACGACGGAGCCGGTCGAGTTGAAGATGTCCCACATGGGCTCGTAATAGGGCTCGTCGAGCTCGGGGAGACCCAAGAGTTCGGGCCGATCGGTGAGCGTGAAGCCGCGAATGCCGGCGTCGATCAGGCGGGTCATTTCCTTCACGGTGTAGTCCATGTCCCAGATCGGGATCATCGCCTGAGGAAGCAATCGGTCGTTCGACTGCCGCTGAACGTCGACGTAGAAGTCGTTCAACGTCTCGAGCACGACGGCGCGCAGGTCGAGGTCGTCGACGGCGAAGATGTGATTCGAGGAGAATCCGATCCCGTTCGGATACAGGACCTGTGCCCAGATCCCGATCTGATCGAGCAGCTCGAGTCGTTCTTTCACGCTCCAGGCGCAGGGATCGATCGCGTCGAATGGCTGCATCACCCATTCGCCGAGCACCTTCTCGCGGCCGCGCTTGAGTGTGTTGCCACCGATGCTCGCCCACGGCTGACCGTCGAGGAACCAGTGGGTCTTCCCGTCGATGGTGCGCTGTTCTGGTACACGACTCTTCCACGACGATGCGGCGCGGCTGGACCACAGATCCGGAGGTTCGGTGAAATGGGAATCCGTATCGATGATCTTGATGCCGTCGAGATCGGCGACCGCGGGGGCAGGTTCGGTAATGGTCATGAGTCAGCTCCTGACGAGTAGAGATGTGGTCGGATGGAGAACGTCGCGTGCGGCCCGCTGCAATCGGACCTATTGGTCGTCCGAAGTCGCCGGTTCGTGATTGAGGAGGGATTTCGCGAGATGTCGAGCCATCGCATCAGCCGCGGCACTGCCGTCGCCGGCAGCGATCGCTCGAACGATGGCATGGTGCTCGTCGAGCGCGTCACGCGCCCGACCCGGCTTGCGAGCGGAACTCCGTCTCGCGATTCGGATTTGGGTCTGGAGCTCGATCCCGACCGCCAGCAGCGATGGATTGTCTGCGAGTTCGAGAATCTGTCGGTGGAAATCGGGCGCTGCCGGGTAGGGCGCATCGGGGTCCGCGCTCAGGATGGCTTCCGCCTCGGCGAGTGACTCGCGCACGGCGGTCACGGCCTGTGGTGAAGCACGTTTGGCGGCGAGGCGTGCCGCACCGGACTCGATGATCTCGCGAAACTCGTACATCGTTCGCAGCTCAGCGACGGTGAAGGATCGCACAAACGCTCCGCGGTGGGGGATGAGCTCCACCAGGCCTTCGGCGGCCAGACGTTGCAGTGCCTCGCGAAGTGGGCCCCGGCTGATCCCCATGCTGTCTGCGATCTCCACCTCGTTGAGGCGCGCGCCTGAGTCGTACGTCCCCGAGACGATCTGTTCGCGTAGGATCTCGACTGCCTGGTCACGAAAGTTCCAGGTCGCGACCCTGGTCGATGCGGCGGTCGAAGGGATCTCGGTAGTGGTGCGCATCGTGGTCTCGCTCGCGGTGTGACGGATGATGAAAGGCCAACGGTAGCAGTCGATCGTTCGGAGTGTCAACTGTCAACAACTGGGCGGTGATGGAACGCCGCTCGATTGCCAACTGTCAACAGATGGCGTGGACTGAGCTACACTCGACCCACGAGGAAGCCAGAGGGGGCAGATCGCATGGAGACGGGAGTCGCCTCGTCCGACGGAATCGGACGCGAACAGGCGAAATGCAGAGCGAGGGCAACAGATCGCGTCCCGTTGGTATGCGCAACGTCCGTGCCGGCTCCAGGGGACCAGCGACCGTGACGGCCGACGCGACCAGTTCGACGCGCCGCCTGATCGAGAGCTTCCTGACCGCTCGTGCCTCCGGTGACCACGCCGTGGTCGCACGATGCCTCGCCGACGATGTCGATCTCGAACCGCCCGTGTCAACGGGTTTCGGTCCGTTCCAGGGTCGAGATGCCGTCGTGGAGGCACTTGCCGGGTCGGTCGTCGGTGAAGTACTCGATGTGTCGTCCATCCAACGGACGCTCCACCGGGTCCTCGCAGATGGCGACATGGGGGTCGTTCTCAACCGCATGGAGGCAACAACGCTGAACGGCGAGCCGTACACGAACGAGTACTGCTTCGTGTTCACCTGTGCCGACGGCGCGATCACGAGGATTCAAGAGTTCGCGGACACCCTGCTCGCCAACGCGGTTTTCAACTTTGCAGCGTTGGGAGACCGGCCGGAGCGTCGGCGACCAGGACATGGATCAGGAGGAGAAGAATGACGGCATTTGCAGGGCTTCGGGTGATCGACCTGTGGCCAACACGTATCGGGGCACAGGCGAGCCAGGTGTTCGCCGACTTCGGGGCCGACGTGATCCAGGTCGAGCCGCCGGGTGGAGCGGAGATTCGAGAGCACGGTGCCTACCCGTTCTGGGGGCGCGGAAAGCGCAGCATCGTGCTCGACCTCCACGATGCAACCGATCGGCAGACGTTGGTCGACCTGTGTCGACATGCTGACGTGCTCATCGAGACCAACCCGACCGGACTGCTGGATGATCTGGGGCTCGGCTACGCCGACCTGGCAGCGGTCAACCCGCGACTGGTCTACACATCGGTGACCTCGTTCGGACGGCAGGGGCCGCACGCGCGCACGCCGGTACACGAAGGGTTGGCGATGGCCAAGCTCGGCGTCTTCAACGCATTCAAGATGATGAACACCCGCGATGTTCCCCCATACGTCAATGTTCCGTTTGCGTCGTTTGCCGCCAGCCAGGTCGCCGTGCACGGCATCCTGGCGGCGTTGATCGAGCGGCAACGCAGCGGCGCAGGTCAATGGGTTGAGACCAATCTGCTCCAGGCGTTCACGGCTCTCGACAACTGGGCCTGGTACGAGTATCTGATCGCCGATCGCTGGCCCGAGGCCTTCGTCAAGACCGACACGTTCGACGATCGTGGTCGGCCTGCGAGCCCGCTCGGATTGATGGTGATCGTCTGTCTCACCAAGGACGGAACCTGGCTGCAGTTCGCCTCGGTCGCTCCGCACCTGTTCGCTGCGACGATGAACGCGTTGGGGCTGGCTTGGATGTTCGACGATCCCGAGTGGCGGGGGCTTCCCGCCTTCGACGGAGATGTCGACAAGATGACCGAACTCTGGACCCGCATGCTCGAGGCGGCGCGGTCCAAGACGCTGGACGAATGGGAGGCGATTTTCGAAGCCGACCCCAACGTGTTCGCGGAGCAGTTCCGCAACGGGCCGGCGTCGCTCGAGCACCCCCAGTTGTTGCACGACGGCATGACCATTGACGTACAAGATGCCGAACACGGTCCCGTGCGACAGCCCGCCGCGATCGTCAAGGCGCTCGGGACGCCGGCCGAACTGTCACGTAGCGCACCCCGCCTCGATGAACATCGCTCCGCGATCGTCGAACTCGCCGGGAAGGCCGCCCAAGAACCACGCCGACCGTCGAGCCCGAGCCCGAGCTCGGCGCTGCCGCTCGACGGTGTGGTGATCCTCGAACTGGCAACGATGTTCGCCGGCCCCCACGGAACCACCATGCTCACCGACCTCGGGGCGCGAGTGATCAAGGTCGAGCCGCTCGGCGGCGACCGCATCCGGATGACCTTGCCGTTCCCCGAGTCAGGCGGATTCAAGGTGATGCAGGGAAAGGAGAGCATCGCCATCGATCTGTCGACACCCGATGGCGTTGCTCTGATCCAGGAGGTGGCCCGCACGTGCGATGTCGTCGTCCAGGGATATCGGGCCGGAGCGATGGGGCGCCTCGGTCTCGACTACGAATCGATCCGAGCGCTCAACCCCGACATCGTGTACGTCAACGCTCCGGGCTACGGCGTCGACGGCCCGTACGGAGCAAAGCCGGCCTACGCGCCGAGCATCGGTGCCGCGTCGGGTATCCCGCTGGGCAACATCGGCTCGAGCGTCGAGGTGGGTCCGGAGATGTCGATCGACGAGTTGAAGGACGGGGTTCGACGGCTGTTCACCGCCGGCATGCGCGCCAACGCGAACGCCGACGGGGTCGCCGCACTGGGTGTCTCGACCGCGATCCTCGTCGGGGTCGCCGCACGATCGTTCGGCTCCGGTGGACAGGAGCTGTTGAGCTCGATGCTGAACACCAACACCCATCTCATGTCGGCACAAGCGGTGACATATCCGGGCGCGCCGATCGAACCGGCACCTGACTCGACCTTGTCGGGCACCGACGCATTGTGCCGGATCTACGAGGCGTCCGACGGCTACGTCTTCGTCGGGGTTCGCACCGACAGTGAGTGGGCTGCGTTCGTCGCCGGTCTCGGGTCGCGTTCGGACGTCGCCGATGATCCTCGCTTTGCCGACAGCACCGGCCGCCGCTCGAACGATGGCGAGTTGACCCGGCTGTTGGCAGACGTGATGGCGCAACGAACGGCCGTCGAGTGGGAATCGATCATGCTTCCGCTCGACGTCGTCTGTGCCCGGGTGACGACGGCATCGATCGAACAGATGCTGTTCGATCCCGCCTTCGGAGTCGCGAGTGGCTACGTGGCCAACGTCACCCACCCGATCCTCGACGATCACCCGCGCCTCGCTCCATTCGTTCGGTTCTCGAGATCCGCGACCCAGGTCCTGCCCGGCGTCCTGAGCGGGTCGGACACCGATGCGATCCTGGCTGAACTCGGCAAGAGCGCCGACGAGATCGCTGACCTTCGGGCGCGGGACATTATCGCCTGATCCGGAGCGCTGACTCGCTCTCGCCGAGGCCATATGGAAATAACATTTCCAAACAAGAGGGACGTGTTCTAGATTGGGACACCTTCCGGCGACAAGGTCTGCCCTGTAGGGCTCGGTTGTCGTCCGAGATCCGTCCCTGGCGTTTGCCAGAAGACCCGAACCAACAAGGAGATCAGACGTGAAGATCTGGGCCAACTCAGGCGATTCCCATCTCGTCGAACCGGACGACATCTTCTCGACCAGGCTGCCCCGCGAACTCGCGGACCGCATGCCGAGGTCTGTGAAGGACGCCGATGGAAGCCACGAGACATTGCACGTCGACGGCCAGGAGATCAGGCGACGGATGCCGAATATCGAAACGTCCCTCACCGACGAGAACGGCCTCACCGTCTCGCAGCGTGCACCGGGGGCGAACGACATGAGCTTGCGCCTGCAGGACTTGAACGCGGAGGGCATCTGGGCCGAACTCGTCTACCCGTCGATCGGCATCTGGATGTCGTCGATTCGCGACCCGAAGCTGCTCGCCGCGGGTTGCGCTGCCGTCAACGACTGGGCGTTCGAGTTCCAGCGATTCAACGAGCGGTATGTCACGACGGCAACCATCCCGCTGCTCGACTCCGAGCATGCAGTCGCGGAGATCGAACGCAGCGCGGCCATCGGGTTCAAGGCCGCCTATTTCTCCGTGACGCCTGGCCTCGGAGCGAGGGACTGGCACTACACCGACGATTGGGAACCGGTCTGGAGCGCGATCGAGGAGACCGGCCTCGTCATCGCGTTCCACATCGGTACCGAAGCCCACGACGCCACGTCGACGCACGGCAACTACTTCCGGGGGCCCGGCGGCGCCATGCTCAACTACATGGAGACGACGTACGGCGGCCAACGTGCGGTCAGCAAGATGATCGCCTCCGGGGTGTTCGATCGTCATCCGGGCATCAAGACGATCGTGTCGGAAGGTGGCGCGACATGGGGGCCGTTCGTCGCCGACCGGCTCGACGAGGCGTACCGGCAGCACGCCGTCATGATCAACCCGAAGCTCCGGCGGCTGCCGAGCGAGTATCTCTACGAGAACGTGTACGCCTCCTTCCAGCACGACCGCTCGGCGGTCAAAGCCGTGACCGCGATGGGCTGGCAGAACGTGTGCTGGGGTAGCGATTATCCCCACACCGAAGGCACCTACGGCCACACCCAGAAGACATTGCACGAGTTGTTCGACGACGTCGACGAGGCGGCAATGCGTCGGATGACCGTCGGCGCCTTCGAGGAACTGTTCCCCCACGTTCCGGCAGCGCCATCGAACGGTACGGAGACTCCTGGCGAAGCCTGACCGCGTCGCCGCAGAGACCGATTCCGCCTCACGCGCCCACCTTTGGCGCGCGTCACGTTCGGACGCGGCGCTCGTTCCACAACACGAAGCTGTGGGCTTCGGCTCGTTGCCGGCGTGCCCGACATGCGGCCGGGCCTCCAATCGCTAGACGGGTCCGGAGAGCTCGAGCAGGCGCGCCAGATGCGTCGGCATGCCCCCCAGCGTCCTTCTCCACACCTCTGCTCGCTTGACGTAGAGATGGGCATCGTGCTCGTGGGTGAACCCCATGCCGCCGAGCACCTGGATGGTGGTGCTCGTCGAGAACTCGGCCGCCCCGGCGGCGGCGACATGAGCGCTCAGGGCTTGGAACTCGGCGTCTTCGCGGGCTTCGTCGATCGCCAGCGCAGCGAACAGGGTTTGGGCGTAGGCGAGCTGGGCCTGAACGGCCATGTCGGCGCACGGGTGTTTGATCGCCTGATTGACGCCGATCGGCTTGCCGAACTGCACCCGGTCGATCGCATGCGTCGCAGCGGCATCGCGTGCCCATTCGGCGATTCCGGTGAGCATCGACGCGATCAGGACGTGAGCTCGATGTTCGACAGCCTCGGTTGACGCGGGCAGATGCGCGATCGGGGAGAGCGTGTTCGCTGTCGCCCGCTGGAGATCCACTGTGGGGTCGACGCAGGGCACTCGCGATCGATCTCCGAGGCTCTCGACGTCGATGATCGACGCGACGCTGGGCGACAGCACCAACGCCAGGCCCGATGTCGCGTCGAGCAACTGCACTTCGCCAGCGATCGACCCGTCCTCGCCGATCGCGTGCAGCGAGCCCGGCACGGTGAGACCAACGCCTCGCCCGGCGACGATCTCGTCGGCGAGATCCTGTGCGCCGGACAGGGCGGCGACCCGTGCCGCCAGCACGGTGGAGACGAATGGGCCGGGCGCCGCTGCTCGACCGATCTCGCGGAACAGCAGGGCTTCCTCGGCGAGCCCGAAGCCGACACCGCCGAACTGTTCGGGGAGCCCCAGGGCGAACCAGCCGAGCTCTGCCGCAGCGGCCCAGGCGGCGTTCGACACGGCGGGTGTCGTGCCCGATTCGAACTGGAGCCGACTCTGGTCCGTCGACATCTTGTCATTCAGGAACGACGCAGCTGCTGCGATGATCTCGTCCTGGTCGGGTGAGGTGAGAAGGTCCATCCAGCTTCCTATCTCGGGAGCCCGAGGACTCGTTCGCCAATGATGTTTCGCTGGATCTCGGAGGTCCCGCCGCCGATCGACGTCGAGAACGCCATCAGATGTCGGTCGACCCAGTCGGAGTCGTCCTCGTCGAGCGCGAACGCGAGTGCATTCGTGTCGATCACGTCGAGCCCGAGCAGGTAGACCCGCTTCGCGAGATCCGCGTATTGCAGCTTCAACATCGAACCCTCGGGACCCGGCTGTGTCGAATGCGCATTCTTGGAGATCCCCAGGTAGGTCAGCGCACGCAGCGCAGCGCAGTCGGCCCGTGCCTTCGCAAGCCGTTCTGCCACCGCCCCGTCGGCGATCACCGCCCGTCCGTTGATCGAGGTCCGACTGCGTGCCATGTCGATCAGTGCTTCGATACTCGACGCGAGTTGCACCTGGCTGACGGTGAACGCGGTGCCGCGTTCGAACGACAAGGTCGACATCGCGACGCTCCAGCCGTCGTTGAGGTCGCCCACGACATTTGCCAGCGGGATGCGGACCTCGTCATAGAAGACTTCGTTGAAGTCGGCGCCACCCTCGATGGTTCGGATCGGGCGGATGTCGATGCCCGGTGAGCGCATGTCGCAGATCACCCAGGTGATGCCCTTGTGCTTCGGGGCGTCCGGGTCGGTTCGCACCAGCAGCTCCTGCCAATCGGAGACGGCAGCGAAACTGGTCCAGATCTTCTGCCCGGTGACGACGAGTTCGTCGCCGTCGACGACGGCTCGCGTCCGGAGACTCGCCAGGTCTGAACCGGCCTCGGGCTCGGAGAAACCCTGACACCAGATGACCTCGCCGCCGAGAATCTTCGGGAGGTGGAACTGCTTCTGCTCTTCGCTCGATCGGAGCATCAGGGTCGGGCCCGCGTGCGCCAGGCCGACGAATCGGGAGTCGATCGGAGCCAGCCCGGTGCGCGCGTATTCCTCGTACCAGATCAACTGTTGGGTCAGCGGTAGATCGCGTCCGCCGTAGTCGACGGGCCACGCGACCCCACCCCAGCCGGCGGCATGCATCGTTCGTTGCCACGCCAAGTCGAACTCGCGCATGGCATGGGATTCTTTCGGCCGGCGACCCGTCGGGGCGTTCGCCTTCAGCCATGTTCGAACCTCGTCCCGGAACTCGTTGTCCTCCGTCGAGAAGCTGAGGTCCATCAGAGATCCCCTGCGGCGACGAACGGTTCGAGTCGAGGTCGGACGTGCGCCGGGAGCGTCACCACGAGAGCATGAGGTTCTGGAAGTGTCGCAGACCTGTGGGCGACTCGAGTTGCTCGTGGCCTGGCTTGAGCTGGTACGTGGGAATGCGACGATGGAACTCGGCGATCGCCACTCGGAGTTCGCGTCGGGCAAGGTGCGAACCGAGACACCGATGGACTCCGCCGCCGAAGGCGATGTGGCGATTCACTTCGCGATCGAATCGCACGTCGAACCCGTCCGGGAACTCTTTCGGGTCGACGTTGGCCGCACCGAAACTGATGCTCACCGCGGTGCCCTCGGCGATGACGGTGCCGTTCGGCAGCTCGACGTCGCGAGTGGCGACCCGCGGAATTCCGTATGGCACGGGCGACTCCCAGCGCAGCATCTCCTCGACGGCGGTGGGAATCGAATCCGGGTCGTCGACGATGAACTGGCGCTGCTCGGGATGGGTCGCCAGGTACGCGAACATGCACGTCAGCGAATCACTCACCGTGTCCAGGCCAGCGATCAAGAAGAGATAGCACAGGTCGAGGATCTCCTCACGAGACATCCGCTCGCCGTCGACCTCGGCGGTGATGAAGTGCGACAAGATGTCATCGGTCAAGCTCGACTCGCGTGCATCGAGCTGGGAGTTGAAGTACTCGTAGACGCGCTGACCCGTCTCGCCCATCACCCCGAACCGGGCCATGACGTCATCTTCAGCGGCCGGGTTGATCCGTTCAGGGTGCAGAATCCCGTTTCGAAGCTCCATCAGGGTGTCGAGCTCGTCCCAGGGCAGACCCATCAACCCGAGAAAGACCGCTGACGGGAAGAGCTCGGCGAACTCATCGGTGAAGTTGCACTCGCCGCGGTCGACGAAGTTGTCGATGAACCGGTTGGCGCGTGCAGCGATGTCATCCTCCAGCGCGTCCATCCTCTTGGGAGCGAACAGTGGATCGAGAATCTTGCGATACAGCGAGTGCTTGGGTGGGTCGACGTTGAGGGGGATCAGCGGGCGGATGTTGCCGAGCGGCAGGTCGACCGCCGAGGAGAAGAGCTCGTGATTGCGGAGGACGAAATCGGTCAGCTCGCGGCTGAACGTGAAGGCGACGCCGTCCATCGGGCAGTGCAGCCCGCCCTGCTCGATCATGTCGACGTACGGCTGCTGCGGGCGATCGAGCGGAACGAGATTCGGCAGCGCCATCTGTGTGTACATCATCCCGCGTATGGGCGGGGGGAGGAGCATTGGGTCGAGGTCCATCTTGATTCCTGTCAGTCGTGATCGGGAATGACTCGATTGTCCACCCGGCCAGCGGCACTCGCATTCGGTCGCAGGCGAAGCTAGCCGTCCGGTGAGTCGATAGTCAACTGTCGACAGTTGCTCAAGGGCGCCTCGGCGAGTGCGGCACGAGCGTCGCGAGGGGTCCGCCCGCTCGTCGGGACGAGTCAGATCGGGTGAGAATGGCACTGTCGTCGCCTTGGCCCGTAGCTCGCGCTCGGAGCTATCGTTGCGAAGAGGGTTCAACGAGGGGCGTTGTGGAAGCGATCGGATCGAACGTCAGGCCGGGCCAACCGTTGGCGGTGGTGATGGGCGCAGGCGGGTTGGCCATGGCGGTCGCTCGGCGGCTCGGCAACACCAATCGCGTGATGATCGTCGATCGTGACGGTGATCACCTCGATCGTCAGGTGGCCGCCCTCCGAGCCGAAGGGCTCGATGCGTCGGGCGTGACCGCTGACATCACCGATCCCGACGACGTTCGACGGGTCGCCGCTGCAGCTGATCAGGCCGGGTCGATGCGATGGCTCGCTCATGTCGTCGGGATCGCACCGGCGACCGGTGATGCGACGTCGATCCTGCGTGTCAACCTGCGCGGCGCAGCGCTCGTCGCCGAGGAGTTCCTGCCGATCATGCCGGCAGGTGGCGCAGCCGTGTTCGTGACCTCGTTGGCAGCGCATCTCGGTGCGGTTCCCGCTGTCGTGGAGCCGGTGATCGATGAACCACTCGCGCCCGACCTGGTCGAGCGGACGGTCTCGGCGGTCACCCAATTCGGTCCGAACGAGGCATACACGTTCTCGAAGATCGGCGTCATTCGCATGGTCCAACGGCTCGCTGCACCGTGGGGTGCACGAGGTGCTCGAATCGTCACGTTGTCACCTGGTCTGATCGCCACGCCGATGGGTGCCGCCGGCTTCGACAGTCCGGCCAAGCGAGCGCTGTACGAGCTGACGCCGCTGCAGCGAGAGGGCACGATGGTCGAGATCGCCGACGCGATGGAATTCCTGCTCTCTGACCGGGCGTCGTTCATCACCGGTGTCGATCTTCTCGTCGACGGTGGCGTTGCCGCTGCCGCTCGAAACACCGTGCCGCCGACCTGAACCGGATGGGGCCGGAGGACGGGACTCAGGCAGTGGGCTCGTAGAAGTCGGCCCCGAGCGCCCACCAGCGCTGTGCCGCGAACTTCCCAGCTATTCCTCGGGCGCAACCCAGTTCGTCACACTTCCATGGTCCATCTTGGCGAGCACCCAGGGTGGGAACCTGGTCGGCATCGGGAGTGGAACCGAGCGTGCACCACGCTCGTCGAGCAGACGCTGGAACACGGACGGGTCCCCCGAGAACGGCGAACCCTCACCCGCCACGAAGCCGTACAGCTCGCAACCATCCGGCCCTGCCTCCCACGGACCGAACAGGTCGCCCCACTCGAGGGTGATGTGCGTGCCGGCCCCGCAGACGATGTCTCCGCAGCGGATCTCACCTTGCAGGATCAGATTGATGTGGTCACCCGTGTGGCCGTGCAACGGAGACATCGCACCGGGATCCCATCGGTTCCAGAAGGCGACGTACCGGGGCGACATCTCGATCCATTTTTCCCAGATCGACGCCGTATGCCCGTCGGAGAACTCGAACCGCAGCATCTCCTCTGCCGGCACGTCATCCAGATGTCGAATACTTGGCCCACCCCTCATGATGATGGCGATCCTCTCCGAGTTGGTGCCGCACCCGTGCGGCCACGCGACATCACCGACAGTACAGTTCGGCTTCATGAAGTCTCGGATCCCGACGTGAACGTGGAATCACCAGACATCCCGCCGCTGCTCGGATCATTCGAGACGATCGCCGACGCATTCGAAGCCGTCGCCGAACAATTCGGCGACCGCATCGCGTACGTCGACGGAGTGTCCGGCGGCGAGCGGATCACGTTCGGCGAGTGGCACCGCCGCTCGGATGCCCTGGCCGGCTTCCTCGTCGAGCAAGGCGTTCGACCCGGCGACGTCGTCGCGATCATGTTGCGCTCATCGATCGAGTACGCCGTCGCTCTGGGTGCCACGATGCTGGCGGGGGCGGTGGCGACCGGGATCAATGAACGGCTCGGGGCTCGAGAGATCACGTCGATCCTCGACCGGGCAGCGGCCCGTCTCACGTTCCACGATCGCGAGGCGTTTGCGGACGTGCAGCCGGACGGCTGCGTGATCGTCACCCCAACGGATCTCGCTGCTGCCGCCCACCACCCGCCGCTGGGCGCCCGACGCCCCAGGGCGCAACGTGGCGACCCGGTCGTGATCATCTGGACCAGTGGTACCACCGGAAACCCCAAGGGTGCATGGTTCGACCACGGCAATCTCGAGGCGGCGGTTGCCAGCGCAGGGGTGATGAGCGAGCCGTTCGACATCAAACTCATCTCCACCCCGTTCCCGCACGCCGGGTACATGTCGAAGATGTGGGACCAGCTGGCGTGGGTCACGACCTCGGTCATCTCGCCGAGCCCCTGGAAGGCATCCGACATGCTTCGGCTGATGGTGGATGAACGAATCACGGTGGTGACCGGCGTGCCGACGCAATGGTCCAAGCTGCTCGACGAACCGGGTATCGACTCGGCCGATCTGTCATCGGTGAGGTTGGGGTTGACGGCGACCGCGCCTGCGTCGCCGGAGCTGATCGAGCGGGTCGCCTCGACGATCGGGTGCCCGCTGGTCGTGCGGTACTCGATGACCGAATGTCCGAGCGTCACGGGCACCGACGTCTCGGATCCGCCCGAGGTCCAGTTTCGCACCGTCGGACGGGTGCAGGCCGGCATGTCGATCATGATCGTCGATGACGACGGTCGCGAAGTTGCGGCCGGTTCGGTGGGTCGTCTCAGAGTCCAGGGTCGCTGTGTGATGCAGGGGTATTGGGGCGACCCCGACCTCACGGCCTCGATCCGCGACGATTTCGGCTGGCTCACCACATCCGACCTCGTCATCGTGCGCGACGACGGCAACCTGGTGCTCGTCGGCAGGACGTCCGACATGTACATCCGCGGGGGCTACAACATTTACCCGCTCGAAGTCGAGAACGTCCTCGCCGAGCACCCGTCCGTCGAGCGAGCAGCGATCGTGGGCGTGCCTGCCGACGTCATCGGTGAGATCGGCGTGGCGTTCGTCGTGGCGGTCGACCCGGCACATCCCCCGAGCCTCGATGCCCTGCGGTCGTTCGTTCGGCAACGGCTCGCCGACTACAAGGCGCCGGACCGGCTCGAGATCATCGACGCCCTGCCGCTGACGTCGATGATGAAGATCGATCGCCCCGCTCTGCAGCAACTCGCTGAGTCGGCCGACGGCCTCGTGGCCGGTTCGTAGGCCAAGCCCTCGACCCTGCGTCACGCCAGATCGCCCGGCCGACCGATCGCGATGATCGGCGGGTCAGCTGCGGACCTTGGTGGACGCAGTCACGGCTGGTGGGTCCTCCCCGAGCACGTCGAGGGTGTGCATGAAGCGGTGCATCCCCAACGATTGTCCGCAGAGCCAGCCCAACTCGATGATCTCCTCGGCGGAAAACTCCTCGGCGAGCTCGCGATACGTATCGGCCCCGATCGAGTGATGGTCGGTGGCGAACCGGTCGAGGTATGCCAGCGCGAGCGTCTCGCGCCGACTGAACGAGCCCCCCGCTGGATCGACCAGGCAGGCGACGTCGCTCTCCGCCACTGTCGAGGACTCCTTGCGCGAGATCGAGCAGGGCTGGCAGGCGTTCAGCTGAGCGCTCCGCAGCCGGAGCAACTCCTGAAGACGGTCGTCGATCGAGCCTGCCCGAAAGTGCGCTTTGTACCCCTCGTCCATCGAACGCAGGACCATCTCGCTGTGAGCGAGAATCTGGAGGGGCACGGTCTGGGTGTACATGCCGCTGGCCAAACCGGCCTCGATGCGAGATCGAGCATCGTCGGACAGCTCGTCGTACGGGACCGGTTCGATTCTTGGCACAGTGATCCTCCGTCGCGATTGGGCGCAGATGCCATTCGAAAGAACCCTAGCCAGCACAGACGTGCTCAGAGTTCGGCGGGGCCGCTTCCTGTGGGATCGCCCTGACACCAGATTGCGCTGGAGCACGCGAAACAGCGGATCAGCGCGTTGACGTCAACTGACCGACCATCTCGGCCGCAGTGGCGATCGTCGCCAGCATCGGGAGCGACTCGGTGATCATGAAACGATGGGATTCTGCCGTGGCTCCGGCGCTGCAATCCTCGGCGACGACCGCTTGATAACCGCGTTCGACCGCTCCGAGCGCGCCACCGAACAACGCCAGATTCGTCGAGACGCCGCACAGCACGACGGTGTCGATGTCGAAGGATCGAAGGGTGACGTCCATGTCGGTGCCGAACCACATCACGAGACCGGAACGACGAGCACTGACGACATCCCCAGGCATCGGAGCAACCTCCGGCATCGACTCGGCACGCGATGTGCCCTCGACCAGTCCGCCCGACCGCAACGCAACCGCTGCGAGCGGGCTGGTGACCATCGCTCCGACGAGGTCGGGGCGATGGCAGATGTGGGCGTGGATGACCGGCAACCGCAAGGTGCGGAACTCTGACGCGAGCTCGGCGATGCGAGGGAGGATCGCTCGTTCCTGTGCCTGTTCGACGAGCTGCGGGAGTGTCGAGAACTCAATGTCCAAGATCCCGCGCTGGCATTCACTGATGACGAGGGCCGGCCGTCGGCCCGGTTCGAGACCGCGAATGAATCTGAGGTTCGACATGCTGCCAGCGTGCCACCCCGCTCAGCGTCAGACAATCCGTTCAACAGGTCCGCGTGCGCGCCGACGATGACGCAGTGTCTCCCGCTGACCTCGACGGTGTCTCTCGAACTTGCCGCATCGAGCACTTCGACCGATTGACTCACGCCCCGGTCGACCTCGCGGCACCCCAAACTCGAACTCGCCGTCGCAGAGGTTCTGACGGTACTGTCATTCCGAGGATCAACGGGGACGCGATTCTGCTGCGCCCGCCAGCCCCACGAGGAGGGTGCACATGACACGAGTGCTCGTCACAGGCGCAACCGGCCTCATCGGATCAAACGTGTGCCAACGATTGCTCGAGCGCGGCGACGAGGCGATCGCGCTCGTTCGCCCCGGAAGCGATCGCGCCCCGCTCGACTCGATCGGGGTTCGGGTCGTCGAGGGCGATGTCACCTCCAGCGACGACGTCGCACGCGCGACCCTCGGTTGCGAGGCGATCGTCCACTCGGCAGCGAGCCTCGGCGGGCCGGATCAGGATCCGGCGGTCCACGAGGCGACCAATGTGATCGGCGCTCGCAACGTCCTCGACGCGGCAGCGCTCACCGGGATCAGAACGGTCACGCTGTCCACGGCGCTGTACCTCGACTTCTCGCGCACCTTGACCGAATCCTCGCCGGTCAGCGCCGACATTCCCCCTGATGCATACAGCGCCTCGAAGCGTCGAGCGCACCGCGAAGCGCAAGAGCGGGCAGACCGCGGTGCGGACATCGTCGAGGTCATTCCCGGCGCCGCGTTCGGACCGGGTCTGTCGGTGCAACGCTCGTTGGGTCGCGAAAGCTGGAACCGAGCGATCCGGGCGGCGATCAACGGACGGATTTCCGACCATCTGGTCGGCAGCCCGGCGCCGTGGGTCTTCGCCGATGACACGGCGCTCGCGATCGTCGCCGCCCTCGACAAGGGCAGAGCCGGATCGACCTACCTGGCCTTTGGTGCCGAGGACGCGAGCGACCTACCGGACTTCCTCAATCTGGCTTGCGAAGTCGCCGGTGTGTCGCATCGTTTGATCGGACTCCGAGTCGATGACGACAACCGAACCGAACTGCTCGCCCGGTTCGGACCGAGCCTGATCGCGAACGCAGAACGAAGATGGCCGAAGCCTTGGTTCGACAACACCGCGACCAGCGAGGCGCTCGACTACCACCCGCGTCCACTGCGCAGCGCGCTGGAGAGCACGGTCGACTGGCTGAGAGGGTTGGGTCACATCTGACGTCGACGTTCGGCGCGCAGGTTCGCGAGCGCCGCGAGGACGTTCGGAGCCGTGTGGTTCCTCCTGGGTCGGGCGCCCGTTCAGCCGCCCAGTCGAAGTCCGGGGGCGCGCGTGCGGAACACGTCGGTGGCGAAGAGATCTCCGAGCTTGTTCGCATCCCATCGTGTCCCACCGTTCGAAATCGTCACGGCCTCGGACCAGCCGCTCATCAGGTGGATGTGTTCACCCATCGCTCGGATGACCTGGCCGCTGACATGGCCGGCCTGGTCGCTGGCCAACCAGGCGACGACCGGGGAACACAACGAAGGATCCATCGGGTCGAACTCGTCGTCGGGGATCTGGTCGGGTTCGCGGATGTCTCCGCCCGTCATCGTGCCGGTGATGCGGGTCATGCCTCCCGGCCCGATCACGTTGGCCGTGACACCGATGCGCGCCAGCTCGAGATTGAGTGTCTGGGTGAGCCCGACGATCGCCGCCTTGGCTGTCGCGTAATTGGTCTGCCCGAAGTTCCCCAGCAGGCCGGCACCGGAGGTGGTGTTGATGATCCGTCCACCGGCCGAACCGCCGGAGTCCTTCGCCACCTGCCGCCAGTGGCGGGCGGCAGCCCGGCAGGTCAACCACGTACCGCGCACGTGCACGTTCATGACGAGGTCGAAGTCGTCGGCCGACATGTTCCAGATCGCGCGGTCGCGCACGATGCCGGCGTTGTTGACGACGATGTCGAGGCGCCCGTACTCGTCGATCGCCTGTTGCACCATGGCATCGGCTTGCGCTTCGTCCGCGACGTTGCCGTAATTCGCCGACGCCGAACCTGCTCGGCCACGGATGACGTCGACGACAGCATCCGCATCTCGACCGGCGCCTTCGCCGGTCACCGATGACCCGAGGTCGTTGACGATCACCGTCGCGCCGTGCTTGGCGAGTTCGACGGCGTGCCCGCGTCCGATGCCGTGACCGGCGCCGGTGACGAGCGCGACCTTTCCTTCAAGAAGACTGGACATGTTGTTCACTTTCGATGCTCGTGGTCTCGCACGTGGTCGAGATATGTTAGTGTCAACAGTTGACGATACAACGGCGAACGAGTCCGGTAGTAACCGCGACGTCACGGTCGAGGTGCCGTGTCACTGTCGATCGAAGTTGTGGTCGGCAGCATCGATGCCGATCCGAGTTCGGTCGACTACGCCCAGGCTGTGCAGAATGTGCGAGTGCGCGGAACGCACCCGGGTACCACCACAGGTCACCTCTCCGGAAGGATCCCTCGATGACACCCAGCACGATGCAGGACTACTCGCTCAATCTGCGGCCGCTCGTCCAGTTCGGGCGCACGGTTCATGCCGAGAGCAAGATCATCACCTTCACCGGCGACGGATACCGAGAGGCCACCTTCGCCGAGGTGGGTGACCGCGCCGACCGACTCGCTGCCGCCTTGACCAGACTCGGCGTCTGCCAAGGCGATCGTGTGGGCACGTTCATGTGGAACAACCAGGCCCACATGGAGGCATACCTTGCCGTCCCCACGATGGGTGCCGTGCTCCATACCTTGAACATCAGGCTGTTCCCCGACCAACTCGAGTACGTCATCAACCATGCCGAGGACAAGGTATTGATCGTTGACGGCTCTCTGGCCGTCCTGCTCGCACCGCTCAGAGATCGCCTGTCGAGTGTCGAACACATCATTGTCATCGGACCGTCCGACGCAACGCTGGGCGAGACGCTCGACTACGAGGCTCTGCTTGCCGCCGAGCAGCCGGGCTTCGACTACCCCGACGTCGACGAACTCGCCGGGGCAGCGATGTGCTACACGAGCGGCACCACCGGCAATCCAAAAGGTGTCGTGTACAGCCACCGCAGCACCTACATCCACTCGATGATGGTCACCTCGACGGCCAACATCGCGCTGGCGGAGGCGGACCGCATGCTCGTGATCGTGCCGATGTTCCACGCAAACGCGTGGGGCACGCCGTACGCGGCATGGATGGTCGGCGCCGATCTGGTATTTCCGCAGCAGTACCTCCAAGCCGCACCACTTGCCCGCATGATCGAAGACACTCGACCGACGCTCACCGGGGCGGTCCCCACCATTCTCAATGACATCCTCACGAACGCCAAAGGGGCCGATCTGTCGTCACTGCGCATGATCATGTGTGGCGGGTCCGCGGTACCCCGAGCGCTGATCGAGGGATATCGGGATCACTTCCATGTCCCGATCGTCCAGGGCTGGGGAATGACCGAAACGAGCCCCGTCGCCGCGATCGGCAACCCTCCCAAGGACCTACTCGGCGTCGACGAGACGACCTGGCGTGCCCGGTCGGGGCGCGTCATTCCCGGTGTCGAGATCCGAATCACCGGCGACGACGGCGCCGAACTGCCGTGGGACGGCGAGTCGGTCGGTGAGCTCGAAGCTCGCGGTTCGTGGGTGACCGGGTCCTACTACAACGTGGAGGCCGATGATCGATTTCACGACGGCTGGCTTCGCACCGGAGATGTCGCCTCGATCTTCCCGAACGGATTCGTGCAGATCAGTGACCGTTCCAAGGACGTGATCAAATCGGGAGGAGAATGGGTCAGCTCGGTCGACCTCGAGAATCAGCTCATGGGTCATCCCGACGTCTTCGAGGCCGCCGTGATCGGCGTGGAGGATGACCGTTGGGGCGAGCGACCGATGGCATGCGTCGTGTTGCGTCCCGGTACGCACACGACGACCGCCGAAATCTCCGAATGGTTGACCGCCCGCACCGCCAAATTCTGGGTGCCCGACCGTTGGTCGGTGATCGCCGAGATCCCGAAGACGAGCGTCGGCAAATTCGACAAGAAGCAACTCCGCGCCCGGTACGCGTCCGGCCAGCTGCCGGTCGATTGAGGGTCGGGCTGCGGTGAGCCATCTTCGTGTCGCGCTGCCTCCGCCGATGGTCCGTCGTCCCCGAGGCGCCGACGGGCGCACCCCGATGGCATGAGCAGCCCGATGAGTCCCGCATCGGCTGACGAACCCGATCGACTGGCGGTCCTTCCGGGCCGGCCCCGGGCTGGCATGATGAAGATCGACAATGTCGCGCTCGCCCGCTCGGCGGCGCGCACCCCCGAGGATCGCTCTACGAGGACAACCTGATGGCCGACCGACTTGACCTGCCAACCGTCGAAGACGAGACGCGCCCGTACTGGGAGGCGGCCAAGCAAGGTCGGCTCCTGATCAAGAAGTGCAATGGTTGTGGTGAGGTGCACCACTACCCGCGGCCGTTCTGCCCGTCGTGCTGGAGCGAGGATGTCGACTGGCTGGAAGCCAGTGGGCGCGGCACGGTCTACACCTATTCTGTGGTGTTCCGGAACGACCTGCCGCCGTTCAACGAGTGGGGCACGTACATCCCCGCTGTCGTCGAGCTGGAGGAGGGCCCTCGGTTGATGACCAACATCATCGACACGACGCCGGACGCGCTGTCGGTCGGCATGCCGGTCGAGGTGCGCTTCCGCGACCTCACCGACGACTGGGCGGCCCCCGTCTTCACCCCCGCCTAGTTACGAAACGTGCCTGGCACGTTTCGTAACTGGCGTGTCGAGGGGTAGGCGGAGTACCTTTACTTGACAGAAGCGTCAAATTTCGAGGGGAGTCAGCGACATGAAGATCGAGGACATGATCCTGGTGAGCATCGATGATCATCTCATCGAGCCGCCCGACCTGTTCCAGAACCACATGCCGGCCAAATACCGCGACCAAGGGCCTCAGTTCGAGCGACTTCCCAACGGCGTCGACCAATGGGTGTTCCAGGGCGAGGTGATGGGCACGGTCGGTCTGGGTGCCACCGCGTCGTGGCCGCGCGACGAGTGGAACTTCGACCCGGTCGGTCTCGCCGAGATGCGCCCCGGCTGTTACGACGTCCATCGACGTATCCACGACATGAACGCCAACGGTGTCCTCGGATCCCTGAACTTCGGCACGGCGGTCGGTTTCGCGGGCGCGTGGCTGGCGGGCAAGCCGGATCTGCACCTCGCCCAGATCGCGGTGTCGGCGTACAACGACTGGCAGATCGACGAACTGGCCGGTTCGTACCCTGGCCGGATCCTGCCGCTGTGCGTGCTTCCCTTGTGGGACACCGACGCCTGCGTGCTCGAACTCGAGCGGATCTCCGCCAAGGGATGCAAGGCCATCACCTTTCCCGAGACCCCGTACGCGAACGGTCTACCGAGCTTCTACGGCGACCACTGGGACTCGGTGTTCGAGGCGTGCGAACGACTCGGGATCGTGTTGTCGATGCACATCGGTGGTGCCTTCAACCTGTTGACCCGCCCCGAGGGTGCGCCTCCCGATCAGCTGATCGTGCTGGCCGCACAGCTGTCCGGCGTGGCGTTCACCGACCTCGTCACGGCCGGCACGTTCCGCAAGTTCCCGAACCTCAAGGTCGCGTTGTCCGAGGGTGGTGTCGGCTGGGTGCCGTTCATGCTCGATCGGATGGACAAGCACATGTGGAACCAGGCGTGGACCGGGCTCGACATCGGCGCTGACACAGCGACCGAGATCTGGAAGAAGAACTTCCTCGGATGCTTCATCACCGAGCCGACCAATCTGCGTCTCGTCGACCGAATGGGCGAGCACACGGTCGCCTGGGAATGCGACTACCCGCACAGCGATTCGACCTGGCCGTTGTCGCCCGAGAAGCTGATGGCGGAGTTCGAGGGGGCGGGCACGAGCGACGATCTGATCGGCAAGATCACCTGGCAGAACGCCTGCGCCTTCTACGACTGGGACCCGTTCCAGCACACACCCAAGGAGCAGGCGACCGTCGGAGCGCTGCGGTCGCTCGCCTCCGACATCGACACCAGCGAGACCCGCAAGGCCGAATATCGCGAGCGCTACCTGGCATCGGCCGGCGACTGACGGCGCAGGGCCACGCAGAGTTCGAGTCGGTGAACCCGTCGGGTTCGTGCGGTTCGAGCGTCAGCCGACGCCGAGCAGCATGGTGCCATTCGAGCTGAACCAACCGCCCGTGCCACTGACGCAGGCGATCTCGGCATCGGGCACCTGCCGGTCGCCGGCCTGACCGCGCAGCTGTCGTGTCGCCTCGACGATCAAGAACAGCCCGCGCTGGCCGGGATGGCACGCAGACAGCCCGCCTCCATCGGTGTTGGTGGGTAGCGCGCCGCCAAGCCGTAGCTTGCCGTCTTCGACGAACGGGCCCGCCTCGCCCTTGCCGCAGAACCCGAGGTCTTCGAGGGTGATCAGCAGCATGTAGGTGAAGGCGTCGTACAGCTCGCACACGTCGACGTCGGCGGGCGTGAGACCGGCCCGTTCGAACGCCATCCGGCCGGCGACTGCGGCGGGGCCCGTGGTGAAGTCGCGCCATTGGCCCATCGAGATGTGCGACGTGCTCTCGCCGGTGCCGAGGATCCACACCGGCTCAATGGGGAGATCGGCAACGCGGTCCTCGGCGACGAGGATCACCGCCGCTGCTCCGTCGGACCGGATGCAGCACTGCAGCTTGGTGAATGGATCGGCGATCATCGAGCCCGACAGCACCTCGTCGATGGTGATCGGCTCGCGGGCGAACGCCTCGGGATTGGTCGCAGCATTGAAACGCGCCGACACGGCGATCTCGGCCAGCTGCTCGATCGTGGTGCCGTACTCGTGCATGTGGCGCCTTGCCGCCATCGCATACTTGGCGATCAGCGTGTGGCCGTAGGGGGCCTCCCACTGCATGGGCCCGCGCCCGCCCCAGTCGAGGTTGGCGGTGCGCAGGCCCTTGCGCAGGTCGGATCGGGCGGTCGAACCGTAGGCGAGCAGGATCACGTCGGCGTGTCCGGCGCTGATCGCGTCCGCGGCGTGCGCCGCCATGACCTCCCAAGCGGCGCCTCCGACCGCGGTCGAGTCGACCCAACGCGGCGTGATGCCCATGTACTCGGCGACGTCGACCGGAGCCATGGTGCCGAGCCCGGTGGAGGCGAAGCCGTCGATCTGCTCGACCGACAGCCCGGCATCGGCGAGTGCCCGTCGTGACGCCTGTGCCATCAGCGCGTAGGGCGTCGAGTCGGGCACGGTGCCGACGTCGGACAGTGAGACGCCGGCGATGGCTACACGTCTGCTCATGGACGCGAATCTAGTTGACAGCGTTGTCAGAACTCTCAGTGATCGTCGGTGCGCGTCCCATCGGGCATCGACAAGCCGAGCTTGGCCAGGCGAGGGCGCATGAACACCGGGGCCTGCTCGGGGACACCGGCCTCGCGGTTGGCGACCGCCGGGCCGTGCTCGTCCCAGACATGGCACGTGTTGATGCTCTTGCGCCACATGTCGTCGCTGTTGCGCTGTCGGTCGAGCATCGGGTCGGGCTCGCCATTGATCTTGGCGGATGCGGCGCGCATCGACCAGAAGCACTGCATTGCGATCGGTGCCATCGCCTGTAAGAGCGCCGTCGTGTGCGTGCAGCCGCGCGGACCACCGAACAACTCGCGAGCCTTGTGCGTGAAGCCGCGCGCGATCGACAATCCGACCAGCTTGTCGTAGTGCCCGATGATCGAGGGGCATTCCTCGCGTGGATGGGATTCGAAATGGGTGTCGACGGCCAGGATCTCGAGTTGCGGGAACGAGATCTCGATCGAGAGCTGCATGTGATGGATGGTCAGCGGATCGGGGTCGATCTGGATATAGAGCCCCGGAGGTTTCTGGTCGCGAATAGCGCCCTGGATGAGGATTCGGTCAGAGGCCAGTCGAAACGCCCGCACGCGGTATTCGCGGTCGTGCAGAATCGGGAGCGCGCCCTCGGGTTCGGGTGGCAGGATCGGATCGGTCGCAAACATCGTCACGCCTGCGATGTAAACAGAATGGCGACGCTGCGGCATGATCGCACGATGACTGTCGACCACGAATTGACCGTGACGCTCGGCGACGATCACGTCGCCACGATCGAGTTCGACCGGGCTCCCGACAACTACATCGACGTCGATCTGGCGCGCTCGATCGCCGACGCGATCGAACAGCTCGACGGGAACCTCGACTGTCGTGTGATCGTGTTGCGGTCGGTCGGCAAGCACTTCTGTGCGGGTGCGCGGCTGAGTCCCCGGGCCGACGATTTGCCCGGCAACAGCGGCAACCCGCTGTACGACCAGGTCGCCCGCATGTTCGCCGGCAGCGTGCCGATCGTCGCTGTCGTGCAGGGCGCGGCGATCGGTGCAGGGCTCGGGTTGGCACTCGCCGCAGATTTCCGCGTCGCCTGCCCCGAAGCGCGATTCGGGGCGACCTTCGCCCGGCTCGGATTTCATCAGGGTTTCGGCCTCACCGCGACGCTGCCGCGCGTGGTCGGCGAGCAGCGCGCGATCGAGATGCTCTACACGGGTCGGCGAGTGAAGGGCGACGAGGCACGATCGATCGGCTTGTGCGACCGGCTGGTCGAGGCCACCGAACTCGATGCGGCAACCCGCCGGCTGGCGCTCGAGATAGCGGGATCGGCGCCGCTCGCCGTGCGATCGATCCGTCGAACGATGCGTGGTGGTCTGGCCGCTGAAGTGAGCGCAGCGACCGCCGTCGAGCACGCTCAGCAGCAGGTCCTGCGCCGAACCGATGACTATCGCGAAGGCGTAGCAGCGACGGCGGCACGCCGACCGCCGAACTTCCAGGGGCACTGAGGGCGGTCGAGGCCACCGAGTTCGGGCTTGGCATCGAATCTGACAGATGTGTCAGACTGCTCCGCATGACTGAAGCCTTGATCGTTGCCGGTGCCCGCACGCCCATCGGGCGCGCGCACAAAGGTTCACTCGTCGACGTCGACGCTGCCGCCCTCGCACAGGTCGCGCTCGGTGCCACGATCGACCGGTCGGGCGTCGACCCGACATTGATCGACGACATCGTCCTGGCCGAGTCGATGCAGGGCGGCGGGGTGCTCGCGCGTTACGTGGCCCACCGTCTCGGTCTGGTCGAGGTGCCGGGCCTCGCCGACAACCGGCACTGCGCCGGTGGTCTGAGTGCGGTGCAGATCGGCGCAGCCGGTATCCGCGCAGGGATGGATCAGATCGTCCTGGCAGGAGGCACCGAGAGCTTGAGTTCGACTCCGCAGCTCCTGAAGTCGGTGCCGGCCTCGGCCCGCAATCCTCAACCGTGGGCCCCGGAATCGCACCCCGACAGCCCCGAGGCGCCGGCGTGGGACATGAGTATCACCGTCGGCGAGAACGCCGCCCGCGAGGCCAACGTGACCCGCGAGCAATCCGACGAATGGGCGTTCCACTCGCACCAGCGGGCATCGGCCGCCGTCGAGTCGGGTCGGTTCGACGAGGAGATCGTGCCGGTCGAGGTACCCGACGGCTCGGGCGGCACCCGCCTGTTCGCCCGCGACGAACACCCGCGGGGCGACACCACCCTCGAGCGCCTGGCATCGCTCGCCCCGCTCCATCCCGAGCTGCCGAACCCCACCGTGACGGCCGGCAACGCCGCCGGCCTCAACGACGCTGCGGCCGCGGTGCTGTTGATGAGCGATCGCGCGGCTGCCGAGTACGGGGCCACGCCCTTGGCGCGGATCGTCTCGTGGGCGTCGGTCGGGATCGATCCGGTGATCACCGGGCTCGCCCCCACGAAGGCGATCCCGAAGGCGCTCGATCGAGCCGGCATGAAGATCGGTGACATCGAATTGTTCGAGATCAATGAAGCGTTCTGTTCGATGGCCGTGGCGTCCGCACGGATCCTCGAGCTCGACCACGCGATCGTCAACGTGAACGGCAGCGGGTGTGGGTTGGGCCACCCGATCGCTGCAACCGGCGCCCGGATGGTCGTCAGCATGATCCACGAGCTGCGCAAGCGAAATCAAACCGTCGGCTGCGTCGCCATGTGTGCGGGCGGCGGTATGGGCTCGGCACTGATCGTTGAACTGTTGTGAGCGTCGTCGACGACATCCGCCGTGACGATGCCGACGGCATCATCACGCTCACGTTCACCCGCGACACGAAACTCAATGCGGTCACCGACGACATGCTCGACGTGATGCGTGAGGCCGTCCGGGACCTCGGTGACCACGAGACGAACCGCGCCCTGGTCATCACGGCCGAGGGCCGCTACTTCACCGCGGGCAAGGACATCGGCGAGATGGGTGCGCAACCCGAGTCCGGTGTCGCACTGCGCCGCGACTATCGCCGGTTGCACGAGCTCTTCGACGAGATGGAGCGGCTCGAGAAGCCGATCATCCTCGCTGCCCAGGGCCCGTGCCTCGGGATCGGCGTCGAGATGGCATCGTCGTGCGACTTCCGGTTCGCCGGCCAGCGCTCGGTGTTCGGTCTGCCCGAGCTGCCGAACCTGGCGGTGCTGCCGGGGTCGGGTGGCATCAGCCGGTTCACGCGTCTGGTGGGCCCGCACTGGGCTCGCTGGGTGGCCATGGCGGGCGAGAACGTCGACGCCGAACTGGCTCGAACGATCGGGTTCGTGCATCAGGTGTTTCCCGACGAGACGTTCCACGATGACGTCCAGGCATGGGTTCGCAGGTTGGTCGGCCTCTCGGCCGAGGCGCTCGGGCTGGCCAAGATCACGATCGATGCCGCTGCAGATTCTGATCGGCGCACGGCCCGCCACATCGATCGAATGGCCAACACGATGTTGCTGCACACGTCAGAGCATCTCGACAAGATCGAGCAGTTCATGAAGCGTTCGAAGCGCTGATGCAGAAGGTCAAGAAAAGGTCACCTGTTTGAGGTGACACAAGTGTCAGCTCAGTGCTAAGGTCCACGGCGTGGTGATATCTGACACAGGTGTCGCCAAACCAGGGGTAGAGGAGAGAGGGGCGAACCGGGGGATCTGAGGCACGCTCACCCGAACGGGTTGGCGTGAGAAGGATCGGGGGAGTCGGGCATCAGCCCGAACCGAACACCCGGGTGGACTCATCTCATGAACATGTCTGAAAGGACATCACCAATCATGATGAGAAACCGAACCAAGCGAGGGCTCGCCCTCCTGTGTGCATTGTCGTTCACCGCGGCAGCGTGTGGCGGTGACGACGACTCGGCGACCACGACTCCCGAGGCGACCACGGCTCCCGAGGCGACCACGGCTCCCGACGAGACCACGGCTCCCGACGAGACCACAGCTCCCGACGAGACCACAGCTCCCGACGAGACCACAGCTCCCGACGAGACCACAGCTCCAGAGGCCGGCCCTCTGGGCGATCCCAACCCGGCCACCGGCGAACCGCTCGAGGTCATCTACATGTGGTCGGGTGTGTCACCCGCCGTCGACAACTCGGCAGACCTCGCGTCTGCCAAGGCGGTTGTGCAGTGGATCAACGAGTACGGCGGCGGCATCGGACCCGATCACCGCGAACTCGTGCTCAAGGACTGCGCCGCTCCGGACAGCGCAATCGCTGCCACTTGTGGTTCGACCATCGTCGAATCCGGCGCCCCGATCGTGCTGTTCAACGTGATCGGTGATGTCGAGCCGTGGGCGACGCCCACGATCGCTGCTGGGATTCCCATCCTGGGCTATGCGTCCGCCGATGCATCGTTGCTCGGCAACCCCGACACGGTGTTCGCGTTGTCGAACCCGATCACGGGCTTCGGCCAGTTCCCGGCGCAGCTCGCGAAGGAAATCGGTGCCACGCTCTCGGTGATCGACGTGATCGACGTGCCCGCCGCGGTGGGCCCGACCCAGGCGCTGGCGCCGCCCACCTTCGAGGCGCTCGGTGCGGGCGAGGTCAAGGTTGTTCCGATCTCCCCGACCGCTCCTGATCACGGACCGGACGTTCAGGTCGCTCTGCAGGACAATCCCCAGTTGTGGAGCATCATCGGCAACCCGGCGTACTGCTCGCTGAGCATCCGTGCGCTGCGTGATGCCGGGTACGAGGGAGCCATCGGTGGTATCTCGAACTGCATCGACGCCGCTGCGCTCGAGCAGCTCGGGTCGGACCTCGAGGGTGTGTACATCTCGTACAGCGCCGGCGAGGATCCCGCCAACGCGGATTATGCGACCTACCTGGCAATCGTCGACAAGTACGACTCGACGATCACGCCGAACGGCACGCCGGTCGGTGCATTCGTGGCCCTCGAAGGCTTCCGTCGGGTGATGGAGGACTACACGGGTGATTTCAGCCCGACCTCGGTTGCCGAGCACATCCGCAATCACGGTCCGGTTCCTCAGCCGACGATCGAAGGTGCGACGTTCCAATGCAACAGCACGGCCGTCTCACTCCTCCCGATCGCCTGCACCGGCGCGTTCGCCTATACCCAGTTGGATGCCGAAGGCAAGCCGACCACGTTCAAGAGCGGCGGCTGACCTGAGGTAGTACTTCGTTTGATGCGACGTGGTGCCGGGCGCGAGCCCGGCGCCACGTCCTTCGTTCACACCCATTGTTCATTGGTACTTGGGGGCCATCTCGAATGAGTCATATCGGATTCCTGCTGCTCGGTCTTGGTGCCGGCGCTGCATACGCGTCGTTAGCGATGGCGCTCGTCGTCACCTACCGGAGCTCAGGGGTCATCAACTTCGCGAGCGGATCGATCGCCGTCTACACGGCATTCGTGTACGCCTTCTTGCGTAAGGGCCAGTTCACCCCGATGATCCCCGGGCTTCCCAGGACCATCGACCTCGGAACCGATTTCAGCTTCTGGCCGGCGTTCCTGGTGGCATTGGCGCTGGCAGCCTTGCTCGGCCTGTTGCTCTACCTGCTCGTGTTCCGGCCACTTCGAACGGCGCCACCGTTGGCGAGAGTGGTCGCCTCGATCGGCATCCAGGTGTCGATCGTGCTCCTCATCGTCAAACAGATGGGCACCACCCAGGTTCCCGTCGATCCGATCTTCCCCGAGCACTCGTTCAGACTCGGAACCAGCGTAGGCAACTGGAAGTTCATCTGGACCGCTCTCGCCGTGCTGGTCGTGGCGACGGGGCTGTCGGCGCTGTTCCGCTACACCCGTTTCGGGCTCGCCACGCGGGCAGTCGCCGAGAGCGAGAAGGGTGCAGTCGTCAGTCGCATCCCGGCCGGCCGCATCGCAGCGATCAACTGGATGTTGTCGTCTGCGGTCGCCGGTGTTGCCGGCGTTCTGATCGCCCCCCTCGTCGCTGTGGTTCCGCTCGTGTTCTCGCTCTTCATCGTGCCGGCGTTGGCGGCAGCCGTCGTCGCCCGGTTCGAGCACATCGCCACCGCTGTCGTCGCCGGCCTCACGATCGGCATGTTGGAATCAGAGGCCCGGTTCTTGCACGCGACCTGGTCGTGGTTCCCGAAGAACGGTGGGCCCGAACTCGTGTCGCTGCTGGTGATCCTTGTGGCCCTGGTCGTGCGCGGCCGACCGTTGCCGGCGCGCGGTTCCCTGATCCAGCGTTCATTGGGTCGTGCGCCGCGGCCGCGGCAGATATGGGCGACGGCGTTCGTGGCGGCTTCGGTCGGCGCCGTGCTGCTGTTCGCTCTGCAAGGCAAGTGGCGCCAGTCGCTGATCGTGAGCTTCGTCTTCGGAACGATCTCGCTGTCCTTTGTGGTCGTCACCGGGTACGCGGGTCAGATCTCGCTGGCACAGCTGACGCTGGCCGGCACGTCTGCCTACATGCTCAGCTTCTTCACGGTTTCTTGGAACCTGCCGTTCCCGATCGCCCCGTTGCTGTCCGCTCTGGTGGCGACCGCGATCGGCGTCCTCGTCGGGCTTCCGGCGTTGCGGGTGCGCGGGCTCAGTGTCGCCGTCGTCACACTCTCGTTGGCGGTCACTCTCGACGCCATCTGGTTCCGCAACACCGACATCGTCGGGTTCACCGGCGGTGTCAAGGTCAAGGACCCGGAGCTGTTCGGGATCAACCTCGGTTGGGACATCTCGCCAGGGGCTACGCATCTCGAGTTCGGTGTGCTCGCTTTGGTGGTGTTGACGCTCTGCGCGATCGGCGTCGCGTTGCTGCGTCGCAGTCAGCTCGGATCGGCGATGGTCGCGGTACGGGCCAACGAGCGCTCGGCCGCCGCTGCCGGCGTCAACGTGTTCCAGGTCAAGATCATGGCGTTCGCGATCTCCTCGTTCGTCGCCGGAATCGGCGGCGCGATGCTCGCCTACCGCTTCGGGACGATCAACGACACCCAGTTCGCGCCGTTGCTCGGCCTGAGCATCTTCGCGACCGCCTACCTGGCGGGCATCACCTCGGTGTCGGGCGGCATCGCCGCCGGAATGCTGGCGGTCACCGGAGTGGCCTATACCGCGACGAGCAGTTGGCTGCACTTGGGCGACTGGTACCTGCTCGTCACGAGCGTGCTGCTGATCGTCACCGTCATCAACAACCCCGAGGGCATCATGGGGCCGAATCACGAGATGGCCGACAAGCTCAACGATCGGCGGATGGCGAAGCGCAAGGCGGGGATCGACGTTCCAGCCTCGGTCCCGGTCGGCCGCTTGGAGGCCAAACCGATCGACATTTCGGGGCTGCCGAGCCTGTTGAGCATCCGTAACCTCCGTGTCGCATACGGCGGCGTGGTAGCCGTTGACGACGTCAGCTTCGACGTGCCAGAGGGGGCCATCGTCGGCCTGATCGGACCCAACGGTGCAGGCAAGACGACCATGGTCGATGCCCTTTCGGGATTCGCGCCCTATACCGGAGCCGTCACCTTCGACGGCCACCCTCTCGAGGGAGCCAAGCCGCACCGACGTGTGAAGTTCGGACTCAGTCGCACGTTCCAGGCGATCGAGCTGTACGACGACCTGGCCGTCGAGGAGAATCTCGAGGTCGGCCTGGCCAGTGGTCGCCAAGGTCACGGCGCCGGCGCGCTCGAAAGCCTCGATCGCACGTGTGAGGTGCTTGGTCTGACCGAGCTGCGCGAACGCGCCGCAGGCGACCTCTCACAGGGCCAGCGCCAGATGGTCTCGATCGGGCGGGCGATGGTCGCCCAACCCAAGATGCTGTTGCTCGACGAGCCGGCAGCGGGGCTCGATACTCAGGAAAGCGAGTGGCTCGGCCTGCATCTTCGCGATGTGCGGGACCAGGGTGTCACGATCCTGATGGTGGATCACGACGTGAACCTGGTGCTCAATCTGTGCGACTACATCGTCGTCCTCGACTTCGGTGTCCTGATCGCCGCCGGTACGCCGTCGGAGATTCGCAGCGACCAGCGGGTGATCAAGGCATACCTCGGGTCGACTCACACCGATCCGAGCATCACCGGCGAGGGGAAGTTGTCGTGACCACTGTGCTCGAGGCGCTCGACCTGACTTGTGGCTACGGCAAGATCGTGGCCGTACGCGATATCGGGCTCAAGCTGGACGGCGGCCAGGTGCTCGCGATCCTCGGCCCCAATGGCGCCGGTAAGTCGACTCTGATGATGACCTTGGCAGGGCTGTTGCCGCGCATCAGCGGCGACGTGCTGCTGGACGGGAAGTCGCTCCCGAACGGCAGGCCGGGTCTCGCCAACCGCAACGGAATCGTACTGGTGCCCGACAATCGGGCACTGTTCACGACCTTGACCACCCGGGAGAACATCGAGATCGCTCGCGTCAAGGGCCAGAACAACGTCGACGATGTGATCGACCTGTTTCCCGACCTGCAGAAGCGGTTGAAGGTGAAGGCCGGGTCGTTGTCGGGCGGTGAGCAGCAGATGCTCGCGATGGCGCGAGGGATCGTGCAGCAGCCGAAGATCTTTCTGGTCGACGAGATGAGCATGGGTCTGGCCCCGATCATCGTCGAGTCCCTCCTGCCGATCGTCCGTCGGATTGCCGACGAGACCGATGCCGCCGTCGTGCTCGTCGAGCAACACGTGAGCCTGGCCCTCGAGGTCGCCGACGAGGCGATGGTGCTGGTCCACGGAGATGTCTCACTCAGTGGCCCTGCCGAGGATTTTCGTGCCGACCCGTCCCGCGTCGAAGCTGCCTATCTCGGTGCTGGCGTCGAGCACGAACACTGACCCGCCAGCGTGGCTGTTGAGGAGTTCGCAGATCTGAACGTTGGTTTCATCGGCGTCGGCCACATGGGCCGCCCGATGGTCGATCGACTCGTCGCAGCAGGTGTGCCGACACAGGTGTACGTGCGGCGGCCGGAGCTGCGCGCCGAGTTGTCGGCAGACGGCGTCGACGTCGCCGAGTCTCCGACCGACCTCGCCTCGCGGGCTGACCTGCTGATTCTGTGTTTCTTCAGTGATGCCCAGGTGCGTGAGGTGATGCTCACCGACGGTGTGCTGGCCGCGATGCGGCCGGGGTCCGTGCTCGTCTCGCACGTGACGGGGAGCCCCGAGTTGTCGGTCGAGTTGCAGGCGGCGGCACCGCAGAGCGTCACGGTGCTGGATGTGCCGATCAGCGGCACCGAGGATCACATTCGACGGGGCGAGCTGACGCTGTTGGTCGGCGGCGATCTGGATGCGCTCGAGCAGGTTCGGCCCGCCTTGGCGGCGTATGCCAACCCGATCCTCGAAGTGGGTGGCCTGGGCGATGGCCAGCGGATGAAGCTGATCAACAACCTGTTGTTCACGGTCAACCTACGGACTGCGCTCGAGGCCGCCAAACTCGGCGAGTCGATGGGGATTGCGCCGAGCGAGCTGTCACGGGTCGTGTCCGAATGCTCGGGCGGCAGCTTTGCCGTCAACCTGTTCCAACACATGCCTCCCGAGGCGATGGCCACGGGTGCCCGTCACTACCTCGTCAAGGACGTGGGTGTGATCCGTGACGTCGCCGCGGCTCAGGGGATCGATCTGGGCCAGCTCGGCGAGCTCGCCGGCTGGGTCTTCGACTGACGGTCAGGCGCTGGGAGTCGCGTCCGGCCGATACCAGGTACCGGGCCCGGCCGCTTCTACGTCGAAGCGCTCGTCCAGACTGCGCCCGGCCCCGGCATCGTAGACGTCCCGCCAGGCGCCGACGGCGCCTGGCGGGACGGCAGCGATCGCTCGAGCCCGTTCGAGCGCAACCGACAACAAGGTGTCGTGTGGCACGGTCTGGGTCGTCAGGCCGATCGCGAAGGCCTCGTCGGCGTTCACGAACCGCGCGGTGAGCGACATCTCCTTGGCCCGTCGTCTGCCGACCGCCTCGGACAGCAATGCGGTCATGCCCCACATTCCCGGGCCTGGAGTCATGCCGAGCTTGGCGTGGGTGTCGGCGAACGTCGCCCGCTCCGAGGCGATGACGAAGTCGCAGCTGAGGGCGATCTCGAGGCCTCCGGTGATACATGGTCCGTTGACGGCCGCGATGATCGGCGTGGCGACCGATCGGATCGCCTTGCCAGGGTGCGGCGCCGTCGGCCGACGTTCGAGATAGGCGGCCCGGTACGCCTTGAGGTCGACACCTCCCGAGAAGGCCGGGTCGGTGCCGGTCAGGATGATCGCCCGTACCGCCTCGTCGGCGTCGGCGTCGGCGAGTACTTCGTGGATCAACTCGTGCGTCGGTACGTCGATCGCGTTGCGCACTTCCGGACGGTTGAGCGTGATGACCGCCACCGGCCCGTCGACGGTAGCCAGCACCGATCCGGCTGTGCGCTCGATCACGGCAGGTAGCGGCTCACGCCGACTTCCAGCCACCGTCGACGGGCATCACGAGCCCGTTGACGTTGCTGGCCTCGCTCGAAGTCAGCCACGAGATCGCGGCTGCGATTTCGTCGGGCTGCGCCGTTCGTTCACCGAGGGCGATACTGGGCATCTGCCGTTCGAACGACCACATGCTGGTCGGCGCCGCCGTGGTGCCGATGTTCGTTTCGACACCGCCCGGGCAGACCACGTTGCAGCGGATGCCCTGGGGCCCATATGTGTACGCGATGTGTCGGGCGAGGCCGATCGCGGCGTGCTTCGAGGCGATGTACGACACGCCCGCCCCGGAACCGCCGAGGCCGGCGACCGAGGCGACATTCACGATCGACCCGCCGCCCCGCTCGGTCATCAGCGGGATGACTGCGCGGCAGATCCGCATCTGGGCGGTGACGTTGACGCTGAACACCCGATCCCACATCTCGTCGTCGAGCTCGGTCACCGGCACGAAGTGATCCATGATCCCTGCGACGTTGGCGACGATCGCCACCGGGCCGATCGCCTCGGCGCCGGCGACGAGTTCGGAGATGAAGGTGGCGTCGCCGAGGTCCCCCTGGATCGTGCTGATCGCCGGGTACTCCGATGCCAGGGTCGCCAACCCGTCACCGTTGAAATCGGTCGCCACGACCGTGGCACCTTCCTGAGCGAGTCGGGCCGCCGTGGCGCGCCCGATGCCCGAGGCCGCCCCTGTGACGAGCGCGGTCGAGCCGGTGTGTCGTTGTGTGTCCATCGCGAACCTCCGTGTCCCGGACAGTATGTCTCAGAATGCGGCTCACTAGAGTCGGACGCGAATCGAGAGTGTCGGCGTTCGGAGAGGGGACGGATCATGGGGGACCAGCTGCAGGGCAAGGTCGTTGCGATTGCCGGAGCGTCTGCCGGCATGGGGTTGGCGGTCTCGCGGATGTGCGTCGCGGAGGGCGCCAGCGTGGTCATGATGGCGCGCGGTCGGGAGCGGCTCGAACAACAGGCGGGCGAACTCGGCGCGATGCCGGTCGTCTGTGACGTCGCAGACCCCGACAGCGTGCGCGCCGCCTTCGCCGAGATCGCCACCGCCCACGGCAAGCTCGATGCGCTGCTCAACGTGGCCGGCGTCGCCCGGATCCGCAAGATCGTCGACGCCACCGACGAGGACATCGCGTTCGTCCTGGGGGTCAACCTGATGGGGCCGATCTACACCACCCGGTCGGCGATCCCGCTGATGCGCGCCGCCGGCGGTGGAGACATCATCAATGTGTCGTCCGAGATCACCGGCGACTACATGCCGGCGATGGTGCTGTACGGCACATCGAAAGGTGGGCTCGACACGTTCTCGAAGATGATGGTGCACGAACTGAAAGACGACAGGATTCGCGTCTCGAACTTCGTGAGCGGCAGCGTCTCGACCGAGTTCGGATCCAACTTCACCGAGGAAGAGGTCGGCGGGGTGTGGCCCGAGTGGGAAGCGAGCGGCTACCTGACGAGAGTCGCCGGACCGGGGATGGATCCGGCATGGATGGCCGACGCGATGCTGTTCCAGCTGACCCGCCCGGCCGGGCAGATGATCGACTGGATCCACGTCCGTTCCTTCGCCCCCGGCCACGACGGGCCCGACCAGCCCGAGCAGCCACGCTGATCCACAAGTTGACGGATTCGTCAAGTGGCGCGTACGGTCGCGTTCGTCATCGATAGCTCCGGGGAGGGCATATGAAGGTCTGGGTCGATCCCGAAAAGTGCCGCGGTCACGCGCTCTGTCTCACCTACGCCGAGGACGCGTTCGAGTTCATCGACCTCGAAGACCGCTCCGTCGTCATCGAAGGAGCGGTCGACTCGGTCGCACCCGACGTGTTTCGGGCTGCCGCCAACGAGTGCCCCGAGCGAGCGATCATCATCGAGGAGGACTGACATGGCCGCCGACGCCAAGCACGTGATCGACTTCGACCATCACGGCCCGATGCTGCGTGATCACAACACCGAACAGCTCAAGGAGCTGATGTACAACGATGCCGGTTGCCCGATGGGTTGGTCGACGGCCCACAATGGACACTGGGCCATTTGGGGATACGACGCCCTGTACGACGCGGTCCAGGACGCGGAGACGTTCAGCTCGACGCATCTGCCGCCCGAGTGCCCGAAGGGTGTTCCCGGGGCGCTGTACCCCGATCCCCTGATCCCTATCGACATCGACGGCCAAGAGCAGCAGGACTACCGCAAGGTGGTGTTGAACTGGTTCAATCCTGGGCACGCCAGGTCGCTCGAACCGCGTATCCAGCAGATCTGCGACGACCTGATCGATGACTTCATCGAGTCCGGCGAGGCCGATCTCGCCTACCAGCTCTTCACGGCCCTTCCCGCCATCGTCACACTCGAGATGCTCGGCTGGGAGTCGCATCGCTGGCGCGAGTGGGTCGGCTGGGTGCACTCGTTCATCCACGACGCCACCCACGACCCCGAGCTGGCGATGCAGAACACGATGCTCATGTACGGGAGCATCAACAACGAGATCGCCCGTCGCCGCGACGAACTCGGTGACGACCTGTTCAGCGACATGATGCGCACCCCGGTCGCGGGCAAGGTGCTCGACGACGACGAACTGCGGAACTTTGCGACGCTCGTGCTGCTGGGCGGGATGGACACCACATCGGGGGTCACGGGCAACTCGGTGCTCCTGATCGATCAGGACGACGAACTCCGCCGCCAGATCATCGACAACATCGACCAGATGCCCAAGATCATCGAGGAGTTCCTGCGCTACGCCGGCCCGGGTGGCGGTCTGTACCGCCGGGTGACGAAAGACGTCGAATTCCACGGTGAGCAGATGCACGAGGGCGAAAAGGTGCTCATGATGTTCTGGGCCGCCAACCGCGACCCGAAGGCCTTCCCGGACCCCGAGAAGATCGACATCTTCCGCACCCAGAACCGCCACATGGCGTTCGGCCTCGGACCGCACCGCTGCCTCGGCTCGCACCACGCCCGACGCATGTTCGCCACGTTGATGACCGGAATCTTCACCCGCATTCCCGATTTCGAGGTCGACTGGGATGGCGTCGAACGGTTCGAGGACTGCGGCAGCGTGTACGCGGTCCGTCACCTGCCGGTCACGTTCACGCCGGGCCCACGTCTCACGCCGGCGTGAACGAACCTGCACGCATCGTTCGCTGACGGACGGCGCGTAGGGTGCGAGCGTGAGCGATCCCGAACCAGATCGACGCGATCCACGCGTCGATCGAACGCATCGAGTCGTGATGGACGCGATCGCGTCGTTGATCGTCGACGAGGGTGCCGACTCGGTGACGCATCAACGCGTCGCCGAGGTGTCGGGAGTGGGGCGCGCCACGCTGTACCGGCACTGGCCGACGCCGGCCGATCTGTTGTACGCCGCGTTGGCGGATGCCGAGCAGCCGCTGCTGCGACCGCGTGACGAGCCGTTGGTGACGTGGCTGCGCGCCGAGTTGCGCCGAGCAGCCGGCGAGATGGCGGCGCCGACGGCGGTCCAGTTCGTCGCAGTGTTGGTCGGGCGCGCTGACCACGATGCCAATGCCGCCGAGTTGCGGCGGCGCCTCATCGACCAGAACGTGATGAACCTGGCGATCGTGCTGGCCCGCGCCGAGGCGCGCGGCGAGGTGACGAGTGGACTCGACCCACATGATCTCTACTCCAAACTGCTCGGGCCGTTGTTCATGCGCAGCGTGATCGAAGGGCGTCCTGCCGGTGCGCAGTTCGTCGACGACGTGATCGACACTGTGATGGGCCCATGGCTGCTCGTCGCCAACTCTGAGACATTGTGATCTGGAGTTGCGGCTCGCTTGTGGTGCGACTCATCGGTTAGGTTCTGACAACAACGTCAACTATTGACTTTTACACACTGGAGGAATCCCATGGGTGGTCGTCTCGACGGCAAGGTTGCATTCATCACGGGTGCGGCACGGGGCCAGGGCAGCGCTCACTGCGTGCGTCTGGCAGAAGAGGGCGCGAACATCATCGCGGTCGACATCCAGGAGGAGATCGACTCGGTCGCCTATGGGCAGGGCTCACCAGAGGACATGGCCGACACGGTCGCCCAGGTCGAGGCCACCGGCCAGAAGATCGTCGCCGTCAAGGCCGACGTCCGCTCCCGTGAGCAGCTCCAGGCAGCGGTCGACCAGGGCATTGCCGCCTTCGGCCGCCTCGACATCGTGTGTGCCAATGCCGGCATCCTGCCGATCAAAGAGCCGCACAACGCGTTCCAGTTCGTCGACGCGATGGACGTCGACTTCGGCGGCGTGCTCAACACTGTGGCGGTCACCCTGCCGCACCTCGGAGCGGGCGCATCGATCGTGTTGACCGGTTCGACCGCCGGCATGATGCCGGGCGCACTCACCAACCCAGCGCTCGGCCCCGGCAGTGTCGGGTATGGCCTCGCCAAGACGTTCATCGTGCAGTACACCGAGGTGCTCGCGTTGCAGATCGCTCCGCAGTCGATCCGGGTGAACGCGATCCACCCGACCAACACCAACACGCGGCTGCTCCACAACGAGGAGCTCTACAAGATCTTCCGCCCCGATCTCGAGAACCCGACCGCCGACGACGTCATGCCGGCGCACGTCTATTTCAATGCGATGCCGATCCCCTACGTCGAGCCTCGGGACATCTCCAACGCCGTGCTGTTCTTCGCCTCCGACGAATCGCGCTACGTGACGGGCATCAACCTGCGCGTCGATGCCGGCTCGCTGCTCAAGTGGCCCGACGGCCCGCAGGGCTGAGGTCGTCGACATGACCGACCTCGCCTTTACACCGGAGACCCGGATGCTCGTCGACGGCGAGCTGGTCGACGCCGACAGCGGCAAGACCTTCGACAACATCAACCCTGCCAACGAGGAGGTGCTCGGTCAGGTCGCCGATGCGTCGGCGGTCGAGATGCAGCGGGCGATCGCCGGGGCTCGTCGCGCGTTCGACACCGGTGACTGGGCGACGAACAAGGCGCTGCGCAAGCGTTGCCTCGAGCAGTTGCACGAGGCGCTGGTCACCGAGGCCGAGGCGCTGCGCGAAGAGCTCATCGCCGAGGTCGGTTCGCCGCGCACGGTCACGTACATGGCCCAGCTCGACGGCCCGCTCGCCGACGCGTTGCTGTACCCGGCTCGCATGATCGACGAGTTCCCGTGGGATCGTGACATGGGCCAGTCCCAGATGTTCGGCATGACGTCCGAACGGCGGGTCTGGAAAGAGCCGTTGGGTGTGGTGGGTGCGATCACCCCGTGGAACTACCCCTTCGAGGTGACGATCAACAAGGTCGGCCAGATCCTTGCGACCGGTAACACGATGGTGCTCAAGCCTGCCCCCGACACACCGTGGAACGCCACCCGCTTGGGTCGTCTGGTCGCCGAGAAGACCGACATCCCGCCCGGCGTGTTCAACGTCGTCACCTCATCCGATCACCTGGTGGGGGAAGAGCTCACACTGTCGCCCGACGTCGACATGATCTCGTTCACCGGTTCAACGGTGACCGGTAAGCGGATCATGGAAAAGGGTGCTGCGACGCTCAAGCGTGTGTTCCTCGAGCTCGGGGGCAAGTCAGCCCAGATCGTGCTCGACGACGCCGACTTCCCGTCGGTCGTGCCGATGGCATCGATCGTCTGCATGCACGCCGGCCAGGGTTGCGCGATGCAGACCCGGCTGCTGTTGCCGCGTTCGCGATACGACGAGGGTGTCGAGCTGATCACCGCCGGTATGGCGCATTTCCCCTATGGCGACCCGCAGGACCCGGCCAACATGATGGGTCCCCTGATCAGCGAGAAGCAGCGCGATCGGGTGCTCGGCTACATCGCCAAGGGTCAGGAAGAGGGCGCGACCCTCGTTGTCGGTGGGGGGCGTCCCGAACACCTGCCGAAGGGCTGGTGGGTCGAGCCGACATTGTTCACCGACGTCGACAACTCGATGACGATCGCCCGCGAAGAGATCTTCGGGCCGGTGTTGACCGTGATCCCGTACGACGACGACGAGGACGCGGTCCGGATCGCCAATGACAGCGGCTATGGATTGTCGGGCAGCGTCAACTCGGGCAGCCACGAGCGGGCGATCAACGTCGCCCGGCGCATCCGCACCGGTTCGTTCAGTGTCAACGGCGGCGTCTGGTACGGCGCCGATATGCCCTACGGTGGCTACAAGACGAGCGGTATCGGCCGACAGAACGGCATCGAAGGTTTCGAGCAGCACCTCGAGACCAAGATCGTCGCCTGGCTCGCCAGCTGACGTACGAAACGTGCCAGGCACGTTTCGTACGTCTGACCCCACGGAGAATTGATGAGCCTCACACTCGACCTGACCGGGCGCCGGGCCCTGGTGACCGGTGCCGGGCAGGGCGTGGGCGCCGGCATCGCCGGGTTGTTGGCGCGGGCTGGGGCGCGTGTGATGATCAATGACCTCGTCGCCGACCGTGCCGAGCAGCAGGCAGCGGAGCTGCGGGCATCCGGCGGTGACGCTGTCGCGGCTCCGTTCGACGTGACCGACTTCGACCAGGTGACCGAGTCGATCGCCGATCTCGACGGCGTCGACATTCTGATCAACAACGCCGGCAATGCCGGCGGCGACTCATGGCCCGGCATGGTCAACTTCGCCGAGTCCGACCCGGCCGATTGGGATCGCTTCCTCGGCGTCAACCTCTATGGCGTGATGAACGCGACTCGGGCTGCCCTGCCGACGATGATCGAGCACGGGTGGGGGAGGGTCGTCACGATCATCTCCGACTCGGCCCGGATCGGCGAACCCAAGATGGCTGCCTACGCGGCGGCCAAGGCGGGTGCTGCCGGCCTGATGCGGGCGATCTCGAAAGAGGTCGGCCGGCACGGCATCACGGCGAACAGCATCTCGCTCGGCACGATGCGGACACCGCTCACCGAAGCGAGCTGGGAAGGGCTCGACGAGCAGCAGGCCGCCGCCCGCCTGAAGGGCTATCCGGTCCGTCGCCCCGGACTTCCCGATGACGTTGCCGGTCTCGTCGGCTATCTCGTCAGTCCAGGCGCCAGTTGGATCACCGGCCAGACGATCCCGCTCAACGGCGGCTACTCCGTCGCCCAGTAACCCCTCGTACCGACGAACTTACGAAACGTGCCTGGCACGTTTCGTACGTCAGGGGAGCAGCGAGCGTCCGAGCGGTTGCATCACGTGGTGTGCTGCCATGGCAGAACCGGGAGGACCCATCAGGGCCTTGTAGCGTCGCCAGCGGCGGTCGAACAATGCGACCAACTGCATGTCGTGGACGCCGTCGTCGGCGAGCACGAACTGTTCGAGCTGAGCCTCACAATCCTCCCAGTCGGCTGACGTGCGTCCGGTGATCGCGGCGACGTCGGCCCGATCGAGTTGCATCACCTCTGCACCGATCTGGTCGAAGCGTTCGAGGTGTCGCGCCAGACGGAACGCGATGCGGACCTGGTAAGCAACGAACGGATCGTCGACCTTGATGGACCGCAGCGAACGCGAGAGATGCTCGTGTGGGGCCGAGACGGGCGAGACGATCGGGTCGGGGATGTCGACCTCGTCGAGTTCGAGGCCGAGGTAATCCGCCATCGTCTCGACGGTGTGGAGGTTGGTCTCGCTGACCCAGTGGGCATAGGTCATGTAGTCGGTGTCAGGCACCGGTTCGGCGAGCGGATTGTGGAACGACAATGCGTTGGTGAGCGTGAAGAACAAGTGATGCCACTGGATCGCGGCTCTGTCGACCGGTGTCCCACTGATCTCTGTGTAGCGGTCATAGATCTGATCGAAGTCGCCGTACGGGATGACGGTGTCGCGCATACGCCATGCTGCGAGATCCATCATCGGATCGCCGATGTGGCCGAGCTCGACATCCATCACTGCCAGCACCTTCTTGCCGTCGTGGTGGAACTGGCCCGAATCCCAGACGACCGGACTCTCGCGATCGGATTCGGGCATCGGGTGGCGTTGCAGCCAGCCGAGCACGAACTCCATCAGCGGGTCGGGCCGGACCTTCGTCGACCGGAACACGCGATCGAAGCGCCGGGTGCCGACGAGAGCGGCGTCGGCCGGTGACGTGCCTCGAACGATGCCGGCCGCGGCGAACGGCTCGACGGGCAAGGCGTGGATGCGGGCCAACACATGCAGGTAATCATCGACGATCGCAGCTCGATCCTCGGCAGCGACCCCAGCGAAGTCGGGCTTGCCCGGCACGGCCGCCATCGCGTAGGCGCGCGGCTCGTCACACCATCCGTGCACATGGGGGACCGGGATGCCCTGCTGCTCGAGCAGTCGTTGGAACCGCATCTCGTGATCGAGTGGGAAGACGAGTGGGCAGTCGGCCCGCTCGCCGCGCACCACGACGCGTTCGAACGTTCCGGCGCGGTCGATCTCGACGAACCACATCGGTCGCCAACGAGGCTGGCGTTCCCAGGACACGACACGCCCGGCCAGTTCGCTCTCCAGCCAGGCGATCACCCGGGCGTCGTCACCTGTTGCGCCGCCCACTTCGTCCGATCCCGCCACGTTGCAGTCCTCTCTGTCAGAAGCGGGCCTGCGGCCCGTCGTAGTACTTGACACTAGTGTCAAGCCTTCGGACGAGAGGCATCGCAGGCAGCGACAGCGCGAGATCGGTTGCAGGTGGTCGACCCCGTGCCATGCCGTGCAAGGAGCGGGCCCTCGTCCAGGCGATGGCTAGCCTGACGCCTGACGACGTGGACCAGAAGGGCAGCATGGACGACTCGACGATTCGCGAGCTCAATGAGTGCAAGGCGTTGATCCGTGAACGCGCCGCTGGGGAAGCGGCGCTCGGCGACGAGGTGCTCGATCGGATGGAAGTGATGTTCGATCTCAGTCGCTTCGCGCTCCGGCTCGCCCGCGACTTCGAATCGGTCCACCGTGTCAATGGGCTCACGTGGGCCGGCTTCCGGGTGCTCAACATGCTGTGGGTGATGGGGGATCTCGGGCCGAGCCGGCTCGCAGTGCTCACCGGGTCGTCCCGAGCGAGCATTTCGAGCGTCATGAACTCCTTGGAGGCGGGCGGTCTGATCGAACGCACTGTCGACCCGTCGAATCGGCGGCTCGTCCAAGTTGCGCTGACCGAAAAGGGTCACGGTGCTTTGGCCGAGGCGATCCCCGTGCAGGCGGAACGCGAACGCAATTGGCTGGCGGTCCTGTCGAGCCAGGACCTCAGCGATCTCAAGCGGATCATGAATCGGTTGCTCGAACAGCCCGATCCACAGCCGTCGTGAGCCGGTTCGGGTAGTCACCGCCGGCATCCATCACCTGGTGCCGTTCGATCATCACCTGGCGCAGTGCGATGCCGCGCCGAAGGGTGTCAATATTGACGGTCAAACCTTGAATCATGACCGAGGGCACGAGTAGTGTGGGCTTCGTCGTCGCCACTCGAACCGTTCCCGAGTCGTTCCGCCCGACCCAACGAGGAGGTCCAGCCATGCCACCCGAGACCATCACGAGTGCCGTGCAGGACGCGGCGGTACCCAGCACTCCGCCCACCAGCCCTCAGAACCTGCACCACGTTGCGTACATCACCTACGACAGCGCAGCGACTGCCGACTTCTACACCAGGGTGATGGGTATGCCGTTGGTCAACGCGGTCATGGACGACCACCTTCCGTCCACCGGCGATCGCACGCCCTACTTCCACACCTTCTTCCGCATGGGTGACGGTTCGACGATCGCCTTCTTCGAGTCGCCGGGCCTCCCGCCGACGCCAGAGGTGCCGACGCCGGCGTTCAAGAACTTCAACCACATCGCCTTGCAGGTGCCGACCCGAGCCGACGTGGATCAGTGGTGTGCCTGGCTGGAGCGAAACGGTGTCGACGTGCGAGTGGTCGACCATCACATCATCTACAGCGCCTATTTCGAAGATCCCAACGGGGTGCGCCTCGAGGTCACCGCGACGATCGTCGAATCGTGGAACGATCAAGCAGAGGTCGGAGCCGCAGCGCTGCGTGAATGGACCGAGGCGAAAGCGCAGGCCCAGCGCGAAGGCACCGACAGCGATGACGCGCTGCGCTCCGTGATCGCCGGCCACGCCCATCAGGCGAGCATCCGAGACCAGGTCGACACCAGCCGGACCGAGAGCTGATCAACGATGGCGCACCCCGACCATTGCGAGGGAATCCGATGACGTTGACCGGCCCTTACTTCGACTGCGACTCACACATCGTCGAGACCCTCGAGAATCTGACGCGGCATCAGCCCAAGGCGTTCAAAGAGAAGTATCGACTCGAACGGCGCGAAACCGACGAGGGCAAGTATCCCTGGTTCCTGAACGGCCAGAAGCTCGCAATTCTCGAAGATGCCACCCGCCCCGGCAACCTGATCCCCAAGCCGGGTGCCTTGAAGGAGTTCCTGAAAGCTCTCAAAGAGGGCCTCACGACACACGTCTTCGTACCGGCAGGGCCAGAGGTGCTGACGCGCGATGGCCGGCTCGAGCACATGGACGCGACCGGCGTCGAGGCATCGATCCTCTATCCGGGTGAGGTCATCTCGATCTGGCCGTACTTCACCGAGCCTGCTGATCGCCTCACATTGCTGCACGCCTTCAACGAATATCTGTTGGAGGATTGGGGTTTCAACTATCGCGACCGCCTGTACGGCGCGCCGATGCTCGTCCTGGATGACGTCGATGCCGCGGTGAGCGAAGCGAACTGGATGGTCGAGCACGGTGCACGGGTCGTCCTGATCCCGGCCCAACCGGCCGCTGGGCGCTCACCTGCCGATCCCCACTTCGATCCGGTCTGGTCGATCCTCAACGAAGCAGGCGTCGTGGTGGCCTTTCACATCGGCGAGTCCGAAGGCACCCACCCGCTCCTGCGAGCATGGAACGAAACGGTGACACCGGCGCGACATTCCGCTTCAGCCTGGTTCTGGATGAATGCCTATGGCGAAGCGCCCCTGGTGCACACCCTGTCGTCGATGATCTACTACAACCTGTTCGCCCGGTTCCCGAATCTGAGGATCCTCAGTGTCGAGAACGGGGCCGAGTGGGTTCCGCATTTCCTGACCAAGCTCGACAAGAGTCGGGGCATGGCGAAGAATGGCGAGTGGCCATGTGGCCAGCTGCCCGAACGGCCGAGCAACATCTTCCGTCAACACGTCGGTGTGGTGCCGTATCCGGAGGACGACGTGGTCGAGATCACCGCTGCGGTCGGTCCCGACACGCTCTGTCTCGGAACCGACTTCCCGCACCCGGAAGGCGTCGCCAGAGCGCAGGAGTTCGCCGAGCAGTCGATGGCCGGGATCGACGACGAGTCGACTCGTCGCAAGCTCCTGTACGAGAACGGACGTCGCTTCGTCCCGGTCGGCACCGCGTAGCTTCTGGGTATGAACGATCGAGCTGAACAGTCGTTGGTCTTCGACTCACCCGTCCCCGGAGTGAGGCGGGTCACGTTCAATCGACCGGAGAAGTACAACGCCTTCACGTTCGACATGTACCGAACCCTTCTCGAATGGTTGCGGTCCGTCCAGTTCGATGCGGAGGCGCGAGTCGTCGTGTTGACCGGGGCTGGGCGCGGGTTTTGTTCAGGTCAGGATCTCGCGGCCGGCAGCCCTCCGCCATGGGCGCCCCCCAACGTCGGCAATCAATACCGAGATCTGTACGCGATGCAGGAGATTCGCGAGATCCCGCTCGTCATGCGCGGTCTCCCGCAGCCCGTGATCGCCGCCGTCAACGGTCCGGTCGCCGGGATCGGCATGATGTTCGCACTCGCTGCCGACATAGCGGTTGCAGCTCGGTCGGCGAGGTTCGTCAACGCCTTTCACAATGTCGGGATCGGAAGCGAGGGCGGCGTGAGCTACCTCCTCCCGCGAGCGGTCGGTAGCCAGCGCGCCGCCGAGCTGCTGTTCACGAGTCGAGTGGTCGAAGCCGATGAGGCCGCCGACATCGGGCTCGTGCTCGAAAGCGTGCCCGACGACGAACTCATGCAGCGGGTGCTCGAACTGGCATCCAACATGATGCTCAACACGCCGCTCGACAACTGGCTGACCAAGCAGTCGTTGCATGCGAACATCGAGGCGCAGAGTTTCGCCAGGGCGCTCGACATGGACACTCGTGGCGTCGTGCTGTCACGAACCACCCGCGACACCGGCGAACGACGCGCAGCGAACGCTGAGCGGCGTCCACCGGACTACACCCACCACTGATCCCATGGCCGACGGCTGCTAGGTGGGATCGTCCGCCGTCGTGAACGAGCGCACCAGAGATGATCAAGGTCCGGTGAGCAGCATCGTGCTGCTGGGCACGCCACCGCCGCTCGAGACCAGGGCGACGCGGGCGTCGGTCACCTGACGCCCGTCCGCTCGGCCTCGTAACTGCAACACGGCTTCGTGCAGATACCCGAAGCCGTGTGTCCTGCCCGCCGAGAGCTGGCCGCCGTGAGGGTTGAGCGGCAGACTGCCGCTGAGCGAGATGCGGCTGCCGTCGCCGATGAAGTCGCTCGCCTCGCCGAGCCCGCAGAAGCCGAGCGCTTCGATCCACGAGAGACAGTTGAACGTGAACCCGTCGTACAGCAGGGCGACGTCGACATCATCGGTCGTCAGGTCGGTACGCGACCACAGATGGGCGGCGGGGCCCATCAACTGTGGCTCGTGCGTGATCGTGCCCTGGTCCCACGAGATCCGCTCGATGATCTGGGTGCCGACCGCTTCGATCCGGATCGGCGGCTGCCGTAGGTCGGCGCTGGTGTCGGCTGCCGACACGATGAACGCGATCGAGCCGTCACATGGAACGTCGCAGTCGTACAGACCGAACGGCGTCGAGATCATCCGCGCCGACAGGTAATCGTCCATCGTCATCGGGTCGCGGTAGATCGCGGCCGGATTGAGCGCGGCGTTGTTGCGGGCGTTGACAGCGATCCGCCCGAGTACGTCGCGGCTGGCGCCGTAGTGGTGCAGATAGTTGTTGGCGTACATGCCGATCCAGTTGGCGGCCGACACGGCGCCGAACGGCATCCGGTAGGCGAGCATGTCGCCGGTCACCCTGCCGGTGTGAGCAGCGGTCCGGGGGAGCGAAGCGCTGGTGGACTCCCACACCGTGCGATAACAGAGCACGTGGCGACACATGCCGGATGCGACGGCCATCATCGCTGCGATGAGCGCACCGGCCTGTCCTGGGATCTCGGCGCCACCATTGATCCAGGTCGGCCGGATCCTCAGCGATTCCTCGACCGGGGTGATGCCACCCTCCGAGTGCCCGCCGTCATAGCCGCCGGCACCTGGGTAGGTCGACAAGCCGTCGATGTCGTCGAGCGTGAGGCCGGCGTCGTCGATGGCGGTCAGGCACGCTTGGACGGTGAGCCCGACCGGATCGGCCATCAGCCGACGACCGATCTGCGATGTGCCGATCCCGCTGATGACGGAATGATGCTCGAACTTGGCGGTGCCCGACATCGGCCGCACCGACGAGCGGATGTCGGGGTCCGGTGCTGTCGGAGCCGGATCGGCGCCCGGAATCGGCTGGAACATCGGCAGCCACACGTCGTCGTACTGCTCGAAGACCACCTGAACCCGCATCCCGATCCCCACGTCTGCGGGATCACAGCCGATGATGTTGGTGGTGAGCCGCACCCTGGGGTCCTCGTCGATCGCCACGATCGCGATCACATAGGGCGGTGGCAGGTCGGGCAGCCAGGGATGAGCGTTGATCGTGAAGCCGACCACGGTCGCTGCGCCGTCGACCGCCGCCACCTCGGTCTCGGTCGAGTGACACTCGGCGCACACCGGGCCAGGGGGGTGCCGAAGCGTGCCGCACGAGCTACACCGCTGGAATCGCAGGTGTCCGTCGGCACCCGAGGTCCAGAAGAATGCGTTCCAAGGCGTCAGCTCCGGGAGTGGCCGGGGCATGTCAGAGGCCCGCCAGTTTGCGGAAGTCCCAACTGGTGATCTTGTCGGGGGTGATCCGCACCCAGGCGTGCCGACCGTCGGGCATGAACGCGCCGTCGGAGTACTTCTGTCCGAACCGCTGCTCGGCGTCGGCGACGGTCGGGTCCGAGGTGTCGGTGCGCGGCACCTCACCGACGCTTTCGACCCGTCCGTTCAGCTCGACGCCACGCAACTCCATGTAGTCGTCTCCGGCGTCGATCACCACAGCGACTCGCGGGTCGCGCATCAGGTCGGTCCAGCGCTGGCTCTTCACGATCGAGTTGAGCCACAGCGCCGAGCCGTCCCACACGAACCAGAGCGGAGCGACATGCGGTGCGCCGTCGGCGCCGACGGTGGCGACGCGACAGGTGCGCTCGGTCGCGAGGAACTCGTCGACTTCGGTCGGGGTCATTGCGATCTTGCGACCGCGGCGCTGACGCTCGTGGGGTGACGTGGTCATCATCTTCCTCTCGACCGACTTGACAATACTGTCAGGCGGTCGCTCTGTCGCCATCGAGCCGATCGGGCGCCCCGCAGGAGTTCTGCGATCCGTGGCGGCTCAGACGTGGATGCTGAGACCTCCGCCGACCCGCAGGGTCTCGGCAGTCACGAACTTGGCTCGATCCGACACGAGGAACAGCATTGCCTCGACGACGTCCTGCTCCTCGCCGTCACGGCCGATCACCTGGGTCGCCTTGACCATGTCGACGACCGCCTCGGGCAACTCGGCCCGGATCGTGTCGGTGAAGATCAGCCCGGGAGCGATGGCGTTGACCCTGATGCCGTCGCCGCCCAGTTCGCGCGCCGACGTGACGGTGACGCCGCGAACGGCGAGCTTCGAGATGCCGTACGCGGTCTGGCAGCCGTCCGCGGCCGCGGACGAGATGTTGACGATCGAGGCGCCCGGGCGGCCCTTCATCACTGGAGCGGCCGCGAGGGTGCAGATGATCGTGCCCATCAGGTTCACGTCGAACAGGCTGCGCAGCTTGTCGATGCCCGAGTTGGCCATCGGTTCGTTGAAGGCCTGTGAGTGCAGCCCGGCGTTGTTGATCAGGATGTCGACCCCGCCGAGCCGTTCGACGACATCGTCGAACATAGCTGCCACCTGGTGCTCGTCGCTGACGTCGCAGTCGTACGAGGTCGCCTCGCCACCGGCCGCCCTGATCTCGGATGCGACGCGCTCGCCGGCGGCTGGGTCGATGTCGGCCAGCACCACGTGCGCACCCCGTGCTGCGAGGGACCGGCCGAACGCCTCACCGAAGCCGCGCCCGCCGCCGGTGATCACGGCCACCCGGCCCTGGTGCTCGTGCGCTGGTTCGGGTTGTTCCACGTCGTCTCCTCGTTCGGTCGGCTGCCGATCCACGGACCTGACATCATCGTCAAGTTACAGGCTGTGCAGGGCCCCGTCGAAGGCGCACGGTTGACGGGGCCGTCAACTGACGGCCTACTGTTCCTTCGTGGAGCAGCTCTCGCACAGCCAGGTGATGCGCGTGCTGTACGGCCTCATGTCGGGAATGTTCCTGGCCGCGGTCGAGTCGACGATCGTCGCCACCGCGGCACCGACGATCGTCGAGGACCTCGGCGGCATCAACCTGATCAGCTGGATGTTCACGGCGTACATGCTGACGACGACCGTGAGTTCGGCCCTGTGGGGCAAGCTCAGCGACCTGGTCGGTCGACGGCCGACCTACCTCGCCGCGATCACGATCTTCATCGCGGGTTCGCTGCTGTGCGGCATCTCCCAGAACATGGTGCAGCTCATCGTGTTCCGCGGCGTGCAAGGAATCGGCGGTGGCGGTCTCACGGCGCTGAGCTTCACGATCATGGCCGACGTGTTGGCGCCCCGGCAGCGTGGTCGCTACGTCGGCTACTTCTCGGCCACGTTCGCTGCCGGGAGCGTGATCGGCCCACTCGTGGGCGGGTTCCTCGTCGACGCCTTCCACTGGCGCGTCGTGTTCCTGCTCAACCTGCCGTTGGGGATGATCGCCATGGTGGTCTCGGCGAGTGCGCTGCGCGGTGTCGGCGGGCGACGGGAGGCGAAACTCGACATCGCCGGCGCGCTGACGTTGTCCGGTTCGATCGTGTGCCTGCTGCTCGCCGCGGTGTGGGGCGGCAACGTCTACGGGTGGGCGTCCCCGACGATCGTCGCGCTGCTCGTCGGGTCCGTGGTGCTCGGGGTCGGCTTCGTCATGGTCGAGCAACGCGCGGCGGAACCCGTGATCGCGATGCGGCTGCTCACCAATCGCACGCTGGTGATGTCGATGGTCATCGCTGCGTTGACATCGATCCCGTTCCAGGCAGCGATCGTCTTCTTGCCGTTGTTCCTCCAGACGGTGCACGGTGACAGCGTCAGCGGGTCGGGGCTGCAACTCGCTCCGTTGATGGTGATGATGAGCGTCGGTTCGATCTGGGCCGGCCGACGGGTGTCGGACACCGGCCGATATCGGGCGCTGTTGCTGGGAGGGCTGGTGCTGTTCCTGCTCGTGACGGTCTGGATCTCGACGCTCGCCACGGCGACATCCACGGCGACGGTGCTGTTGATGATGGTGTCGTTGGGCTTGGCGTTCGGCATCGTGTCTCCGATCATCAACGTGACGGCCCAGAACGCGATGCCAGTGGCGGATCTCGGCGCGGCGAGTTCTGCGCTGATGACGTTCCGGGCGCTCGGGGCGACGTTGGGGATCGCCGGGGTGGGTTCGATCCTGTTGACGCGGTTGCGCTCGGGCGTGGCGGAACTCCCCGGCAGCGAGGGGCTCGACATCGGTGCGCTCGCCTCCGGGCCGGACACGATCGCCCAGCTGGACGAACCGTTGAGGTCGGGGGTGATCGATGCGATGAGCCACTCGATCGCCACCGCGATGAGCGTCGGCATCCCACTCCTCGTGATCGCCCTCGTGGCGTGGTATTTCCTCCCAGAACTACCGCTCAGGGATCACACCGACATCGAAGTCACGAAAGGTGCCAGGCACGTTTCGTAACTGACGAAACGTGCCTGGCACCTTTCGTCAGTCAGGGCCAGCTGAGGGTGAGATCCTTGACGTGGCGCAGGCCTGGCGGGAACTCGAGTTCCTCGTGGCCGGGCTTGATGCCGTACTCGGGGATCCGCTTGTGCCATTCGGCGAGCGCGATCCGCAGTTCGCGGCGAGCCAGATGGGACCCGAGGCAACGATGGACACCGGCGCCGAATGCGATGTGGCGGTTGCTCTCGCGGTCGAAGCGGACCTCGTCACCGTCGGGGAACTCGGCCGGGTCGATGTTCGCGGCCCCGTAGCTGACCGTGACCGCCGTACCGGCAGGGAGCACGGTGCCATCTGGCATCGTCACCTCCTCGGTCGAAACCCGTGGCACACCGAAGGGAACCGGAGTCTCGTAGCGGAGCATCTCCTCGACGGCGGTCGGGATGATGGAGGGATCGTCGACGATCTTCTGCCGGTCCTCGGGATGGGCAGCCAGATAGGCGAACATGCAGGTCAACGAGTCGCTCACGGTGTCGAGCCCCGCGATCAGGAACAGGAAGCAGAGGTCGAGGATCTCCTCGCGGGTCATCTTCTCGCCGTCGACCTCGGCAGTCGTGAAGTGAGTGAGGATGTCATCGGTCGGGTTCGCCTCGCGCTCGTCGAGGGCGGCGTTGAAGTAGTCGTAGATCTTCGGACCGGTGTCGTTGAGCACGCCGAACCGGGCCATCATGTCGGTGGTCGCGTTCGGGTCGAACTTCTCCGGGTGCAGGATGCCGTCGCGCAACGCCATGAACGTGTCGAGTTCTTCCCACGGCATGCCCATCAAACCCAGGAACACCGCTGACGGGAACAGGTCGGCGATCTCGTCGGTGAAGTTGCATTCGCCACGCTCGATGAAGGCATCCATGAAGTGGTTGAACCGCTCGGCGATGTCGGCCTCCAGCGCATCCATGCGCTTGGGCGCAAACAGCGGATCGAGGATCTTGCGGTACTTCGAGTGCTTGGGCGGGTCGACGTTGAGCGGGATCAGCGGCCGAACGTTGCCGAGCGGCATCATCACCTCCGACGAGAACAGTTCATGGTGCTTGAGGACGAACTCGGTGTTCTCGCGAGCGAACGAGAACGCCGCTCCGTCCATCGGGCACAGCAGCGGTTGCTCTCGGATCATCCGCAGGTAGTCCTGTTGAGGGCAGGCGTTCGACACGTGATCGTGCATGTGCATCTGGGAATACATGCCGGCGCGCAGCTCGGGCGGCAATGTCATCGGGTCGATTTCCATGGTCGGTCTCCTGGGTTCTTGGGGATGTGTCAGTCGATGATGACGGCGAACAGAGTGGCAGCCTGGTCGAAGGGGTGGAACGACACGTCGGCCGTCGCGTCGGATGTCACGGAATGGTGGCCTCGACGAGCTCGGGATTGCCGACGACCTCCTCGGCGCGGTCACGTTTCTGGTACATGTCCCAGTACACGTCGGCGATGTCGTCGGGGTCGATCAACAGCGGTTCGAGGATCGCGCGCACCTCGGCGGGTGCGGCGAGGATCTCGTCGCCGGTGGTGCTGCGCAGGATCAGCCCGGCAACCGTGACCGTGCCCGCATAGATACCTTTGCCGGCCAGAGCCCGGTTGAGCACGTAGGCGTAGTTGCGTTGGGCCGCAAGGGCGATCCCGGCATTGGCGTGCGTGGTCACCGGATGACGCGACGAATACCCACCCGTGTAGAGCAGCGCCCCTTCCCCGCGGGCGAGCATGCCCGGGAGAACCGCCTGGGTGGCCTCGATCGGCCCGAGCACCGTGTAATCGAGCTGATGCATGACGCTCTCGACGTCGACGTCCTCGGGGAGCTTCAGCTCGGCGCCCTTCGGCGTCGGCAGATAAGCGAGCACGTCGATCGATCCGGTAGCTCGTTCGAGGTCGCCCAGCGCGGCGCGCAGCGTCGGACGGTCGAGCACGTCGGCGGCGTGAGCGCTGGCCGGGATGCCTTCCAGCGCCAGCTCGGCCGCCATCGCGTCGATCCGGTCGGCGTTACGGGCCAACAGCCCGACGTGGAAACCCTCGCGTCCGAACCGGCGCGCCATCGACGTGCCGAGACCCGGGCCGGCGCCGACGATTGCGATGGTCTTCGTCATCGCGTCAGTCCTCGACGACGATCGCCTGCTCGGGGCAGGTGAGGGCCGCTCGCTTGGCCGACTCGATCACCTCGGTGGTGAATTCCGTGACGATCACGTAGGAGTGTCCGTCCTCGTCCCGCAACCCGAACACGTCGGGCGCTGCCATCGCACACAGCGTGTGGCCTTGGCAGATGTCTTCGTCAACATGTACTCGCATGGTGCTCAGCTCCCCGCCGCCGCAGCGGCCTCGGTCTCGGCTTCGTCGTCGAGTCGGGCCTGCCACAGGATCATGGTCTCGGCCAGACCGGGGCCGCGACGCGCACCGGGCTCGAACACGGTCGGCATGTGTTTGTTGCCGTTGATGACTCCGATCGTCGCGTAACGCTCGGTGCCGTCATAATCGATCGCGTAGTCGGGGATCCGTTGCAGTGCCTCCCACATGATCGTCTTGAACTGCATCCGAGCGATGTTCGAGCCGATGCACCGATGGTTGCCCAGCCCGAAAGCAGCATGGCGGTTGGGGAACCGGTCGAGCTGCACGGTGTCGGGCTCGGGGAAGTACTTGGGGTCACGGTTGGGCATCGCGAACGACAGCAGCACCCGGTCACCCTTGGAGAACTTGTATCCGGCAACTTCGCAGTCCTGCGTGACGGTGCGGGCATCGCCCTGTGACGGGCTGAAGTAGCGCAGGAATTCCTCGGTGGCGCTGTCGAGCAGCGCATGATCGGCGAGCAGGCGAGCCTTCTGGTCGGGGTGCTCGGCGAGCCAGCGCCACACGCTCGACGTGAACGCGGTCGTCGTGTCGAAGCCGCCACCGATGACGAGGAACACCGTTCCGATGATGCCGGCATCGTCGAGCGGTTCGCCGTTGACTTCTGCGTCGAGCAGGGCCTTGATGATCCCCGGGCGAGGGTTGTCCCTGGCGGCCGCGACCGCGCCCATCAGGTCCATCACCATGTTGAGGCCCATCTGCTGGACTCGAGGCAGGTCGGGGCTGTCGGGCGGCGTGTACACCATCGCGTGGGTGGGCTCGCAGTAGACCTCCCACGACGAGAGCGGCAGACCGAGCATCGCCATCGTCAGGATCGCCGGCACGATGTTGACGAGATCATCGACGAAGTCGAACCGGCCCGACTCGATCACGTCGTCGATGCACGCGTGCGTGAAGTCGCGGATCAACGGCTCCCACTTCTCCATCGCGGCCGGCGACAGATAGGGGTTGAGCACCCGGCGGAAATCGAGTTGCACGGGAGGGTCCATCTCGAGGAATCCGGCAGTTACCTGTGGTTGCGTGTCGGGAATCTGGATCCCCCTGAACATGCCCTCGGGGTCGACGGTGTCCTTGACGGCCGAGAACAGGTCGGGGCGCTTGTACATCGCGCTCACCTCGTCGAGGGCGGTCACGACCCAGTAACCGCCGTGGTACTCGCTCCACGTGACCGGGCACTTGCCGCGCAGCTCGTGACTGCGTTCGGCCATGTTCGCCTGGTAGTCGGGGGAGTGCTGGTCGAAATCGACGACGATTCGACCGTCCTCATACGGGCATGTCGCTGTATCGGTCATGGTGTGTGCTCCTTCAGCCGTTCGCGACAACGCGTCGCGGGGTGAGTTCGACGATCACGCGACCGTCCTTGGATGCGGGAAAGGTCTCGAAATCCTTCCCGTAGTGGGAGATGATCCGACGCATCATCTTCAGTCCGGGATCGGGGCTGAGCTCGACGTCGCAGCGCACTTCGAGGGTGCGATACGGGTTGGTGGGATCCATGACGAACACCGTCGCCACAGGACGCGCCGACATGTTCTTCGCCTTCTGGCGTTCGTCGATCAGCGATGTTCGGATGATGCCGTCGTCGTCGAGCATGACCCAGACGGCGGTGGTCTGTGGTCGTCCGCTGGCACCGATCGTCGAGAGCGCGACGACGTTGCGATCGAGCAGATCAGCGTGGGAGTCGGGGATGGGTGCGGTGTCGTTCACGATGGTCTCTCACAAACCTGCGATGGCATTGCCGTTGATGGTGAATCCACCGTCGGCGGTGACGAGCGAACCGGTGACGAAGACGGACTCGTCGGAGGCCAACCAGGTGGCGCAATAGGCGATGTCGGACGGAATGCCGAGCCGGGTCAGATGGCCGGGGCCGACGCCGACCCCCGTGTCGGCCTTGTGTGCGATCACGCGGCCGACGATGATCGTGTTGACCCGGATGTTGTGCTCGGAGTTCTCGACGGCCAGGGTTCGGGTGATCGAGTTGATCGCTCCCTTGGCGGCGCCGTAGGCAGCGAAACCGGACAGGCCGACGACCGACTGTGCGGACGAGATGTTGATGACGCTGCCGCCGCCCGCAGCGATCAGGTGCGGGATGCCGTATTTGCAGGCCCAGAACACATTGCCCGTGAGCGTTCCGGTGATGATCCGGTCCCACTCCTCGGTCGTGTAGTCGATCAGCGGCTTGACCTGGGTGCTGACCGCATCGGTCGGGGCCGCATTGTTGACCAGGATGTCGAGCTTGCCGAATCGTTCGGCGACACCGTTCATCACCGATCGGACGCTGTTCTCGTCGGTGATGTCGAGCGCGAAGAACTCAGCCTCGCCGCCGGCGTCACGAATACCGGCGACGACCTTCTCGCCGCGATCGACCGTTCGGCCTGTCACCGCCACCTTGGCGCCCTCGGCCGCGAACATCTCGGCGGTGGTTCGGCCGATCCCGCGGGTCGAGCCGCTGATGATTGCGACCTTGCCATCGAGCCGTGCGGTCATGAAGTTGCTCCTGTTCCGCCGACGAGTCGGCCCGTTCCGGTGATGAGGGGGAGATCGAAGACCGAGTGCACGCCGGGCGTGGCGTCGACCACGAGCGGGATCGCATTGATCGCCCGCATCGCGGTGATGCCGAAACCGCCCGCGAGGTGATCGCCGTTGGCCGCCGTGAACTCGATCTCGCAGTCGATTCGTGGATCGCCTTCGATGACCACCCGGTAGGCATCGTTGCGTAGCGGTCGCGGCCAATCGGGTGCGAGATCCTCTCTGGCGCGGGTGACGTGGTGGACCGAGATCAGACTCTCGCCGCCCACGATCGCGGCGATCTCGAATCGCATGCCGGCGATCGTTCCCTGGTCGATCGTGCGCCCCTGGTAGGGGAACGTCTCGGGGGAGGCGAGCATCTCGTGGCTCGAGGTGATCTCGTCGACCGTGACGCCCAGCTGTTCGGCGATCATCGCCAGTACCCCGCCCCAGCTGGCGCGCAGGCCGTCGGGGTGTACGAGCGGTGTGATCGTGTCGATCGGGAGCCCGAAACCGACCTGTTCGAACGCGACCAGGTCGCTCTGGCCGCCCGACTCATAGGTCGCCATCTCGTAGATCCGGATGCCGTCGATCCGGCGTCCGCAGCCGCTCAACACGACCGGCAGGAAGTCGCTGAACACGCCGGGGTCGATGCCGGTCGAGAACAGTGAGCTGTCACCGGCGATGCATGCCGCTCGGAGCCGGGCGAGCACGTCGGGACGCGCAGAGCCGGGGTGGATCAGGGCGCCGACGGAGGTCGTGACGATGCTGACGCCCGATGCGAGGATGCGTTCGAAGTCGTTGATCGTCGCCTTGAGTCGGCCGTGTGTGGTGGCGAAATAGCTGACCACGTCGGGTTTCGAAGTGAGAGCCTGATCCAGATCCGTGGTGGCGATGACGCCCGTGTCGGGGTAGCCGATCAGGGCGCCGACATCACCCCCGGCCTTGGCCGGGTCGTGGACGACATGGCCCACGAGCTCGGTGTCGGGGTGGTCGATGATGCCGCGCAGGGCCTCCTGGCCGACCAAACCCGTGCCCACGTTGACCACTCTGACGGTCATGTCCCCTCCCCTGTTCTGAGACAGAATGTCACAGAGCGAAAGTTCGGTGCAACGCGGGGAACGGTGGGATCTGACCGATCATTACTTGCTGCCGTGCTGGCCGGCGATTTCGGCCAGCTGGCGCGCGGTCATCGGCGTGCCCTTGCCGCGACCCATGCTGCGCAACGAGACGTCGACGTCGGCGGCTTCGGCCTTCAGCGCGCCGACCGTGCACTGTTCGCGAGGCCGGATCGAAAAGGGATCGAACTGGTAGATCTTCATCGCGTTGAGATGGGTGATCTTGTCGACCTCCTCGTCGGGCACGCCCTCGAGCGAGTGCGCCAGCAGATCGGCCGAGTGTGGCCACGTCGAATCGGAATGCGGGTAGTCGCACTCCCACGTCATCCGGTCGATCCCGACCTTGTGGCGCAGGTCGATGCCTGCCCGGTCGTCGATGAAGCAGGTCGAGAAGTTGCGATGGAAGATCTCGGTGGGGGTCAGGCCGCCGAAATCGGCGCCGGTCCACGCCCGGTGATGGGCGTAGGTGTAATCCATGCGCTCGAGGGCGTACGGGATCCAGCCGGTGCCACCCTCCGACATGGCGATCATGATGTCGGGGAACTTGCGGCAGATCGGCGTCCACATCAGGTCGTTCAGGGCCAGGAACGAGTTCATCGGAGTGATCGCGATACTGACGTCGACGGGTGCGTCCATGGATGTGACCGTCATCGACGATGACGAGCCGATGTGCATGCAGACCACGGTGCCGGTGTCTTGGCAGGCCTGGAAGAACGGGTCCCAGTAGTCGAGGTGCAGGCCCGGGAGGCCGAGCTTCTCGGGATTTTCGCTGAACGTGACCGAGTGGCATCCCTTGGCCGCCGTGCGTCGGATCTCGTCGGCCATGAGGTCGACGTCCCACAGCGGCATGATCGACATCGGGATGATGCGTTCGGGGTAGCTGCCTGCCCATTCGTCGATGTGCCAGTCGTTGTAGGCCCGCACGCAGGCGAGCGCGAGGTCCTTGTCGGTGGCGCGCAGGAAGAGTTGGCCGCAGAAGTGCACGAAGGTCGGGAAGTTGATCGACCCGAGCACACCGTTGGCGTTCATGTCGCGGATGCGCTCGTGGATGTCGTAGCAGCCGGGTCGCATCTGGTCGAAGCGGAGCGGGTTGAGGCCGTATTCCTCGGGCGGGCAGCCGGCGACGGCGTTGAGGCCCATGTTGGGCGCCCGATTGCCCTCGAACTCCCAGTACTGGCTGCCGTTGTCGTCTTCCTTCACCCTCGGCGCCTGATCGCGCCACTTCTCGGGAATGTGAGCATCGAACATCGTCGGCGGCTCGATCACGTGGTCGTCCACGCTCACGAGGATCATGTCGTTGGCATCCATGGGGGTCCCCTTCGTCGGCCGGCGGTGGTGCGGCTGAGATCGATATCTGACGAAATCGTCAAGTTCGACTGTAGACGCTCACGCTCCGGTATTCCAGGGGGCGCCGGGGAAGGCGGGGAGCCAGTGTCCGTCATCGAGACCGATCTCTGTGGCGATGAGGTCGTTCAGTCGGGTGTTGAGCTGCTCGATCAGCATCATCGCGGGCTCGTCCGGCTCGGCGGCGAGGTTGTGCCGCTCGCCGGGGTCGCCGGCGAGGTCGAACAGTTCGACGGTGTTGCGGGCGAGCAACTCGTCGACGTTGGACGGCACGTGATGTTCGCCCGGAGCGAAGTAGCGCGACAACTTGTGGTCACGCGTGATGATCGTGCGCATCAGACCGCGCTTCGAGAAATCTCGTCCGGTCACCTGATCGTCGACCCGCATGCCGGCGCGGGTCGACAGCGCCCATTCGCCGTCGACGAAGATCAGGCCGTCGTAGGCGAACAACGCGGCGCTGCGCTCGGTATGCGAGGACAGATCTGTGCCAGGGAGCTCGGCGGGGAGCTCGGCATCCGGTCCGGCGGCGAGTCGTACCAGGGTCGGGACAAGATCGAGCTGTGAGCCGATTGCATCGCTGCGCTCGCCGCCCGCGTCCGCCGGATCGACCACGATCAGCGGGAGTCGGAGGTTCTCGTCGTAGCTGCAGGGGCCTTTGCCGAACAGGCCGTGGGCGCCGGCGAGCTCGCCGTGATCGCTGGTGTAGGCGATCACCGTGTCATCGATCGCCCTTGCGGTGCTGAGTGGATCGGTGAGTCCGTCGAGCCCGTCGAGCAGATGGCCGACCCACCGGTCGACTTCTCGAAGACAGTTGACGTAGTAGTCGCGGAAGTGGCGCCGCTGTTGGACGTCGACGGCGGGGACACCGGTGAAGATCCGATTGGCGATCGCGAAGTCGCGATGTGCCGCCGGCCGTCCAGGGTCATCGAACGACTCGGCCCAGGAGGGGTCGTCGGGAAGGTCCCAGGTCGCGCCGTACAGCTCGTCGTCGGGTGGCCCGACGTAGGCCGGGCGCCCGGGCGGAGCCGCTCGGTTGTGTTCGAGCATCTCGGGATCGGACGTGCCGAACATGATGTCGTGCGGGTTGACGAAGTTGACGGCCAGACACCACGGTCGGCCGGCGGCGTTGGCGGCAGCTCCGGTCGAGCGGATCCAATCGACCGCGGCCTCGGCGATGCGCTGGTCGTGGTGATGGCCCTCGTAGGGGCCGCCGAGGTCGTCGCCGACCTCGTTGTAGTCGGCGAACCCATACGGGAGGAGTACATCGGTGAGGGGGCCGTCGGCGCGCGGGCCGAGCAGGTGACCGGTGCTCGGCGGCAGGGCTTCGGTGCTGAGGTGCCACTTGCCCTTGTAGGCGGTGACGTAGCCGAGGCCGACGAGGATCGTGCCGAGCGTCGGGATCTCGGTCGTCATGCTGGGCTGGCCGGGGAGCCCGACATTGTCGAGCATGCCCGTCGTCGGAGCATGACGCCCCGTGTACATCACGGACCGAGCCGAGGTGCACGCCATCGATGCGGCGTAGAAGTGGTCGTACGACGTGCCGGCGGCCCGCAGACGTTCGTGCGCCGGAAGTGGACACGGGTCGGAGGAGAACCAGCGCTCTTGGTCGGTCGTGATCAGGAGCAGGTTGCGCTTCACGAGGTCAGCCTGCCATGTCAGCGCACCGGGAGACCCCGCCGCGCGGCATAGTGCGGGTCGAGATCGGGCACCGGCAGGTCGAGCCATCGTGCCAGCATCTGGGCGGTGAGGTTTCCCTCACCCATCTTGTTGTCGGCAGGGAGTCGGCCGGCGGCGACGCCGATGTCGGCCATTCGGATCACCGTTACCGTCAGCACCCAGGCGCAGTAGATCTCGTACCAGCGTGGATCGCCGATGGTGCGTCCCGTGAGCTGTTCGTAGCGGTGGATCGTCGCAGCCCGATCCGGATAACCGGGCAGCGGTTCGACCCGGTGGGCGTGGGTCGTGAACTCGTCGAAGGCCAGCCACCAGCCCAGATCGATGCCGGCCGGCCCGATCGACGCGAGCTCCCAGTCGAGCACTGCGGCGACCCGATGGTCACTGCCGAACATCAGGTTTCCCATCCGAGCGTCTCCCCAGCACAGCACTGGCGGGCCGGTGTCGCTCGGCATCTCGGTGAAGAGATACCGGAGGGCGATGTCGGTGACCGGGTACGAGCGGTCGCCGACGACCCAGCGGTACCACTCGGCGGCGTGGGCCAGCCGCGAGTCGAGCGTGACGCCGTAGGCGCCGTCGGCGAGGAACGGAACGGTCGTGCGCCAGTCGATCATCGAGACCGCTGTCACCGCGTCGAGGGCCGACGTCCACGCGGTCCGGCGCTGGCGGGTCGAGCGTTCGGCCAGCCATCCGGTTGCGTGGATCGATGGCGTTCCGGTCGGGACCGTTCCGGCGACTCGCTCCATCACGAAGAATGGTTGCCCGAGAACGGTGGCGTCGTGTTCGGCCCACCGGGGAACCGGGGAGGCCACCGATGGCTCGTCGGCGAGGGCGGCGAGGATCCGGTGTTCGCGCAGCACGTCGGCGTCGAGGAAGATCTGATTGGCCGGCACCTGCATCCGCAACACGAGATCGAGCGAACCGGCATCGGCCCCCGCCCAGGTCGCCGTGAACGGCATGGTGACGTTGGAGTTGCCGGTCGGGACCGGGCCGGCGAAGTTGCACGCCACGGCGGAGGCGTCGATGCCGGAGTCGCGCAGTTGGTAGCCCAGCCAGCCCGCCAGATCCCGGGCGAGCGTCTCTGTGCCGCCCGCGTCCGGTCGCGGTGTCGTCATGCTCGAACTCCGATGATCGCGTCGACCAGCGGGCCGGTCGCGTCGGCGTCGAGCCCGTGCATGAGCACGTTGGTTGCCCCCGAGCCGAGATAGGTGTGGATGCGGGCGGCGCACTCGATGGCGCTCCCCGATGCGGTGCCGTCGGTGAGCCATCCGTCGGGGAGCTCGGTGCTGACGCGGGCGAGGTCTGCGGTCGGTACCGACTTGAGCTGATGGTAGGCCAGGTCGGCAAACCGGGGGTTGGCCCGAATCCGAACGAGCTCAGCAGGGTCCCATTCGTTGGCGGCGACGATCGATTCCCCGAGGCCTTCGACCAGCAGGTACCCGAGACCCCGGGCGCCGACGATCTCATCGAACGGCCGATCGGGGGCAGTGATCACGGTGGCGTGGATCTGCACCGACTCAGGGTCGCGCCCCGCCTGTTCGGCAGCCTCGCGCACGGTCGCCGCGGCCCGACCGATGGCGTCGGGCGTGAGCAGCGGGTGGAGGATGACGCCATCGAAGACGCGTCCGGCGAGTTCGAGCGTGCGTGGCCCGATGCCGGCCAGCAGCAACGGAGGGGCAGCGACGTCGGCCAACTCCATCAGCTTCAGATCCGGGAATCGACCGGCCGGTCCGGCATAGGTGACGCGTTCGCCTGCCCAGAGGCGGCGCAGGATGCCGGCGATGTCCTCCAACATCTGCGACGTCGGGGGAGTGATGCCGTACGACGTCCACCGACCGGCCGAGCCGCGCCCGAAGCCGAGTGTGAACCGTTCGCCGCTGAGTGCCTGCAGCGTCTGACCCATCGATGCCAGCACCATCGGGTGGCGGGTGCCGATGTGTGTGATGGCGGCGACGATCCGGGCGCGCGATGTGGCCTGCGTGAGTGCTCCTGCGAGCGTGGGGAGGTCCTTGGTCGCGTACCGCTCGCCGACATAGATCGACCCGAGTCCTGCTTCCTCCAGCGCGCGGGCCTGGTCGATCACGGGGCGCACGTCGGTGGGCCCGCCAGGCAGGACATACCCCCCGAGCCGATCGAGCACGCCCATCACCTTACGAAACGTGCCAGGCACGTTCCGCAACTTACGAAACGTGCCAGGCACGTTTCGTAACTCAGCTGATCGGGGGTCATGGTCATGGTCGCGGCGAGAGGGGTTCGCGGGGCAGGCCGAGTACTCGTTCGCCGAGGATGTTGCGCTGGATCTGCGAGGTGCCGGCGTAGATCGTGTCGGCCACGCCGTTGTACAGCGCTCCCACCCACGAAGCGGAGCTGTTCGGCGCGCCCGGGTCGTCGGCGCGGTAACCGCGGATCGGGGGGCGGCCCTCGAGCACCATCGCGTCGGGACCGAGCACGTCGATCGCCAAGCGCGTGACGTCGCGGTGGTACTCGGACCACTGCAGTTTCGAGATCGACGCCTCGGGCCCGATCGAGCCCGTCGACAGCACGCCGGTCAGGATCCGGTAACCGAGGTACCGCATTGTTTCGACCCGGATGTAGGCATCTGCGATGCGGTCACGGATGACGGGATCGTCCAGCCGTCCCAGTTCGCGGGCCATGTCGACGAGGCGGTCGAACTCGGCCCGGAACTGGATCGGGTTGGTGGCTGCCTCGTCGCCGCGTTCGAGCCCGAGCAAGCTGTTGGCGACGGTCCAACCCTCGTTGACCTCGCCGATCACGTTGTCGGCCGACGTGCGGGCTCCGTCGAAGTAGATCTCGTTGAAATCCGGGGCACCACCGATCATGCGGATCGGTCGAACGGTGACACCGGGTTGGTCCATCGGGACGAAGAAGAACGTGAGGCCCTTGTGCTTGGGGGCCGACGGATCGGTACGCGCCAACACGAAGATCCAGTTCGCCTCGCGCCCGCGCGTCTGCCAGATCTTCGAACCCGTGATCACGTACTCGTCGCCATCCCGCTCTGCCTTGGTGCGCAGGCTGGCGAGGTCGGACCCGCTGTCGGGCTCGGAGTATCCCTGGCACCAGAGGTACTCGCCGGACAGGATCTTGGGGAGGAAGTGCTGCTTCTGGCGCTCGGTGCCCCACCGCAACAGGATGCCGCCGGCCATCTTCATGCTGAACGTGTCGCTGGCGCCCATCGCCGGCACGCCGGCCTTCGCGAGTTCCTCGACGAGCACCACCTGTTCGAGTTTCGTGAATCCGCTGCCGCCGTACTCGACCGGCCACGCCGGTGCCAGCAGGCCGTGATCGTTCAGCTTGGCGCGCCACTGCCGGGTGAACTCGAGGGCTTCGGGTTTGGGAAGCGCCCCGATGCCCGCCCAATCGGTCGGGAGCTCGTCGGCGAGGAACGCCTTGATGCGCTCACGGAATGCTTCGGCCTGCTCGGAGTAGCGAGGGTCCATCAGTGGCTCGGTCTCATTGTTGGGCGAACGGGGGTAGGGCGGGTAGCTCGGCGTCAGGCCGAACCGGCTCGAAGTTCGGCGAGCGTCGCTCGACGAACGCCGTCACACCTTCGGCGAAGTCTGGGTTGTCGGGCCGGTTGAGTCGCAGCATCGCCTCGAACCATCCCTCGTTCGCCTCGGTGTAGTGCTTGCTGAGATCACCCCAGACCTGCCGGCGGATCGTCGCCATCGCGATCGGGGAACTGCCCGACGCGAGGGTTCTGGCGTAGGCCTGGGCGTCCGCGACGACCGTGTCGGGATCCGACACCCGCGAGACGAGGCCGATGTGCTGTGCCTCGTCGGCGTCGACCGGGCGTGACGACAGCAGCAGGTCGAGCGACCATTCGATGCCGATCATGCGGGGCAGCAGCCACGACAACCCGTACTCGGCGGGGATGCCGAGCTTGGAGTAGGCCGTCGACAACTTCGCGCCCCGGGCCATGAACCGCACATCGCACATCAGTGCTTGGACCAATCCGATTCCCGCGCAGGCGCCGTTGATGGCGGCGATCATCGGTTTCGGGATCGTGAGCGCGTAATGCTGCGACCGGCGGCCCTCGAGCTGGAGGCCTACCGGGCCGGCGGCCTGTTCGAGCCGCTGCGAATCGAGCCCGGGGCAGAACCACCGGTCGGCGCCGGTGAGCACGATCGCCCGGACGTCCGAATCGGCGGCAGCGCGATCGAGCGCCGAGAAGTACTGCGACTCCATGTCAGGGTTCCATGAATTGCGTCGCTCGGGGTTGTTGAGCGTGAGCGTGCACACCCCGCCGGCAACCTCGTACAGGACCTGCTCGCTCATCGCTCCCCTCCAGCTACGAAACGAGTTACGAAACGTGCCTGGCACGTTTCGTAACTCATGCGGCGCCTCGCAGGAGCCATCGGATCGAACGTTCCAGCACACCGCGATCGGTTCGGTGGGTGCCGAGCAGCCATCCGCCGAACAGGTACTGCAGGGCCGAGAGCAACTCGTCGGCCCGCTCGTCGTCGAAGCCGCCCTCGAGCAGCAACCGTCGAACCGTGCCGGTCGATTCGGCCTCGGCGCGCGACCGACGCCGGGTCGGTAGCACGCGGGCCGCCACACCCGGGTAGCGGGCAAACGTGCGGTCCATCTCCATCAGGACCGCGACGACGCCGTCGTCCCAGGCGACCTCGGGCCGCAGCAGCGTGGCGACGTTCTGGTTGACCTCGGCGGCGACACGCTCGCACAGCCGATCGATCAGGTCGTCACGGCCGTCGACATAGTGATAGACCGCCGGGCTGGTGATGCCGAGCGAATCGGCGACCGCCTTCACCGTGAGGCCGTCGACACCGACATCGGCCAGCAGCGGGAGAGCGGCGTCGAGGATGTCCGAGCGCGTGAGCGGCAACGGCTGCGTGCCGCCGCGGGTTCGCTTGATCGGTTCGTTGCGCGTGGCGGTCGTGCTCATGTGGCGGTGCTCATCGTGTCACGGTTCTCATTATTTGACTGCGCCCATTTATGCATATTTAATGGTGATGGTCAAACGGAGGGGATCGATGGATCAAGAACAACTCGACGCGGTGTCGTTCACCATGTCCGGCCTGCGCCCGATACCCGTTGCGGTCACCACGGCCCACGGCGGCCGGTCCAACGGGTTGATCACGCTGTCGGGAGGCCCGGCCAGCATCGTGCCCGAGGCACCGCGGGCGATGATCGGCATCACGAAGTACAACTTCAGCCACGACCTGATCATGGCGAGCGGCGTGTTCGTGATGCATGTGCTCGGGAAGTCCGACGAGATGCTCGATGACTCGATCGAGATCATCCGGTCGCTGGGAGGCAGCTCGGGTCGTGACGGCGACAAGCTCGCCCACCTGCGAACGAAGGCGGGGGTCACGAGCGCTCCGATCCTGCTCGACTCGCTCGGCTACGTCGAGGTCCGGGTCACCGGCCGGTACGACAACGACGAGAACACGACGTTCTATGGCGACGTGGTGGCCTCCGAACGGCTGGGTCGTGGTGGCAAGCTCGACATCGGTCTCGCCTGGGCCGAGCTCGGCACCGCATGGACCGACGAATACGAACGAAATCACGAGCCGCAGGTCGACCACTCACGCCGAATGCGTGGCCTGCCGGTTCACGACACATCGAGCGAGGTGTCATCGTGACGGGGTGCCCGGTCGCCCACGGCTACGACCCGCTCGATCCTGACGTGGTGGCGAACCCGTACCCGACGTTCAACCGGTTGCGCAACGAGGGGCCGGTGTTCTACATGCCGGAGCTCGATCACTACATCATCACCCGGTACGACGATGTCGAGCAGGTGTTGCTCGACCGCGACACGTGGTCGGCATCCAACGCCTCGTCGCCGCTCAACCCGATTTGCCCGGCGGCGCAGGAGATCCTCGCAGCGGGGTACCACCGGGTCCCGACCCTCAACAACTCCGATCCGCCGCGGCACGGGCCGATGCGCAAGTCGGTGCTGACCGTGATGTCGCCGCGCCGGCTGAATGCGCTCGAACCGCATCTGCGCGAGTACGCCGAGGCCCTCGTGCGGGGATTCATGCACGAACCATTGATCGACCTCGTCGACCGATTGGCGTTCCCGTTCCCGGGATATGCCGCGTTCAGCCTGCTCGGATTCCCATCGGAGGACACCGACATGCTCAGGGAGTGGAGCTCGAAGCGGGTGCTGCTCACCTACGGGCGTCTCGGCGATGCCGAGCAGGTCGAGATCGCCGAGATCATCGTGGCGTTCTGGAAGTACTGCGAGGACCACGTGGCAGCGCGCCGTGCCCAGCGCGCCGACGACATGACCTCCGACCTGCTCGACCTGGCCGACAAGAAGCCCGATCAGCTCAACGACTTCGACATCGTCAACATGATCTACTCGATGGCCCTCGCCGGCCACGAGACCACGACCAACACGATCGGCAACGGAATGCGGGCGCTGCTCAGCAACCGCGATCAGTTCAAGGCATTGATCGACGATCCCTCGCTGATCCCCAACGCCGTCGAGGAGATCCTGCGTTTCGACGGACCGGTGCTCAACCATCGTCGGATCGCCAAGGTCGACACCGAGGTCGGAGGCGTCGCGATTCCTGCCGGCGGCAAGGTGATGATGTGTTTTGCCGCGGCCGCGCATGACCCGGCCCACTTCGAGGACCCCGACGTGTTCGAGGTCGCCCGCGAGAACGCCGAACTGCACCTGGCGTTCGGCAAGGGCCCGCACTTCTGCCTCGGGGCCGCGCTGGGACGGATGGAGGTCAGGATCGTGCTCGACCTGCTCACCACGTTGACACCGGCGATCGAACTGGTGCCCGACCAAGAGTTCGAGTACAGCCCGAACGCCCTGTTCCGAGGCATGCGGGCGATGATGGTCGCTCCACTCGGTCTTCACGCGGTGGCCACATGAGCGATGAGCCGATCGTCGACGAGGAGCGGTTCGAGGCAGTACAACGCCTCATCAAGGTCACCGCTCTGCGCAGCACCCCGGTCGATGGCGACGGCTGTGGTAACTGCTACTACTACCTCGAGCCGGGCGAATCGATGGCGTACTGCTGGCACGAGAAGTTCCAGATGCTGGTCGGGGCCGAGTGGTGGTGCCAGCACTGGGAAATGGCCGAGGACTGAGTTGCCGAGCGACCGGCCCTATCCGGCCCGCACCGAGCCACTCCCGCGGCACCTCGACGACGTCACCCCCGAGTGGTTGACCGGACTGTTGGTGAACCGCTACCCAGGGATCGTCGTCCGTGGTTTCGACGAGCTCGAGTGCAAGAACAGCCACACCACCAAACTTCGGGTGCGGCTCGATCTCAACGATGTCGGCGGTTCATCAGATGGCCTGCGTACGGCACCCAGGCCTGGCTCGGCAACGTCAACCGATGGGGTCAGCAGAGCGGCGCCGAAATGGTGAAGCGCCAGTTCACGGAGCTCGACGACCACGACACGATCAAGCTGCTCACGGTTGGTCGACAGCCCCGCCGGCACTTCGTTCCGGGCGAGGGCGCCTATCCACTCGCGCCCCAGTTGCGCGACGAGATGGCGCGTCGCTCGGGCGGCGAGACGATGCACAACGGCGGCAGCTGAGCCACATGCCGTCGAACTCGCTCGAGATCACCAGCTGGGGCTTCACCACGCCGGCAAGGGTGCAGGCGATGGCCAGACTCGGCGTCGGCCGGATGCGGTTCTTCGCCGATGGCATCTGCTCGTTGCCGGCCCTCGCTCGACGAGCCGGTGATGCCGTCGCCACACTCTGAACCTCGACCCCTGAAAGGAACCCACCGTGCCGCTCGATCTCAGCCCCTACCTCGACCCGGCGACGACTGCAGTCGTCGCGCTCGAGGTGCAGGAGAACCTGCTCGTGCCCGAACAGGCGATGATTCCGGGTATCGCCCGCAATGCCGAAGCGATCGGCCTCGTCGATCGGTTGGCGACGCTGTACGGCGAGGCCCGCCGCGTCGGGGCCCAGGTGTTCTATGTCACCGATGAGCGTCGCTCCGACGGGCTTGGTCGGGCCACCAACCTGATGATCAGTCGAGCGGTCAAGGACGGCAGCGAGTTCTTCGTGCACGGCGACATCGTCGAGCCGTTGCGACCGCACGAACGAGACATCGTGATCGGTCGAGAACACGGCATGACGGGTTTCTACACGACACCCCTCGACGCGTACCTGCGCAACCTCGGGATCACGACGGTGATCCTGACGGGTGTCTCCGCCAACATCGCCGTGAACGGCACTGCGATCGAGGCGATGAACCTCGGTTACCGGGTGATCGTGCCGAGCGACGCGATCGCCGGTGACCCGCCCGAATACGTCGAGGCATTGCTCAAGTACACGATCCGCAACGTCGCTCTCGTCGCCCCCACACAGCAGATCCTCGATCACTGGTCAACGCTCTAGTTGCGAAACGTGCCAGGCACCTTTCGCAACTTACGAAACGTGCCTGGCACGTTTCGTCACTGTCGACATGGTTTGGAAATGTTGGGTGTCGTACGGTGCTGAGCATGACCAACACCCCAGCGGGGCTGCCTGGAAAGCCGGCGATGCTCAGCCATGCGGCGTTCATCTGCAGCGATACGGCAGCGACCGCCGAGTTCTACTCCGGGTTGCTCGGCATGGAACTCGTCGCCGCCGTGCTCGACGACAAGATCCCGTCGACCGGCGAGCCGATCCCGTACTTCCATTCGTTCTTCCGGATGGCCGACGGTTCGACGATCGCCTTCTTCGAGGCCCCCGAACTTCCCCAGCCCAGCGCCGATTCTCACCCTGCCTACGGGACATTCCGGCACTTCGCGATGCAGGTCGACTCGACCGACGAGGTCGATGCGTGGGCAGCCTGGCTGTCATCCAACGACATCGACCTGCTGGGCCCCGTCGATCACGGGATCATCTACAGCATCTACTTTCGTGATCCCGATGGGAACCGGCTCGAGATCACCACCCCGACCGATCCCAAATGGAACGACGACGCCGAAGCTGCCCGCGCCTCGCTGGCCGAATGGAACGAGGTCAAGGCCCGCGCCAAGTCGAGCGGCCAAGACATGGCCGCGGTGCTCGCCGACCTGACCCGCGAACGCAGCCACCGGCGCGACGCCGGGCTGAGCGACGCCGGGCATCACGGCATCGACTGACCCCCGACCACAGACTTGGAGACCGCCAGCATGGACCCATCGCGCATCCCGAAGATCATCAGTGTCGACGATCATGTCGTCGAGCCGGCCGACCTGTGGGAACGATGGCTGCCGGCCAAATTCCGTGAAGCCGGCCCTCGGGTCGAACGGCGCGGCGTCGCCAGCATCGCGTTCGAAGGCGCTGCCGTCTACAAGGAAGTCTTCGACGACGCGTCACCCGACAAGTGCGACACCTGGGTGTACGAGGACCTCGTCTACACGCACAAACGGATGGTCGCGGCTGTCGGATACCCCCGTGACGAGATGACGATGACCCCGATCACCTACGACGACATGCGTCCGGGGTGCTACGACCCCAAGGCCCGACTCGAGGACATGGACGTCAATCATGTCGAGGCGTCGGCGTGCTATCCGACGTTCCCTCGTTTCTGCGGGCAAACGTTCAGTGAAGGGACCGACAAGGAACTCGGCCTCGCCTGTGTGATCGCGTACAACGACTGGATGGTCGACGAGTGGTGTGGAGACTCGAACGGCCGGCTGATCCCGATCTGCCTGATCCCCTTGTGGGATGCCGAACTCGCCGCGGCCGAGGTGCGACGCAACGCCGCCCGCGGCGTGCGCGCCCTGGCGTTCAGCGAGATCCCTGCGCACCTCGGCCTACCCACGATCCACTCCGGCTATTGGGACCCGGTCTTCCGGGCGTGTGAAGAGACCAACACGACCGTCTGCATGCACATCGGCTCGTCATCGCGGATGCCCGCCACCTCACCGGATGCGCCCCCGTCCGTCACTGCGACGCTCGGCTTCGGTGGGGCCATGATGTCGGTCGTCGACTTCCTCTGGTCAGGCCTGCTGGTGAGGTTTCCGAACCTCAAGCTCGCCTACGCCGAGAGCCAGATGGGTTGGCTGCCCTACATCCTCGAGCGAATCGACGATGTGTGGGAGGACAATCAAGGGTGGGCGCAGACCAAGCACATCCCCGAACCGCCGTCGACCTACTTCCATCGCAACATGTGGATGTGCTTCTTCAAGGATCAGACCGGCATCGACATGCGCGACAAGATCGGCATCGACCGGATCACGTTCGAGACCGACTACCCGCACAGCGATTCGACGTGGCCCGACACGCAGCACGTCGCCGCCAGGCTGCTCGATGGGTTGAACGACGACGAGATCTACAAGATCGTTCGCGGCAATGCGATCGACCTGTTCTCGTTGGAGGGCTTTGCCTGATGGATCTCCGGTTCGCCGCGGAAGACGTGGCGTTTCGCGACGAGGCTCGAACCTGGTTGACCGCCAATGCCCCTACCGAGCGCCGCCCGAAACTCGGCCGGGCGGTTCGCGACTACGACCTGGCCTGGCAACGCAAGTTGTACGAAGCCGGGTGGGGCAATGTCGCGTGGCCGGTCGAGTACGGCGGTCGAGACCTGCCACTGATCCAACAGCTGATCTGGTTCGAAGAGTACGCCCGCACCGGGATGCGCCCGATCGACACCCGGTTCGTCGGCCTCGCTCACGCGGGTCCCACTCTGATGGCGCGCGCCAGCGATGAGCAGAAGTCGTTCCACCTGCCCAAGATCCTGAAGGGTGAGGTCGTCTGGTGCCAGGGTTTCAGCGAACCCGAGGCCGGCTCCGACCTCGCCAGCCTGCGTACGAAGGCGGTCGTCGACGGCGACCAGCTCGTCGTCACTGGCCAGAAGATCTGGACCAGCTTCGCTGATCACTCCGACTATCAGGAGCTCCTGGTCCGCACGAACAACGACGTGCCCAAACACAAGGGCATCACGTGGGTGATCTGCGACATGAAGTCGCCGGGTATCGACATCCGCCCGATTCGCACGATCGAGGGCGGTGCCGACTTCAACGAGGTGTTCTACGACGAGGTCCGGATCCCGCTCGCCAACGTGGTCGGCGACATCGACAACGGGTGGAGCGTCGCCATGTCGACCCTCGCGTTCGAACGCGGTACCGCGTTCACGATCAGTCAGGTCCAGCTGGCGGCCAGCGTCGAGGAGCTGATCGAGCTCGCTCGCAGCCGCAGGTCGATCAACGGTCGGCCGGTCATCGACGATGACTCGCTCGCCAAGCGGCTGGCCCGGGCTCGCGCCGACTGTGCCGCTCTTCGCTCGCTGACCTATCTCGGGATCTCCAAGAACGCCAACAGTGATCAGCCCGGCCCCGAGGGGTCGATGATGAAGTTGCACTACGCCGATCTCGCCAAACGTGTGTACCGGCTGGGGATCGAGATCCTCGGAACGCGCTCGCTGGCGATCCCCGTCGACGAGGACGACACCGAGTGGATCGACAAGCACTTGATCGCGTATTCGACGTCGATCGGCGGCGGCACCTCGGAGATCCAACGCAACATCATCGGCGAACGCGTGCTCGGCCTCCCCCGATGACGGCGACCCGGACGAACGTGACGAACGAGCCGAACAGGACGAACTGATGGATCTGCTGCCCACCCCGGAACAGGTCGAGATCATCGACTCGTCGGCAACCTTCCTCGCCGACCAGATCTCGATCGCCCGCACTCGAGAGCTGTTCGAGTCGGGTGAGCTGCCGGCCGTCGGCGCCGCCGCCTGGTCGGCGGCGGCCGAGCTCGGCTGGTTCGCGCTCGGGCTCCCCGAGGACCGAAACGGCATCGGATGCGGTCTCGCCGACGAGGTGCTGCTGTTCCGTGAGATCGGACGCCGGTTGGCTCCCGGCCCGTTCTTGTCGACCGTGCTCGCTGCACGCGTCGCCTCGTTCGGCGGTCATCAAGGTCTCTCCGACGAGATCGCCGGAGGCCGCCGGGTCGGGCTCGTGATCCCCGGTTCGCTCGACGCGATCGGCCCCGACGGCTCGATCGTTGGCGAGGTGCAACTGGTCGACGCCGATCCCGACGGCCTGGTGCTCACCGTGACACCAACGATCGCGGCATTGGTGGCGGTGTCATCGTTGAGCGACGTGACCGAGGTGCCCTGCGTCGATCCGACAACCCGACTGCACCGCGCTGTCGGTACAGGCGTCGGGCCGGTGTCATCGGTGGCCTCGGAGGTCGATCCTGTCGAGTTGCGGGGACACGTGCTCGCAGCGGCCCTGCTCACTGGCATCGTCGAGTGGTCGCGTGACACCGGATCCGAACACGCCATCAACCGTGTGCAGTTCGACAAGCCGATCGGCGTCAACCAGGCGATCAAGCATCCGTGTGCCGACATGGCCGTGCAGGCCCAACTCGCCTATTCACAGAGCTTGTTCGGTGCTCTTTCGGTCGACGAGGGTCGTGCCGACGCCGAGTTCCAGGCACTGACAGCTCACGCAACCGCCGCTGCGGCAGCCGAGTTTGCGACCGGTGCGACGTTGCAGATCATGGGCGGGATGGGCTTCACCCACGAGCACGATGTGCACCTGTACGTGAAGCGGATGGAGCTGCTGTCCCACACGTTCGGCATGCCGGGGCTCTGGCTCGACCGGCTACTTGAACTACCCGAACCCGTCTGATGGAGAGATCGATGTCTGCACCGCTCGAACGCAACTTGCTCGGCGCCCGCACCGAGGCTTCGACCACGGTCGATGTGTATTCGGGTGTGGCGCGTATGGCCCGCACCGTGTGGGCGAGCGAGGTCAAACAGGTCGGTGCCCGCCCGTCGACGGCGATCATGATCTGCCATCCGACAGCGAACTTCCTCGGGCATTACGCCCTCAACGGGTTGGCCGACCGCGGATTCGGAGCGATCGGTTTCACGACCCGCTATGTCGGCAACGACTCGACGTTGATCATGGAGAACTGCCTGCTCGACATGGGAGCGATGGTCGATCACCTGTACTCGATCGGTTACGAACGGGTCGTTCTGATCGGTAACTCCGGTGGCGCCTCGATCGTGCCCTACTACCAGGCCCAGGCGCTCGAACCCACGGTGTCGGCGCCGGCCGGTGGCGGGCCCGATCTCACGAAGGCGGGACTGCGCCCCGTCGACGCGATCATCGCCCTCAATGCGCATCCGTCACGCTCGCGACTGAGCACCGAATGGCTCGATCCTTCGATCCACGACGAGCTCCACCCGTTCGATCGGGATCCGGCGCTCGACATGTACCACCCCGACAACGCCCCGCCGTTCAGCGCCGAGTTCATCGAGCGGTACCGCGCTGCACAGGTCGCCCGCAACAGACGGATCGCGGCGTGGTGCGAACAGCAGCTCGACTGGTTGGCCACATCGCCCGACGCCCCGAAAGGTCTCGAGGACATCGCCTTCACGATCCAGGGCACGGGCGCCGACCTGCGATTCCTCGACGGCAACATCGACCCCAGCGATCGTCAGATCGGCGTGACGCTGCATGGCGCGCCCACGGTCGCCAACTATCTACCGGCGATGATCAGCCGGTCGAGCAGCTGCCGCTCATTCCTGAATCAATGGTCGATCGATCACACGATGGCCGATTCGTTCAAGTGGTTGCCCGCCATCACGTCACCGTTCCTGATCGTGCTCGGCACCGCCGACCCGACCGTGCTGCCGGCCATGGCTCAGCAGATGTACGACGCTGCGACGGCGTCGTCGCGTCGCGACCTCCACTTCGTCACGGGCGGCACCCACTACTTCGAGAACCAGCCCGAGTTGCTAGCCGAAGCATTGGACGTCATCGCCGCCTGGCTCGATTGAGTTACGAAACGTGCCTGGCACGTTTCGTAACTCAGGACGTGGTGTCGAACGCGGCAAGTAGGCGGTCGACCCGTTCGGCTACGAGCGGGCGGTACTGGGCGTGGGTGATGACGTACAGCTCGTTGTTGCGGATCGCGTCGATCACCTGCCGACCGACGATCGCCGGATCGATCCCGTCGGCCATCGGGTTGTCGCGAGGCGCGTCGCTCTGACCCGGGTGATCGCCAGTGAGATTCGCGGCCAGGTTGGTTCGCACCATCCCGGGGCATAACACCGACACGCCGACACCGCGGCGTGCCATCTCGGCCCACAGCACCTCGCTGAGGCCGACGACCCCGAACTTCGATGCGGTGTAGGCGCCCAACTTCGGGCTCGCGATGAGCCCGGCCATCGACGCCGTGTTGACGATGTGGCCGTCACCTCGCTCGCCCATGTCGGCGGCGAAGGTGTGGACGCCATTGAAGGTGCCGGTGAGCTTGATGGCGATCATCCGGTCGAACGACTCGGGTGACATGTCGGCGAGCGTGCCGATCGTGGGGCCGATGCCGGCGTTGTTGACGAGAATGTCGACTGGACCGAACTCGTTCTCGACCCGCTGCTTGGCGTCAGCCCAGCCCGTCCGGTCCGTGACGTCGAGTCGTTGAGCCAACGTTGCCGTGCCGAGCCGCGCCGACTGGGCTGCCAGCTCTTCCACATGCCAATCGGTCATCGCAACTCGGGCGCCGGCGGCGACGAGCGCTTCGGTGATCGCGAGTCCGATCCCGCTCGCCGCGCCGGTGACGAATGCTGTGCGGCCTTCGATCCGTTCCATCAGCCGGGTGCCGCCAGCCATGGATCCGAGTACTGCTGGGCGCGGGCGCGTTTGAGGCCGTCCATGCCTTCGGCGTCGATGATCTGGCGGAAGGTGCGACCGTCGGGTGCACATGCACGATCGCTCGCCGCCAGTGTGTCGGCATCGTGCTCGACCGCTGTCCTCCGAGCGGCGGCCTCGCCGGCGGCGTCGGCGACGGCGTCGATCGCTCGCCGGTTCAGCTCGACCGACTCGCCCGGCATGCGAGCGATGCGGCCGGCGAGTTCGGCGACACGTCCGGTGAGCTGATCGGCGGGTTCGACCGTCAGCACGAGGCCGATCCGGCAGGCGGTCGCGGCATCCACGTTTTCGCCGGTCAGCATCAAGAACTTGGCCCACTGCCGGCCGAGCAACGGTGTCAGCACCGCAGCACCGACGAGCCCCAGCCGACCCTCGGGGAAGCCGAACTTGGCATCGTCGCCGGCGATGACGAAGTCGCACGCCACCGCGAGCAGCACGCCGGCACCCAAGCAGTATCCGTGCACGGCAGCGATCGTGGGAACACGGCTTGCCGCCAGACGTTCATGGAAGGCGTTGGCCGACTCGAGAAACGCCCGGTGTTCGTCGAGTGTCTGTCGTCGCGCGTTGCCCGTCAGATCGCCGCCGCCGCAGAATGCGCGGCCATTTCCATTGATCACGACGCATCCGATCTCTGGGTCGGACTCGGCCAGCTCGATCGCGTGGATGATCTGATCACGGGTGCCACCGGGCCGCGCGGAGATGGCATTCAGCATCGCCGGGCGGTCGAGCGTGATGGTGGCGACAGCGCCGACGGTCGAATACGTGATCTCGTCGAGTTCCATCCCGGTCCTCCTTGTGGCGTCGGCGTGGCCAACCATGCGGCCTCCGCCGACCACGGTAGCTGACAGCACTGTTAGATTCGGTGGCCGTGAGTGTGCCGGCGAGCGGGTCAGGAGTCCAACGTGATCTGCTGGCCGAGCGCCGCCGCCGCCCGATCCGTCCCGATGCGCCCGTGCTGCTCGTCGGTCGCTCTGCCTGGTGGGAGGACAACGGCCTCGACGAGGCGATGCGGATCGCAGACTGGTCGTTCATCACCGCCGACGACGTCGCTCGCGCCCGCTGGCTGGCGTCGATCCGGCGGGTCTCGTTGGTGGTCGTCGGCGGAGACCACGAATTCCGTTGGCGGGCGGTCGACGAGATCCGTGACCTCACCGACGTTCCCGTGGCGGTGCTGGCCGATGACGCCGATGAGGTCGTCACCCTGATCAAGGCCGGCGTCGACGCCGTCTGTCCGGTGTCCGAGCCGAGCCGCACGATGCTCGCCCGGCTGGCAGCGGTGTTCCGGCGCGCCGACCGACGGCGTGGTCCGGGAGTGCGCTACCTGCGAGCACGCGAACTCCAGGTGGATCTGTGGACTCGGATGTGCACGCTGGCCGGTGAACCGTTGGCGTTGTCGCCCACCGAGTTCGACCTGCTGACGTTCCTGATGAGCCGCCCGTCGGTGACATTGCCGGTGACGACGATCGTGCGTCGGGTGTGGGACCCTGCTCCGTCAGATGGGCGGAACGCGCTGCGGATCATCGTCAACCGGGTTCGTCGCAAGCTCGGCGACGAGGCGTCCGACCCGAGCTACATCGCCTCGGTGAGGGGCAGTGGATACAGGTTCGTCGCGAACGTCACCGAGGAGGCCGATGCGTTGACCGACCATGCGGTCAATGCCGATGTCACCCCGCTCCTCGGCTCGATCGCTGAGCTGGCCGATGCGCTGGCGACCGCAACCGACGATCGCGCTGCCGCAGACACCCTCGTTCGACTCGTCGATGCGGCTGGGATCGCCGACGGCCTCGCCGTGTTCCGGATCGACGGCAAACGGATGCGTCTGATGGCGGCCCGACGCATGTCCGAGTCGTGGATGGACAAGGTGGCCGACGGGATCCCGCTCGATCCGTCCTTCGCCAGCGCCCAGAGTGTGCTGTCCGGCGAGGTCGTGCAGTTCGCCGACGTTCGGGCGGTCAAGAAGCAGTACCGCTCGACCGTCGATTGGATTGCTGCCGACGGATTTCGAGCCTGTCACTTCGTCCCGATCGCGGTCGCTGGGTCGACGTGGGGTCACCTCGGACTGGTCCGACGTACCGAGTCACCACTCGACGCGCTCACGATGGCCTACCTGCGCTCGTTGTGCTCGACCTTTGCTCTCCACCTCGCAGGCCGCTCGTGACGACCGGCCGACCGTTGATGGGCACGACAGCGCTGGTCACGGGCGCCAACCGTGGGATCGGGCGATCGATCGCCGAGGGTTTGGCCGCTCTCGGAGCATGCGTGCTGGTCGGGGCCCGGATCCGCGAGGCGGCCGACGAGGTCGTCGCCGAGATCGTCGGATCGGGAGGCCTCGCGGAGCCGTTCGTGGTCGACATCGCCGACAGCGCATCCGTCGCCGGGGCTGCGGGGCGGATCGGGGATCTCGACATCCTGGTCAACAATGCAGCGATCAAGCTCGAGCATCACCCGTCGCCACCGAGTCGCGCCTCGATCGACGACATCCAGGCGACGCTCGACACGAATGTGATCGGAACGATCCGGATGATCCAGGCGATGTTGCCGGCGCTGCTGCGATCACCTCATCCACGCATCGTGAATCTGTCGAGCGGCCTCGGGTCATTGACATTCGCCACCACGCCGGGCAGCAAGTACCAGGAGCGGCCGCTGATCAGCTATTCGACCTCGAAAGCGGCGCTCAACATGGTGACCGTGTTGTTCGCCAACGAGTTCCGCGAGACGCCGCTGCGGATCAACGCTGTCGATCCGGGGCCGGTGAACACCCCGATGACCCAGGGCAGGGCGACGCGCCGCCCGATCGACGGCGCCGAGCCGGTTCTCGCTGCCGTGCTGATCGCCGATGATGGCCCGACCGGATGCTTCTTCGACGAGCAGGGCGTGGTCCCGTGGTGAGGTACTCGCTGGGCGCGGCACAACTGGTAGGTGTGGGGGTCGACACGGAATGGAAATTCGTGGGCGGTTACGGTCGGACGCGATGAACACGGCACACCTCCTGTGGCAGTCGGAGATCCCCCAAACGGATCACCGAACCGAGAGTTGGAGGACATCGTGAATCTCCGCGCCAATCTGGCCCGCATGCTCGCCCCCCGCACGGTGGCGGTCGTCGGAGCCAACGAACAACTCGGCATGTCGAACAACTCGGTGATCCCGATGATCGAGGCCGGTCGTCAGGTCGAGCTCGTCAACCCGCGCCGAGACACGTTGTACGGACGGACCGCGCACGCCGACCTCGCGGCCGCCGTCGACTCGCTCGGCGAGCCGATCGACGCCATCTTGTCGCTCGTCAACGCCGAACGTTCGCTCGACGTCGTCGAGCAGGCTGCCGATCTCGGCTGCGGGGGAGTGGTCGTCGCCGCCGCCGGCTTCGTCGAGGCGGGTGAGGCCGGCGCCGACCTGCAGGCTCGGCTGCTGCGGATCGCGGCCGACACCGGCATCGCCGTCGTCGGGCCGAACTGCGCCGGCTTCAAGAACGTGTCGCTCGGGGCCAATCTGTTCACGGGCGGCCGGCTCGACCTGCCGGTCCCCGGCATCGACACGGCAGGCGGGGTCAGCATCGTGTCGCAGAGCGGATTCCTCGTCCGATCGGCGTTCGCTGCCGCGAACGAGCGGGCGCTCGGTGTTTCGATCGCCGTGTCGTCGGGCAACGAGGCGGTCTGCGACCTCGCCGATCACGTCGCCGTACTGGCGGATGATCCCCACACCTCGGTGATCTGTCTCGTGATCGAGACCGTGCGGCGACCGGCCGAGTTCTTCGCCTCGGTCGCGGCGGCACGTGCGTCGGGCAAGCCGGTGATCGCCCTCAAGCTCGGTCGCTCCGACCGTGCCCGCCGGATCATGCAGTCCCACACCGGTGCGATCGCCGACGAGAGCTGGGTCTACGACATGGCGTTCCGCGAGCACGGCATCATCGGGGCTCGCGACATCGACGATCTGCTCGACCGCGCCCAACTGTTCGTGCAACTCCCATCGTCTCGTCATCACCGGATCGGCGGGATCGGCATCATCACCACGTCGGGTGGGGTCGCCACTCTCGCCACCGACCTGGCCGACGACCCGTCGACCAATTACGACGCCGAGCTCCCGCCGCTGCCGGACATCGAGGCGTGGGTTCGCGAGCGGATACCGGGCGACACGGTCAATCCGCTCGACCTGACCGGGTTCATGATGACCAAGGCGGAGTTGATGGAAGAGGTGTTCGACACCTATGCCGGCGCCGTCGACGCGCTCGTGCTCGGCTGGTGGACGGGCGAAGCCGACGAAGGATGGAGCACGACATTGCTCGGACCGTTCGCCAACGCAGCCCGGCGAGCCGACATCCCGTTCCTCGTCAGCCCGGTCGAGGCGACCGGAATCGGCAGCTGGGTGTCGCAGTGGCGTGATCAGGGCCTGCTGTTCGGGCGCGGCGTCGAGTCGGTCTACCGGGCCGTCGACACGATGAACCAGTTCTGCGGTCATGTGTCACGCGACATGCCCCCGGTTGGGCCTCGCGCCAAGGGCGAACGGCCGGCACTGATCGACGGCGAGGCGGGTCCGATGCTGGGCTTCGCCGACGCGATGAGGTTGTTGGAGTCGGTCGGCATCGAGGTCGCTCCGTGGGCCGTGCTGATCGGTGACGACACTGGTGAGTCGGTGCCCGAGCACCTGGGGGACTCGTTGGTCGTCAAGCTCGCTGACGTGCCCCATCGCACCGAACTCGACGGCGTTCGCGTCGGGGTGTCACGTAGTGCCCTCGTTCCGACGGTCGCCGAGCTGCGAGCGATCGCCGCCGAGCACGGTGTGCCACCGACAGTGGCGGTGCAGGCGCTGGTCAGCGGCCACGGCGAGGCGTTCGGAGGGCTGCAGACGGGCTCGAACCTCGGGCCGATCGCACTGCTCGGACTGGGCGGGGTACTGGTCGAGGTGACCAGGCAGGTCAGCGGTCGTTTCCTCCCGCTCGACGAGCCGGGGGCTCGAGCACTGGCCGAGGAGGTCACCGGGGCGGTCGCCGGGCTTCGTGGGCAGCGTCCCTGGCCGGTCGACCGGGTGGCCGACGTGGTGGTCGGCCTCGATCGGCTATGGCGCCTGCATGGCAACTGGATCGACTCGATCGACCTCAACCCATTGATCGTCGGCCCTGACGGAGTGGTGGCGGTCGACGCCCTGGTCCTCGGTCGTCACGACTGACAGGATGAATCCATGACGAGTTCACCTACCTTCGTGTTCGTGCACGGCGGCCAGCACACGGCGACCTGTTGGCAGCCGACGATCGACGCGATGCGGCGCACCGACCCCGACGTGGCGTCGCTGGCGGTCGATCTGCCCGGACGGCGCGACGAGCCGGGCGACCTCGCCGCACTCACGATCGATCAGTGTGTCAGCAGCACCATTCGTCAGATCGACGAGAACGGTGCCGATCACATCGTGCTGGTCGGCCACTCGATGGCGGGCATCACGTTGCCGGGTGTCGCCGAGGTGCTCGGTGCCGATCGCGTGGTTCACATGGTGTACATCGCCTGCTGTGTGCCGCCGCAAGGCAAGACGGTCATGTCGACCTTGAAGCCACCGGTCAGCTGGATCGCCGGTGCCATGTCGAGGTTCGTGAAGGTGTCCAAGCCGCTGCCGGGGCCTGCTGCGAAGTGGATGTTCGCGAACGGGATGACCGACGAGCAGAAGCGTCAGGTGGTCGCAGAGCTCGTACCCGAGAGCGCGGTGATCACCAAGGAGATGGTCGACCGTTCGAACATGCCCGATCTGCCGACGACCTGGATCCTCACGATGCAGGACAACTCCCTCAAGCCAGCGCTCCAGCGCGAGTTCATCGCCAACCTCGGCAATGTCGACGAGGTGGTCGAGGTCGACACCTGCCACAACATCATGATGAGCGAACCGGCCCACCTCGCCGAACTCCTGCTCTCCCGCCCCTAGTTACGAAACGTGCCAGGCACGTTTCGTAACTAGGGGTCAGCCACCGAGTCGCAGGCCGGGGGCCTTGGTCTTGAAGACATCGACGGCGAACAAATCGCCCAGCTTCGTGGCGTCCCAGCGCTTGCGGCCGTTGGAGAGGGTGACCTCTTCGGTCCAGCCACCCATCAGATGGATGTGTTCACCCATCGCGCGGATGACCTGACCGCTCACGTAACCCGCCTCGTCGCTGCACAGCCAAGCGACCACGGGCGAGCACAGCGAGGGATCGAACGGATCGAATTCGTCGTCGGGGATCTCGTCGGGCTCGCGCACGGCCTCGGGGTGCAGCGTGCCGGAGATCCGAGTGATCCCACCCGGACCGATCACGTTGGCGGTGACGCCGAGCTTCGACAGTTCGAGGTTGAGCGTCAGGGTCATTCCGACGATGGCCGCCTTTGCGGTCGCATAGTTGGTCTGCCCGAAGTTGCCCAACAGACCGGCGCCCGAGGTGGTGTTGATGATCCGCCCGCCCACGTTGCCGTCTCCGCCCTTGGCGCGTTCACGCCAATGCTGCGCAGCGGCCCGGCACGTCAGCCAGGTGCCCCGGACGTGCACATTCATCACGAGGTCGAAGTCGTCGGCCGACATGTTCCAGACCGCCCGGTCGCGCACGATCCCGGCGTTGTTCACCAAGATGTCGATCCTGCCGTACGTGTCGATCGCCTGCTGCACCATTTCGGTGGCCTGCGCCTCGTTGCTGACATCGCCGTAGTTGGCGGAGGCGGTACCGCCGCGTGACGTGATGAGGTCGACGACCACGTCGGCGTCGCGTCCGTTGCCCTCGCCGCTGACCGAACTACCGAGATCATTGACGATCACGGTGGCCCCGTGTTTGGCCAGCTCGACTGCGTGGCCGCGGCCGATGCCGTGGCCGGCACCGGTGACCAGTGCGATCTTTCCCTCGAGGAGTCCGGGCATGTCGTGCTCGCTTTCGTCTGCGGTTGGACTGGGTACCACAGGTGACAGTAGCGTCAGATGAGCGTCGGGGACGAAGAGAAACGGGGACCGCGTGGAATCTGCAGGCTTGGACATCGAACGTCGCGACGACGGGGTGGTGATCGTGCGCCTCGCGCGACCCGAGCGACACAACGCCATCGACAACGTCACTGCTCGGGAGCTCACGCGACTGCTGACCGACGCCAACGTCGACCGCTCGATCAGGGCGATCCTGTGGACCGGTGTGGACGGCAAGTTCTGCACCGGTGCCGATGTGGTCGGCGACCCCAACGCTCCCAAGCCGAGCACCCTCGACTACCGGTACGCCACCGACGATTTTCGGCAGCTCACCCAGGCGCTCTGGGAGGTCGAGAAGCCGGTCATCACCGCCGTCAACGGTTCGGTCGCCGGGTTGGGTTGGACACTGGCGTTGCTCGGCGACCTCGTCGTCGCCGATGCCGATGCCCGTTGGACCCACGTGTTCGCCCGGCGCGGCATGGTGCCGCATGCCGGTGATTCGTATTTCCTGGCGCGGATCATCCCGTTCCATCGCCTCAACGAGATCGCGCTGTTGAGCGACACGCTCACCTCGGCCGATCTCGACGCCTGGGGTCTGATCAACCGATGCGTGCCCGGCGACGACGTGATGCCCACCGCACTCGGTCTGGCCGAGCGCTTGGCGACAGGGCCGACGCGTACGCTCGGACTCACCAAGCGCCTCTACCGACGCTCGCTGTCGTCTGACATGGCGACGGCCTTCGAGGACGAACGCAACGCCACGGCCCTCATTTCCACAACAGATGACCGGTATGAGGGAGTCGCCTCGTTCGTCGAGCGTCGCCCCCCGAACTTCATCGGCGACTGACCCCGCGCACCAACGTTTCACCCCACCGACGAGGACATCACGATGCCGATTGCACTGACCGACGACCACCAGCAGCTGGCCGACGTCGCCCGATCGTTCCTGGTCGAGCGCGGGGCGCTCGCCGAGGCGCGCGGTCTGCTCGATGCCGACACCGAGCCATTGCCCTCCTACTGGGATGAACTCGTCTCGATGGGATGGCTCGGACTCCACCTTCCCGAGCAGTACGGCGGATCCGGTTACGGCCTGGCCGAGGTGATGGTCGTTCTGGAGGCGATGGCCGGTGCGTGCGCACCGGGGCCGCTCCTGCCCACCGTGATGGCCTCGGCAGTCATCGATGCGCTCGGGTCCGAACAGCAGCGGGCGGCGCTGCTGCCCGGTCTGGCCGATGGATCGACGTTGGGTGCGATCGCGCTGTCGGGTGCCGATGCCCTGGTGCTCGGTGGTGGCCACGCTGCGGTCGTCGTGGTGTGTCGCGGTGACGATGTCGCCATCGTGTCCACGGCGCCGGGCGACATGGTCCCCGTCGGCGGTATCGATCCGACCCGCCGTATGTGGCGCCTCGCGGCCGACCAGCTGGATCTCGGCGATGTCGAGATCATCGTCGGTGGCGCGGCAGAGGCGACGGCGATCGTCAGGTCGCTCGCTGCGGCCGAGGCAGCTGGTGGTGCAGCTGCAACCCTCCAGATGGCCCTCGAGTACGCCAAGGTACGCGAGCAGTTCGGTCGCACGATCGGCTCGTTCCAGGCGGTCAAGCACCATCTCGCCAACATGGCGGTCGATGCCGAGCTCGCTGCTGCAGTGGCATGGGATGCCGCCCGTGCCGGCGGCCGTGGCCAACAGGGTCGCCTCGCGGGTGCGGTCGCGGCCACGCAGGCGATGCCGGCGTTCGTGCGCTGCGCCGAGAAGAACATCCAAGTTCTCGGTGGCATCGGGTTCACCTGGGAACACGATGCCCACATTTATCTGCGTCGGGCGTGGGCGCTGAACATCCTGTTCCGTGGGGACGCGGCCGGCGACGTGACCGAACTGGTGGCGGCCGGTGCAAGCGCCAATGAGGGCATCGATCTGCCCGAGGAAGCTGAACGGTTCCGGGTCGAGGCTCGGCAGTTCAAGGATCGCTACGACGCACTCCCTGCCGAACAGCGGCTCTCGGCGCTGATCGAATCCGGGTACTGCATGCCGCACTGGCCGCGACCGTTCGGGCGTGCCGCGAGCGCCGTCGAACAGCTCGTGATCGACGAGGAGATGCCCGACGTCGAACGTCCGGCGCTCGGCATCGGCACCTGGGTGCTGTTGACGCTGATCCAACACGGCAGCGACGAACAGATCGAACGTTGGATCCGGCCGAGCCTCGACGGCGACTACTACTGGTGCCAGTTGTTCAGCGAGCCGAATGCCGGCTCGGATGCGGCGGCGATCCAGACGAAGGCCACACGGGTCGACGGCGGCTGGTTGGTCAACGGCCAGAAGGTGTGGACCAGCGGCGCACAGAACAGCAACATGGGGCTGGCGACCGTTCGCACCGACCCGGAGGCGAAGAAGCATGCCGGTATCTCGACGTTCGCGATCGACATGACGGCCACAGGGGTCGAGGTCCGCCCGCTGCGCGAGATCACCGGCGAAGCCCTGTTCAACGAGGTGTTCTTCGACGACGTGTTCGTTCCCGACGACGACGTGGTCGGCGACGTCAACCAGGGATGGACGGTCGCCAGGGCCACGCTCGGCAACGAGCGCGTCTCGATCGGTGGCAACAAGGGTGGGCGCGACGTCATCGACGATGCCGAGCTGGTCGAGTTGGCCTCGAAGTACGTCGTCGGCGACCGTCCGACGCAGATCGAGGTCGGCGAGACGATCGCCGAGGCCCATGCGATGTCGGCGCTCAACCTGCGACAGGTGATGCGAGCGGTGATCGGAGCGGGGCCGGGCCCAGAGGGTGCGATCACCAAGCTCTTGTCGGCCGAGCATGCCCAGCGAGTGAGTTCGCTGGCGCTGCGGATCGCCGGTGAGGCCGGCATCGGCGACGGCGAGGCCCGCGCCCAGTTCCACTACCTGTTCGACCGCTGCCTCACGATCGCCGGCGGCACATCGGAAATCGTTCGCAACATCATCTCCGAGCGGATCCTGGGCCTGCCCCGCGACCCCCTCGCCAAGTAGTTACGAAACGTGCCAGGCACGTTTCGTAACTGTCACCACCGAAAGGCATGCAACTCATGAGCGTTCTCGTCGAGAACCGAGACGGCGCACTGGTCGTCACCATCAATCGCCCAGAGGCGGGTAACTCGCTGAATCCCGCTGTCGGGCAGGGAATCGCCGACGCCTTGGCCGATGCGGCCACGAACCCGGAGGTGCGCACGATCATCGTCACCGGAGCTGGCGAGAAGATCTTCTGCGCAGGGATGGATCTCAAAGCGTTCGCGGCTGGCGAGGACATGACCCCGGTCGGGGAAGGACTTCGACTCCTCAGTGAGTGTCCGAAGCCGGTCATCGCCGCGGTCAACGGGATCGCCGTCGCGGGTGGGTTCGAGGTGGTGATGAGGGCCGATCTCGTGGTCGCCGCCGATCACGCCAAGTTCGGTATTCCCGAGGTCAAGCGCGGCCTCGTCGCTGCCGGTGGTGGCACCCGCCTACCGACCCGTATTCCGCTTCAAATCGCTCTCGAGATGGGGTTGACGGGTGAGACCTTCGGTGCTGACCGGGCGCTCGAGTTGGGGCTGATCAATCGCGTCGTTCCTGGCGTTGATGTGATGGACGCCGCGCTCGCGCTGGCGGCCTTGATCAACGCCAACGGTCCGCTCGCCGTGCAGGCCACGAAGCGCCTGATGCGTGAAGAGGTGGGGCCTGACACCGCCGGCCATGTGCGCGCCGTCACCGCTCCTGTGTTCGCTAGCGAAGACGCCCGCGAGGGTGCGACCGCGTTCGCGGAGAAGCGGGCGCCGATCTGGAAGGGGAAGTGACATGGCCTTGCTCGATGGACGCGTCGTGATCGTGACCGGGGCCGGGCGCGGTCTGGGAAGAGCCCACGCGCTCGAATTGGCGCGCAACGGAGCCACGGTGGTCGTCAACGACCTCAATGTCGGACTCCAGGGTCAGGCCGACGACGCCGAGTTGTCACCTGCCGACGAGGTCGTCGCCGAGATCGAGGCAATGGGCGGCACCGCCGTCACCAACGGAGCGTCGGTAAGCGACTGGGGTGCGATGGAAGCGCTCGTCAACGACACCGTCGAACGTTTCGGTGATCTGCACGCCGTCGTCAACAACGCCGGCTTCTTGCGCGACCGGATGTTGACCTCGATGAGCGAGGACGATTTCGACGCCGTGATCAATGTGCATCTGAAGGGTTCGTTCACCGTTGCCCGTCACGCATGTGCCTACTGGCGTGAACAGGGCAAGGCCGGCAAGCCGGTGAGCGGTCGAATCGTCAACACCACGTCGGGCGCCGGGCTGTGGGGCAACGTCGGTCAGGCGAACTATGCCTCGGCGAAGGCCGGGATCGCGATGCTGACCACGATCGAGGCGCTCGAGATGCAACGGTACGACGTGACCGCCAACTGCATTTCGCCGATCGCCGCGACACGGATGCTCGGTTCGATCGGGATGGAGGCCGGCACCGAGGGTTGGCATCGTCTCGATCCAGAGAATGCGTCACCGGTCGTCGCTTGGCTGTGCAGCGCTGAATCGGGCTGGCTGACCGGGCAGCTGCTCCGAGTCGACGGCAACAAGCTGATCAAGGTGGACGGCTACACGCTCGATGCCGAGTACGAGTCGAAGAGCGGCGAGATGCTGACGGTCGACGAGTTGAGCGTCGGCGTGCGCAAGCTGTTCGGTGCCTTCCCGAAAGGCCTCGTCATCAAGTAGCGGCGAGTTACGAAACGTGCCTGGCACGTTTCGTAACTATTGGCCGATGTTCATGCCGCCGTCGACGCGGACGATGGCGCCGCTCGTGAAACTGGAGGCGGGACTGGCGAGGAACAGTGCGGCGGTCACGATCTCCTCGGGGATGCCGGGTCGGCCGATCGCGCTGGGGACGTGCTCGCGGTTCTCGGGTGTCCAGGCCTTCGCGATGTCGGTCAGGAACGGGCCGGGGGAGAGCGTGTTGACGCGCACCTTCGGTCCGTATTCGGCAGCGAGCGACCGCGACATCGCGTTGAGGGCTGCCTTGGCGCTGCCGTACGGCACGATGCCGGGCAGCGGCATCAACGAACCCGACGACGTCACGTTGATGATCACGCCGCCGTCACCGTCTGACATCCGTTTGGCAACCTGCGAGGCGAGGCGGAACGGGCCCTTGAAGTTGAGACCGATCACGCTGTCGAACAGGTCTTCGGTGACCTCGTGGCTCGGCATCGCGGGGCTCATCCCGGCGTTGTTGACCAGGATGTCGATCCGGCCGAACTCGGCGTAGACGGTGTCGACCATCGCATCGAGCGAGTCCCACTTGGCGGCGTGGACCTGCACCGCCAACGCCCGCCGGCCCAGCGATCGGACCTCGTCCGCCACGGTCTCACAGTTGTCGATCTTGCGGCTGGCGATCACACAGTCGGCGCCACGCTCGGCGAACGCCTTGACCATCTGGTAACCGAGACCACGGCTGCCACCCGTGACGAGAGCAATCTTTCCGGACAGATCGAACAGTGGGTCGAGCATCCCCCCATTGTCGCGGGGCCGGCCGGCCGGGCTCGCATCGGTGGCCGGCGCGTTCCTTGTCGCCGGAAGTCCAGTCCCTACAGTGATCGTCAGACGAACGAGGAGGCGCAATGGTCGAGTACGAGCTGGTGGGTGCGGTGGCGACGATCACCATGGACGACGGCAAGGCGAACGCACTGTCGCCGATGATGCAACGTTCGATCCACGACGCCCTCGATCGAGCCGAGTCCGACGGGGCGGCCGTGGTGCTCGCCGGTCGCCTCGGCCGTTTCAGCGCTGGATTTGACCTGTCGGTGATCGCGGCCGGGGGGCGCGAGTCGGTCGAGATGGTGGTCGGCGGATTCGAGTTGGCCGAACGGCTGCTGACGACCGAGCGCCCCGTCGTTATCGCTTGCACGGGCCACGCGATGGCGATGGGAGCGTTCCTGTTGCTGGCCGCCGACGCTCGCATCGGTGCAGACGGCCCCTTCAAGATCGCCGCCAACGAGGTCGCGATCGGCATGACCATGCCGCAGACGGCGATCGAGTTGATGAGACAGCGGCTGACTCCGGCAGCGGCCCAGCGTTCAGCGATCCTGGCCGAAGTATTCGACCCTGCGTCCGCCGTGACGGCCGGTTACCTCGACCGGCTGGTGGAACCAGATGCGGTGGTGGCGACTGCTCAGGACGTGGCGGTAGCGGCGACGATGCTGGACCCGCGGGCGCATGCGGCGACCAAGGCTCGACTGCGGGAACCGTCGATCGCCGCCATTCGGGCGGGCATCGATGCCGACCGCGCCTGGCTGGAATCGCACCTGTGATGGTGTAGCCGGTGTTGCCGCCGCCGGCGCGGGACGATCGCGCCGGTCAGCGGTCATGCGCCGGAGCGTGGCCGCATCACATCGCAGCCGGGTTTCACACGACTGCGACCGGAGCGAAGACGGGGACCTGGAACTCCCCACCCCGCAGGGGTTCGATCCGAGCGGCGACGCGCATGCCGATCCGCACCTCGTCGATGTCGACGTCGACGACTCGACCGGTCAGGCGCAGACCGGGCTGCTGATCGAGCTCGACGATCGCGACGGCGTAGGGCACCTGGTCGAAATAGCCCACCACGGCGGGTTGGCGCTGCACGATGAAGGTGTAGATCGTGCCGGTGCCAGTGACCGGCTCGAAAGCGGTCGGCGCCGCGCAGCGACGACAGTGCTCGAGCGGCGGATGATGCCAGTGCCCGCAGTTCGTGCAGCGGCACAGGCGGAGTTCACCGTTCGCTGTGGCTTGCCAGAACCCTGCGCTGTCGGCGTCGGGGAGCGGTTGCGGCGGCGGAAGCTGTGACCAGTCGACGGTGGTCATGATGGGCGCTCTCTTCCGTAAACGATGGCGCCTCCGTACGGGCCGGCACCGGCCGTGACGAGGGCCAACTCGGCGTCGTCGACCTGGCGGACGCCCGCCTCGCGCCGCAGTTGGTGCACCGCCTCGTAGTGGTGATTGAGGCCGTGCAGGTAACCCTCCGAGAGCAGCCCCCCGTGCGGGTTGACCACCACATCACCGCCATAGGTGGCGCGACCCTCGCGGAAGTAGTCGCCGACCTCACCCTTGTCGCAGAACCCGAAGTCCTCGAACGTCGCCATCACCGTATAGGTGAAACAGTCGTACATGCAGGCGATGTCCATGTCGGCCGCCGACAGGCCGGTCCGCGCCCACAACCTGGGCGCCACGATCCTCGAGTACATCGACGTCTGATCGCTCCACAGGTCGGGCATGCCTCCTGCGCCGGTCCCCTCGGCGGCGCCGATCGGATACACGGGCGGGTGTCGCAGGTCCTTGGCTCGGTCGGCGGAGGTGAGGACCAGGGCGACGGCGCCGTCGACTTCGTAGGCAAGATCGAACACCCGGAACGGTTCGACGATCCACCGGCCCTCGAGGTACGTCTCGAGCGTCAGCGGGTCGCGGGCGATGGCGTGTTCATTGGCGACGGCGTGGGCGCGATTGTTGATGGCGATCGCCCCGAGATCCTCGCAGGTCGAGCCGTAGACGTGCTGGTGGCGCTGCGCCCACATCGCGAACCATTGGGGCGGCACCATGTAACCCTGCGGGGCGGCGAACTGCTCGAACCCGCCCACCTCGACCGCTCCGGTCACCTTGCCGTAGCGGACGTTCGAGTCGAGCACCCGATACACCACGACGACCTCGGCCTGGCCGGTGATGATCGCCGAAGCCGCGTTGGCCATGACGAGAGCGACCTGGTTGCCGCCGGCGTAGGTGTTGACGTTCCAGCCGATCTCGTCGAGGCCGATCGCATGCGACACCCGCAGCGGGCTCGCCGGGTCACCGGTGGAGAAGCACGTCATACCGTCGACGTCGGACGGCGAGAGCCCGGCGTCGTCGAGGGCGGCGCGGATCGCTTCGGCCGCGAGCGAGATGCCGGTCCGACCCGACTTGCGGGTGTACGCGGTGCGACCGATGCCGACGATGGCGGAGGCCGAGAGGTCCATCACCTGACACTAACGTCAGGTTGGGCGAGGGGCCGGGTCGAAGGTCCGAGCCCTCCGGATCCCTGAGGGCTCGCCGCCGACTCGGGTGCTCGACCCGTTCTGTTCAGCAAACTGCAGTACCGCCTCTGCGAGACGCTGAGCAGAACGGGAGAGCTGCTAAGCGAGTTCGGGTACTCGGGGGGTCGCTCCGGCTGCGATCAGACGGGCGCCGAGCTGCTTGGTGAGCTGTCGATGGTCGCCGAGCAGGTGGTCGAGCAGGAGCCCACGGCGGACCCACTGGTGGAAGCCGTGTTCGACCGTGAACGCGATCCCGCCGTGGACCTGGAAGCAATGCGTGGACGCCAACTGTTGGGCGCGTCCGGCGAGTGCCTTGGCGGCGATCGCCAGTATCTCGCCCTCGGGAGTGTCGGCATGTTCCCATGCGGTTCGAACGGTCGCCTGGGCTGCGGCCGACGCGACCTTCACCTCGGCCAGGCGGTGCTTGACCGTTTGGAACGAGCCGATCGCGCGGCCGTACTGGTGGCGCTCGGTCACGTACGCGAGCGTGTCGACGAGCATCTGGTCGACCGCTCCGACCATCTGCGAGGCGAGTGCTCGGCGTCCCATTGCGATCGCCGCCGCCACTGATGGTGGGCCACCGAGTAGGGCATGTTCGGTGCGGACGAACGTCGCATGCGACAGGCCGAGTGCGGGGTCGAAACCGGTGGCAGGGGACAGTTGTACGTCGGCGACGTCCACTGCGGTCACGCCGCGCTCGCTGAGGCGCACGTACCGTCGTGCCCGCTCGGTGCCGGCGAGAGCCACGTTGTCGATGAGGACCGCCGTGGTGGCATCGGCTTCGATCCCGGCCCCGCGCAGGATCGCCAGGTCGAGCACCGGCGCAGCAGAGCGCGCCCGGCCCGCCAGCTCACTCAGCGCAGTGATCGCTGCCGCAGGATCGGCGTCGACGAGGTCGTTCCACCCAGCTGCGAGCAGCGCACCCGGGACCTCTGCGGGTGTCTGCGTGTCGAGCACGTGCCGGAGCGAGGCGGTGATCAGCGCCAGTTCAGATTCGTCGAATCCGCTCATCCCCACGCTCATCGCCCCCTCGGTAGACCCAAGAGCCGTTCGGCGACCAGATCGCGTTGCACCTCACCGGCACCGCCATAGATCGTGGTGATCCTCGAGAACGACCAACGACTGCGCCACAGCTCGGCGACGGGATCGTCGTCAGCTGCCAGTTCGAGGCGCGGGTGCAGCAGCTTGCGTGCGCCCTCGGTCACGGTCTGCTCGGCCGTACTGAGCAGGATCTTGTCGATCGAAAACGCCGGTCCGAGGTCGTTGCCGGCGGCCAGCTCGCCGATGGTGTCACGACAGCGCGATCGCAGCCCCAGCAGGGTCAGGTAGGTATCGCCGACGATCTCGTCGGCGTCGGTCGGGAACTCATCGGCGTGGTCGCGGATCAGCTCGGTCAGCTGGGTGTGCAGATCAGCCTGACGGCCCCAGGCGTAGGCGCCGCGCTCGAACTGCATGAGGTACATCACCACCGGCCAGCCCTGGCCGACGTCACCGATCAGATGCGTGTTCGGAACGTACACATCGTCGAAGAAGATCTCAGAGGTGTCGCTGGATCCACTTTCGAGCTTGGTCGGCACCACCCGAACCCCGGTGCTCGACAGGTCGACCCAGAACATCGTGAGCCCCCGGTAACCGTCGGCGGCCTCGCCGGTACGGGCCAGCAGGCAACACCATGAAGCGATGTGACCATTGCTGCTCCACATCTTCTGACCGTTGATGCGGAAGCCTTCGCCGTCCACCACGGCTCTCGTCCGGAGTGACCCGAGGTCGCTCCCAGCGTCGGGCTCGGAGAAGCCCTGGCACCACACCTCGTCGCCACGAACCCCCACCGGCACGTGATGCTCGGCCAACCCAGGGGCGAATCGCACGAGCATCGGGGCGATGATCTCGATCGAGCCGTGGATGCCCGGATTGACGTAGCCGGCAGCGGCCAGTTCTTCGGCAACGACATATCGGTGCAATGGCGTACCTCCGAGCCCGCCGACCTCGTTCGCCCACCCGAGACGATGCCAACCGTGGTCCCACAGCAAGCGTTGGAGCGGGCGAAAGCGGGCGTAGGCCAGGTCGAGTTCCTCGGCCACCTCGTGCCGGAACGGTTCGAGTTCGGCTGCGAGTTCGGTGAGCCAGCGGCGGAACGCAGTCGCGGTCTGGGCGAGCGTTGCATCCGGATCGGGAAGCACGACGTTTGCCATCGTGGCCCACCGTAGTCGCAGCACGCGCAGACTCGACACTTGTGTCAAGTCGACGACTACCCTCTGGGCCGTGCCGCTCGACGACATCCGCCATTGGTATCGCCCCGCCATCGGTGGGCTGGTGCCGACGGGTATTGCCGTGTCACCGCACGCGGAGAACGCTCAGCACGGCAGTGCCGTCGCGGCACTCGTCGCTCGAGCGGCAGAACGGGTCGACTCGCCCGTACCGATGGACATCGTGCGGATGACGGTCGATCTGTCGCGGCGCGTGCCCGTCGGTCTCACCCATGTCGAGACAAATCTGCGACGAGCCGGCAAACGAGTCCAGGTCATCGAGGCCATCGTGTGCGTCGACGGGCAGCCGTACTCGCGCTCGGAGGTCGTGCGAATGCGTTCGGGCGACGTGATCGAGCCGGCAGACCTGCCCGAGCGTGAGGACGTCGTCGTCGAAGACCCGTCCGCCGCCCTGCGCGTCCGACCATGGGGTGACTCGCCGTTCATGATCGGCATCGCCCCGTCATTCGAGGTGTGGGAGCGATCGTCGGCCCGCTACTGGCTCACGATCGACGACCAACTGATCGAGGGCGAAGCGATGAGCCCGTTCGTCCGCGCAGCGGCTGCGGCCGACGTGTCGCTGAGCGGCGGCCGATTGCTGCCCGACTACGCCTCGACCAATGCCGACCTGCACATCGCCTTTCACCGGCCGCCCGTCGGAACACGATTTCGCATCGATTCGGAGATCCAGGTCAACCCGAGGGGTTGGGGTTCGAGCAGCTCGACGCTGTCGGACTGTCGAGGCAGGGTGGCATCGCTGACGAAATCGATCCTGTACATGGGGCGCGTGTGATGACCGAGCTCTGGAGTGATCGGATCTGCCGGGTTTGGCTGGGCAATGTGGCCCCCGCCATCGTCGATGACGAGGGCGAGCTGTCGGGCGACGAATTGTTGCGATTGGCCGCTGGGGCGTCGGCGTGGTTCGACGAGCTGGGATTTGCCACCGGCGAGGCGATTCCGGCACTGATGGACGAGACCAGAACGTCGATCGCGATGGTGGTCGGAGGAGCCCTGTCCCGTCGCCCGCTCGCCCCGCTCGGTACCAAGCTTTCGGTCGACGATCTCGTGCTCGCACTGAGCGGTCTCGGCTCGCGTCTGCTGTTCGTCGATCTCGACCGGGTCGATCTCGCGGAGCAGGTCGCAGCGCGGTCGGGCATCGAGCTGATCGTCGTCGATCGTGCGATCCCGCCTGCCGAGCCGCTGGCGCCGGTGTGTTCGCCAGACGACACGGTCGTGATCGTCCACACCTCGGGCACGACCGGTCACCCCAAGCCGATCCGATTGACGCAGCGGCCGCTCGCCGCTCGCGTCGATGTGTACCAGGAAGTGATGGGCATCGGCCCCGGGGATCGGTACTGCTCGGCGTCGCCCTTCTATCACACTGCCGGCGTGGCGATGGATGTGACCGTGCTGCCGATGGGTGTGGCGATCATCCCGCAGGATTGGTTCAATATCGACAATTGGCGACGGGCCGGGCGGCTCGGGGCGACCTGCACCTTGTTGGTGCCGACGATGATCGAGATGCTGCTCGCCGGGGATGCCCTCGGCGACGCCGCACCCAGGGTGCTGCAATATGGCGCGATGCCGATTCATCCCGACACGTTGAGGGCCACCCTGGCAGCGCTGCCCGACACGCGGATGCTGCAGATCTTCGGGCAGACGGAGGCCAGCCCGATCGCGTACCTCAGCCACGAAGACCATCTGCGCGCCGCAGCCGCCCGGCCGGATTTGCTGCTCTCTGTCGGCCGGGCGATCCGGGGCGCAGAGTTGGCGGTCGAACAACCTGATGAAGCAGGCATCGGCGAGATCATCATCAAGGCGCCGCACGTCTTCCAGCACGATCCCGACGGGTGGCGTCGCACCGGCGACCTGGGCAGGATCAGCGCCGAGGGGTATGTGTCGCTGCACGGCCGTGTGAACGATCGCATCATCCGGGGTGGTGAGAACATCTACCCGGTCGAGATCGAGAACGTCCTCGTCGACCACCCCGCAGTCCGTGAGGCGGCAGTGTTGGGGGTGCCCGACCGCAAGTACGGCGAGGTCGTGAAGGCGGTCATCGTTCCGACAGACCCGTCCGCGCCACCGAGCGAAACCGAACTGCGGGCGCACCTCGCCGGCCGGCTCGCCCACTTCAAGGTGCCGAGCACGTTCGAGATCGTCGCCGAACTGCCCCGAAACCCGAGCGGCAAGGTGCTGCGGCGCAAGCTGAAGTAAGCCGAGGAGGAGTATTGGGAATCGCACTGACCCATGACGACGAAGGGATACACGTCCCCGGCGATCAGGTGAACTGGAACGAGAGCCGGTACATCGACTTCTGGGATCCGGGAAGCCGGATCGGTGGCTGGTTCCGGATCGGCGCACGCCCCAACGCGAAGTACGCCGAGATGTCGGCTTGCGTGTTCCTGCCCGACGGCAGCGTCGCCTTCGCCTACGACCGAGCAGGTATCGACGAGAACGGGCTCGCCGCCGGAGACACCAGGGGGCGTCAGGAGTGGGAGATCATCGAGCCGTGGCGCACGACCAGGGTCGGCTTCGCCGGCGAGATGTCGCTGTTCGACGACCCGTGGGTTCTGACCGTTCCGAAGCGGGCGTTCCGTAACAGTCCGACAGCCGTGACCGAGATCGATCTCGTCTGCACGACCGAAGGCCTCGGAGCGGCGATGGGCCAGGACCAGGATCAGCACCATCTGATCTTCCTGCCCGGCCAGGCCGACTTCCACTATCAGCACATGACCCGCGTGACCGGCACGATCCGGATCGGTGCGGACAGGTACGAGGTCGCCGGGCGCGGCGGCAAGGACCACTCGTGGGGTCCTCGCAACTGGCACGCCAAGATCTTTCTTCGTTGGCTGACTTGCTGTATCGACGACGACAATGGCTTCATGCTGACGCGTTCGAAGGGCCCGTCGGCCGAACGGCGCAGCGGTTTCGTTTGGGCTGACCGTGAGTTCCGGGTGGTCGACGGGTTCGACATGGTCAACCACTATGCAGGGGCACCCTGGTATCAGCTCGAACGTACCGAAGTGACTGTGAGGGCGGGCGATGTGGAATGGACCGTCACGGGCACCCCGCAGAACTACCTCCCGCTCCGCCATCGCCAGACCAGTCCCGACGGCGTCGAGGCGGTCTTGCGGATCGTCAAGCAACCGGCGGAATGGACCTTCTCCGACGGGCGCACGGCAACCGGCCATCTCGAGTACCACGACCTCATGCATGACGGCATCCCCGTTGGCCTCCATGAATGACGAAACGTGCCAGGCACGTTTCGCAACTTACGAAACGTGCCAGGCACGTTTCGTAAGTGTGGGGTCGACATGACGGTATTGCGCGGGCTCGACGAAGCTGCCGTTGGCACGTGGATGGCGGAGCATGTCGATGGGATCGTCCCGCCCTTGGCGTTCTCACTGATCGCCGGCGGTCACTCGAACCTGACATTCGCGGCCACCGACTCGGTGGCAAATCAGTACGTGGTGAGGCGCGGTCCGATCGGTACCTCAGGTGGGGGAGCGCACGACATGGGTCGCGAGCATCGAATCATCAGCGCCCTCCACGGCACAGCGGTTCCGGTGCCGCGCCCGTTGGCGCTGTGTCTCGACGACTCGGTGAATGGCAGCTCGTTCTACGTCATGGCCCGAGTCGACGGCGCTGTGCTCGACAATGTCGCGGCCGCTGACGCCGACCTGCCGGATACCGATGGGCGTCGCCGGGCCGGCGAGCAGATGATCGACGTGATGGCCGACATGCACCGGGTCGACGTCGACGCCGTCGGTCTCGGTGACGCGGCCCGCCGCGAGGACTTCCTGGCCCGCCAGATCAAGCGGTTCGTCGGCATGTGGGAGTCGAACCAGACCAGGGAACTCCCGGCGATGAACGCGCTCGCCGACCGCGTCTCGGTGCTCGCCCCGCCCCAGCGGTACACGGGCATCGTCCACGGCGACTATCGGATCGGCAACGTCATGATCGACGGCGGCGGCACTCTCGTCGCCGTCCTCGACTGGGAACTGTGGACCCTCGGCGACGTGCTCGCCGACCTGGGGTTCCTGCTCAACAACTGGTACGAGCCGAACGACCCGAATCCGCAGGTCTTCATGGAGACCGCTCCGACCGTCACCGGCGATTTCGGTTCACGAGCGACGCTGATCGAGCGGTACGCGGATCGGACCGGTTTCGACGTGTCCGCCGTCGACTATTACCGCGGCTTCCAGCACTGGCGCATGGCCGTGCTGGCCGAAGGCGTGAAGAAGCGCTACGAGTCGGCTCAGATGGCGACGTCGGACGTCGACTTCGAGCATCTCGACCAGCGCGTCGTCGATCTCGCCGCCCTCGCCGAACGGTATCTCGACCGCTACGAGGGCTGAACCCCTCAGCCCTTGGTGAGCAGCATCGAGCCGCTGAACATCCCGACCGCGTTGGCCCAGACGCTCACCTCGGCGTCCGCGACCTGCCGATCACCGCACTGTCCGCGGAGCTGCCGCACCGCCTCGATGCAGAAGTTCGCGCCGTGACGGCGGCCGACGTTGATCGCTCCGCCGTCGGTATTGGTCGGCACCTTGCCACCGAGTTGGGTCTCGCCGGCCATGACGAACTCGGCGGCCTCGCCCGGTCCGCACAGGCCGAGGCCTTCGAGCCATTGCAGGGTGATGATGCTGAAGCCGTCGTAGAGGTGTGCGGTGTCGACATCCTCCGGGCCCAGATCGGTTCGCGACCAGAGCAGGTCACCACAGTGCTTCGGTGAGGTGCGCACCATGTCGGGCAGCAACTCGAAGTTCATGTCGTGGATCGCGGACAGAGCCGACGCCTCGACCAGGACCATCGGCTGTTTGAGGTCGCGGGCGCGTTCTTCCGTCGTGAAGATCACTGCCGAGCCCGAATCGCAGGGGTAGTCGCAATCGAGGATCCGCAGCGGTTTCGTGATGTACGGCTTGGCGAGGTATTCCTCGGCGCTGAGCGGGTCTCGCAGCAGCGCCTCGGGGTTCATCTGGGCATACGAGCGCTGCACCTCGGCGAAGCGAGCGAAGTGTGCTTCGGCCGCGCCGGTCTCGTGCATGTAGCGATTCATCAGCAGGCCGGCCCACTGCACGGGGGAGAAGTTGCCGTAGGGGTGGCGGAACTGGGCGTCGGTCATGTTCGGCTCGCCGAGCATCGCCGCACCGG
>JAHEDX010000151.1 GCA_024641005.1 Acidimicrobiaceae bacterium
ACGACGACCACGTCGCGCACTGCTTCGTATTGGAGGGTGATCGGGTTCCAGCCGCCGAGCGGCTCGGGCTTGAGGATGTCGAACGGACCGTAGATGATCTTGGTGCGGTTCCAGCCGAGGTTCTTGTCAGCGTGATCGATCCACTGGTGCGGCACGACGCCGAACGCGAGGAACATCACTCCGAAGGTGTACACCGAGCCGAGCATCGCCTCGCCCCACGAGAACGATGATCCCTTGGGTCGACGCTTGCCGTACGGGATTGCCACCAGGGTCAGCACGGTGGCAGCGACCAACGACACCAGAAAGGCGGTGTTCACACCTGGAACCGCCTTGCCCTCCAAGGGGTTCCACCAGTTGAAGGCGATCATCTCGATCGTCGTGCCCTTTCGCTTGTGGGTCGTTTACTCATCATTGCTCTTGGTGATGTCGTATTCGTGTTTCATCTAGCCAGTGCGAGGCGGCTCGGAACACTACCGGGGCAACCCGGAAGATTGTTCGTGAACGGCTGCACGAGGTCGTCTGTGCGCACTGTAGTCGGCCGAGGTGCCAGCGCTGAATCCTGTGCGCACGACAGTCTGGCGCGCGTGGTCGGTTGTGCAAAAGTGCACGGGGGTACCGAGTTCGCCCGAGCTATTTGCTCGCGGAGAAATTCGGGAAAGGGTGGTCCGGGCGTCTATCGTCTCGGGGGTTCGAGACGATGCCGCGCCCGAACCGACGGCGGCGTCGCGATCGTGACCGAAAACCGTGAGAGGACGAGCGTGACCGAAATCCCCGAACACCTGCTGAAGCGAAGCCGCGAGCGACGCGCCGCGAGCGGTGTGGGCGGCGACGATGGCGGCGCAGCGACACCGGCGACGACGACACCGGCCACGGCTGCGAGCACCACTCCGGCAGCTACGGCGGGCCCCGTCGAACGGGCGGCAGCACCGGCACCCGCTGGTCCCCCACCGGCGAAGCCCGACAGTGCCGTCGTCGCCGCGTACAAGTCTCGGCGACGCATCCCGTTCTGGGCCATGGTTGCCCTTGCCGCGCTGCCGGTGTGGGCGTTCCTCTACGCACGGGCCATCACACAGTCGCCCGTTCAAGCTGCCGGACCGCTCGGCATCGGCACCGAGGTGTACGGCGGCTGCGCATCGTGTCACGGAGCCGATGGCGGTGGTGGTGTCGGGTATCAGTTCAGTGAGGGCGAGGTGCTCAAGACCTTCCCGCACATCGAAGACCAGCTGCGGTTCGTGTACTTCGGCTCGGCGGAGTACAACATCGCCGGTGTCCAGATCTACGGCAACCCCGACCGCGAGGGTGGTGCTCATGTCACCGGCGTCAAGGGCGCCATGCCGGCACAGGGCCCGACCGCTGGGGGCAGCCTGACCGACGCAGAGATCCTCGGCGTCGTCTGCCACGAGCGCTTCGACCTGGGCGGGGCCGATCCGACCGGTGCGTATGCGGACGAGTACACCGAGTGGTGCTCCGAGGGATCCGAGATCTTCGCCGACCTCGAGGGCGGCGGTCAGCTCGCCACGCTCCACGAGCGATTCGACGGCATCTTGCCGATCGGTGACGTGCCTGTCGCAGGTTCTGCTGCGACGAGTTGATCGCAAGCTGAGCGGCGAACCGTGATGACCGCTCATCCATCGATGGACACGGACGTCCTCGTCATCGGTGGTGGCCCTGGCGGCTCGGCCGTGGCCGCCCATCTCGCCCGACGTGGGCATCGTGTGATCGTCGTCGAACGCGACGTGTTACCGCGACCCGAAGGGTTCGGGGTATTGCTCACACCGCGCTCGTTGGCCGCGCTGCAGCAGCTCGAGTTGAGCGATCTCGAAAGCTTCCATCGTGTCCGCCATGTCCGTCTCACCTGCGACGATCGATCTACGTCGACGACCTGGCCGAGTCACCCTCACTTCCCGCCATACGCCGCTGTCGCATCGCGCCAAGTGTTCGACCAATCGCTGATTCACGCCGCCGTGTCCGAGGGCGCCACACTCTTGGCCGGGCACGAGGCGACCGACCCCATCGTCGAGCGAGGGTTCGCACGGGGAGCGAACGTCACCTCGCGCGACGGCAGGTCGTTCGAAGTACGGGCCTCGTACACGATCGTCGCCGACGGAGCCAACAGTCGGTTCGGCCGCGCGCTCGGCACGTACCGCAAACCGACGTGGCCGTATGCGGTCGCCCAACGGGTCACCTACCGCTCGCCGCTGCACGACGCGAGCGAGGTCGAATTGATGCTCGACCTACGCGATCGGGCCGGCACACCCATCACCGGGTACGGCTGGATGCTGCCTGCCGGCGACGGAACGGTGACGGTCGGGGTCATGATGATGTCGACATCGCCCTCGTTCCGGGTGGTCAACCCGACCCACCTGCTCGCGCAGGTCATCGACGATCACCGTTCCCGCTGGCACCTCGACCCCGAGCCGATCAACTCCGGCGGTGGTGGACGGATCCCACTCGGTCTGTCGGTCGGGCCGTCGGCGGGGCCGACCTACCTGCTCGTCGGCGATGCGGTGGGCGCCGCCAATCCCTTGTCAGGTGCTGGCATCGAGAGCGCTCTCGAGACAGGAACGATCGCTGCAGAGGTCGTCGACGAAGCACTGCAGTCGGGGTCTGCCGCAGCGCTACAGCGATACACCAGACTTCTGGCCGAGCGGTATGGCCCGTTCTACAAGGTCGGCCGGCTGTCCAACCGGGTGCTCGGCCAGCCGCCGATGTCCCCGCGTATCGGCCGACTCGTCGCCAAGCGGCGACTTGCCGCCGATGCGTTCGTTCGTCTCGCCACGAACGAGCTGCGCCCCGGCCGAGCCGGCATCGCCGAACTCACCTATCGAATCGGTCACACCGCGACCCTCATCGCACCTGACGCGTGAGACGGCGGGATGATGCGCCGTGTGGGCACACGCGGACATCGAGCCTTGACGCTCACCGCCGCTCTTGGACCGTTCAGCCCGTCGAACTGCTGAGCACCGTGGCGAGCAGTGCGGCCGGGGCGTCACGCAAGGCATCGACCGCGGGGCCGTCGCCGAGCTCGTCACACGCCGCGGCCGCATCGACCACGAACTGTCGAGCAGTGGAGATCGCACTCTCGATGCCCCCATCGGATCGAACGATGCCGAGCGCCTTGTCGCGCTCGGCTGGGTCGAGCGGCTTTCCGAGCAGATCTCGGAGCTCATCGGCAGAGCTTGCACCATTCGCGAGAGTTCGGAGCACGGGCAAGGTGTAGACACCTTCCTCCATGTCATGCCCTGCCGGCTTGCCGAGCTGTTCGGCAGTTGCGGTGAGGTCGAGGACGTCGTCGACGATCTGGAACACCATGCCGTACGCGTTGCCGTAGCGGGTGAGCGCTTCGATCATGGGGCGATCGTGACCGGCGACGATGCCCCCGATCCGCGCCGCAGTACCGTACAACGAGGCCGTCTTGCCGTGGATCGAGGCGAGGTAACTCTGCTCGGGTCGGGTGACGTCATAGGTGTGGCGGAGCTCTTCGATCTGCCCCTCGCACAACCAGCCGATCGTTCTGGCGAGCAGTCCGGCAACCTCGGTGCCCAGCGATGCCGCTATCTCGGATGCCCGGGACAGCAGGAAGTCGCCGGCGAGAATCGCTTGCAGGTTGCCCCAACGCGCGTTGACGGTGTCGACCCCGCGCCGGGTCTCGGCTTCGTCCATGACGTCATCGTGATAGAGCGATCCGAGATGGACCAGTTCACACGCGACGCCGCCTTGCACGACGTCGTCGTGGGCGACACCTCCGTTGAGCTGCCCGGCGACGAGGGCCAGCACCGGACGAAGCCGCTTGCCGCCTGCCACGATCAGATGCGATGCGATCTCAGTGAGATACGGATCCGAGGTGACCACTGCGGCCCTCATCGCGACCTCGATCCGAGCGCGATCGTCGTCCATGCCAGGCATGGTCAACAGAGGGGACGTCACCGGGGCCTCGGACACGAGACGCAGGCTAGGCGCTGTTCGGCGCCGGGAGAAACATCGTCGCACGTTCTCCACACATCTGGTCCCCGCTCCGGCATCCCCGTTTCCGCTCGAATCGGCTGTGTTGCAGTCGCGCGAACGGGTCCAGCCAGGATGCAGAACGGCCGATAGAGTGAACATACGTATTCGCCATTGCACCGAAAGGCGACACATGTTCGAACGTTTTACCGACCGGGCACGCCGGGTCGTGGTCCTCGCTCAAGAGGAAGCACGCCTGCTCAACCACAGCTACATCGGCACCGAGCACATCCTGCTCGGGCTGATCCACGAGGGCGAGGGCGTCGCCGCGAAAGCCCTCGAATCGCTGAGCATCTCACTCGAGGCCGT
>JAHEDX010000002.1 GCA_024641005.1 Acidimicrobiaceae bacterium
CACGCATAGACCGGGGCCGATCTCGCCGACCACCGCCGTCGAATCGTCGGGTGCGACCACCTCCACACTCGCTCGAATCACCCGCTGCACCAGGCCACGCATGGCGAGAAGCCTGCCACGGGGGCGTCGATCGGGAACAATGGGTGGCATCGAGAACAATCCAACGACGAATGCGTCCTCGCCCGACGGCCTGACGATCGGCGACGACGTGGTCCGCGTCGAGATCGACGCGGTCCGGGGTGGCCGGGTCTCCCAAGTCCGTGTCCGCGACATCGATCTGCTGATCGGGCCCGACTCGGGTACCCACGATCCGATGCGCTGGGGGTCGTATCCGATGGTGCCCTGGGCAGGGCGGATCCGCGGCGGACGGTTCGAGTTCGACGGCACCGCGTACCAACTGCCCACCCTCGGCGACGGGCACGCGATCCACGGCGTCGGGTACGTGTCCGCGTGGGATGTCGTACACCGAACCGACCGAACCGTCGAGCTGACGCTGTCACTGCCGAGCGACGAGACGTGGCCGTTCGGTGGTCACTCCCATCAGCGGATCAGCGTCGATGAAGATGGTGTGCTGCTCGAACTCGACGTCTCCGCCGGCGTCGTTTCGTTTCCGGCCACGATCGGTTGGCATCCCTGGTTTCGAAAGCCCGATCGGTTCGATTTCCATCCCATCTCGATGTACCGCCGCGTCGACGGGGTAGCGACCACCGAGCAGATCGATGTGCAGCCCGGCCCATGGGACGACTGCTTCGTCAACAACGACGCCGTCACGGTGACGATCGCGGGCGTCGCCGTTCGGCTCACGTCAGACTGCACCGACTGGGTGGTCTACGACCAACCCGACCATGCGACCTGCATCGAACCGCAGTCGGGACCCCCGGACGCCCACAACACCCGGCCCCATGTTCTACGACCCGGCGACAGGCTGCGCCGCTGGTTCCGGATCGGATTCGACCACTGAGCGGCCGGCACTGACCGCGGCGCTACGCAGCTGGTACGCCAGACTCCAGACCAACCGACTTCGACCATCCCCACCATCACCGACCGAGCCACACACCGATCATGAGCGACATGCCCACCCTCGACGACGCCGCCGACGCACAGCTCGTCGCCGCCCACCTGGCCGGGGACGGGCGCGCGCTCGGGGCGATCTACGACCGTTCAGGCGATGCGCTGTACGACACGGCTGCGGCCATGATGCGGTACCGCGACGACGCCGCCGACGTGATGCAGGACGTGTTCGTCACCGCCTCCGGCCACATGGGCGAGCTGCGAGACCCCGATCGGCTGCGGGCGTGGTTGTTCGCAATTCTTCGTAACGAGGTGTACCGCCGGCCGGGCAACAGCCGACGTCAGGTAGCGATCGATGTCGCTCGACACAGAGGCGAGACCACCCTCGCCCCGACGCTGACGGGGGACCCGTCGACGGTCGAGTTCCAACAGCTCGCCAGACGCGTACGCGGTGCCGGGGCAGGCCTCACCGAGCGGGACCAGCTGGTGGCCGAGTTCTCACTGCGACGTGGTCTGACCGGCAACGACCTCGCAGACGCGCTCGGCGTCATGCCACAGCAGTGCTACGGGCTGGTACACCGCATGCGCCAACACACCCAACGAAGCCTGAGCGCCTACTGCGTCGCTCGTACCGGGCGCGACGCGTGCCCTGAGCTGAACGAGCTCCTGCTGGGGTGGAACGAGGAACTCTCGACGCTCGTGAGCAAACGCGTCGCGCGACATATCGACGACTGCGAAGTCTGCCGCTCGACGCGCTCGACGTCAGCACCGTTTGCGCTGTTCGGCGCGGCGCCGGTGCTCACGGCCCCGCCTGGCGTGCGCGAACGAGTCCTGGGCGCTGCCCACCACGAACTCGACACCACGCCGTACGGCTTCGACCCCACGAACGGCTTCCCCGATGTGATCAGGTACGCACGGCGCACCAAGATCTGGGTGGTCCTCACCGCGATCGCATTGCTCGTCTCGATCGGCACGACGATCTACGTACTCGCGGCCGACGATCAGGACACCCCATCGCCCCCCGCCGGCTCTGCGACACCGTCGTCGGGCGAGACCCAGACGATCGGGTCCGATGCCGATCGCCGAAGTGTCTCGGCCCTCGGTGTCGACCCGGATCACCCCCGCACGGTTGTTACCCAACGGTAATGGGCCACCGGTAGCCTGTCCGGATGCCGAAATCGGCCGGGCTCGACCCGGACGCGCCTCTGTCGCTCGCATACCTCACATATCGCGGCAAGCCCCACGTCGGGGGCCAGGGCATCTACACGCGCCATCTCACCAAGGCGCTCGTCGATCTCGGCCACTCCGTCGAGGTGCTCGGCGGCCAGCCATACCCGGTGCTCGACGATCGGGTCACGCTCACGAAGCTCCCGAGCCTCGACCTGTTCAATGATCAGTACCCCGGCCGCTTCCCCGCCTATTGGGAGTTCAAGACCCGATACGACTTTCTCGAGGTCGCTCAGTTCTGCACCGGAGTCTTCCCCGAGCCGTTGGCGTTCAGCGCCCGGGTGCATGCCCATCTGAGCGAACGCCTCAGCCAGTTCGACCTCGTCCACGACAACCAATGCCTCGGGTACGGCATCGTCAAGCTCGAAGAGAAGCTGCCCCTGATCGTCACGCTCCATCACCCGATCACGCGGGACCGGATGCTCGAGATGGAGGCTGCCCCGAACCGCTTCAAGCGCTGGTCGATCGGGCGCTGGTACAACTTCGTGAAGATGCAGGGACGGGTCGCGTCCAAGATGCCCCGCGTCGTGGTGGTCAGCGAGAACTCGATCCAGGACATCCACACCGACATGGGTGTCTCACTCGACCGCATGCGTCTGGTTCCGGTCGGGGTCGATCCCGACCTGTTCAAGCCGGTCGACGGCGTGCACCGGATTCGCGGCAGATTGATCACGACCGCCTCCGCGGACGTCGCCCTCAAGGGTCTTGCCTTCCTGATCGAAGCGATGGCCAAGCTGCGCGCCGACGGGCACGACATCACCCTCACCATCATCGGCAAGCCCAAACCGGGTAAGTCGATGGACCTGATCGACCAATACGGCCTCGCCCCGCACATCGACTTCGTGTCCGGCGTGACCGACGAGCGGATCGTCGAGTTGTACAGCCAGGCCGAACTCGCCGTGGTTCCCAGCCTCTACGAGGGGTTCAGCCTGCCGGCGATCGAGGCCATGTGCACGGGAACACCGCTCGTCGCCACCGACGGCGGCGCCCTCCCCGAGGTCACCGGCACCCCTGGCGAGACCGTCTTCCGCTGCCGCAAGGGCGATGCCGACGACCTGGCATCGACCATCAGGGACGCACTCGCCAACCCCGACGCTCGCACCCGCGTCGGAGAAGCAGGCCGCCAACGCGTGCTCGAGCGCTGGACCTGGGCCAGGTGTGCCCAACTCACCGTCGAGCAGTACCGAGAGGTACTCGCCATGCCCCAGAACATCGAGAAGCTGCGTCGCAACGGGCGACTCTGACAGCGATACCACCTGAAGCGAACCCACGACATGCTCACCATCCGATTCGACGAACTCGGCCTGCGACCGGGAGATCGTGTGCTCGACGTGGGGTCCGGCTTCGGTCGCCACGTCTACGAGTGCGCGCGACGGGGCGCCCATGTCGTCGCCCTCGACTATGCAGCCGACGAGGTGGCGGGGACCCTCAACACGCTCGGAGCGATGGTCGAGGCCGGTGAGATCACAGCCGACAAGCTGATCGGCGTGCTGCGTGCCGACGCGCGTCGGCTGCCGTTTCCCGATGGCTCGTTCGACGTCGTGATCACGTCGGAAGTGCTCGAGCACATCCAGGACGACGTGGCGGCCATCGCCGAGATGGTTCGGGTGCTCAAGCCAGGTGGACGATTTGCTGCGACCGTTCCGTCCTGGTTTCCCGAGGCGGTCAACTGGAGGCTGTCCGACGAATACCACGCCCCCAAGAGCGAGGGCGGACACGTCCGGATCTATGCCACGACCGAACTGCGCGCCAAGCTCAAGTCGGCCGGCCTCGATGTCGACGGCTATCACCGGGCCCACGCCCTGCATTCGCCCTATTGGTGGTTGAAGTGTGCGGTCGGCCCCCGCAACGAGGATCACCCGGCCGTCGTCAAATACCGGCGATTCCTCGAGTGGGACATCATCGAACAGCCGGCGAGCACCCGTATCGCCGAGCGTGTCCTGTCGCCAGTGCTCGGGAAGAGCTCGGTTCACTACGCCACCAAACCGGGAGGGGCGCCCCGGTGAGCTCGATCCCCGATCTTCCTGGTGTGCTGTCGGCCGACGAGGTCGTGCAGTCGGGCCGCCATCTCGCATCGCTCCAGACGGCGAGCGGCATGATCCCGTGGTTCACCGGCGGCCATTGCGACCCGTGGAACCACATCGAGTCGGCGATGGCGCTCGACGTAGCAGGCTTCAACTCGGAGGCCGAACGCGCCTACGAGTGGCTGGCCGACATCCAGCGCCCCGATGGCAGCTGGCACAACTACTACGTTGCCGACGGCGGCCGGGATGACACCGTCGCAGAGGCGAAGCTCGACACGAACGTCTGCGCCTACATCGCCACCGGTGTGTGGCATCACTGGCGCTGCACTGCCGATCGCGGGTTCGTCGACAACCTCTGGTCGACGGTCGAGCGGGCCCTCGACTGGGTGCTGTCGCTTCGTCGCCCCGACGGGCTGGTGCTGTGGGCGGTCGAACCCGACGCCCAACCCTGGGACTACGCGCTGCTCACCGGTTCGGCCTCGATCCAGCACGCACTGCGATGTGGCGCGGCCGTCGGTCTCGCAACGGGCTCGCCCCGCCCGGATTGGATCGAGGCCGCCGACGTGATGTGCACCTTGATCGGCCACGCTCCCCTGTCGTTCCAGCCCAAGACGCGCTGGGCGATGGACTGGTACTACCCGGTGCTCACGGGTGCGATCAGCGACGATCACGCCAAGCTCCGGCTCGCCGAGGGCTGGCCGACCTTTGCGATGGAAGGTCTCGGCATCCGATGTGTGTACGACGAACCTTGGGTCACGGCGTCCGAGACCGCCGAGGCGTCGCTCAGCTACGCGGCCGTCGGCGATCTCGCCACGGCGACCGATCTGCTCGCGTGGACCCGCGGTCACCGTCTCGGCAGCGGCGCCTACCTGACCGGGCTGGTGCACCCCGATCGCATCGTGTTCCCGGCCGATGAGCATTCGTCGTACACGGCCGCAGCGGTGATCCTTGCCGCAGATGCGATCGCCGGCGCCTCCCCCGCCAGCGACCTGTTCGTCACCCCGGCCTTGCGCGCCGCCTGGGCCTGACCGGCCCGCGGCATCCGGTGCCGGGCACCTGATCTCAAGCCGGCGGATGCATCACCGGGACGTCCGTGCGAAACTGCACGTCAGGGGGCACGGCCGCTGGCGTTCGTGGGCGGGGATCGCGACCGGCTGATCGAGGTGATGGACACGCTCGATGTCGCGACGCAGGTCGTCGTGCCGCAGATCCATCGGCTCGGCGAGCATGCCGCGGTGGCCGAACGACGGGAGCTCACCGTCGACGGCCTCGCCGAGACGCACTGGGTCGGGGTGTACGGCTTCGAGGACGGCCTGGTTCGACGGTTGGAGATCTTCGCTCTGGACGATTTCGACGCCGCGCTCGCGCACTACGACGAATTGGTCGCGGGTGCAGGAACTACCTGATCAGAGGTTGCATATCGAACATACGTTCGCTACCATGTTCACATGAATCCCACCACCGATCCCGTGCTCGTCATCACGACGATGACCGCCGCGGATGTCGATGGGTTCGATGCCGACCGCGCCGCGCAGGCGCTGGCCGATGTCAAAGTGGTCCGAGGGTTCATCGACCGACACGAGGCTGCAGTCACGTCACATCTCCGCCGCCTTCACGAACGGGGCGAGAGCGCCCCGGCCAGTGATCTGCACACCCGCAGTGGTGGCGTGTCGGCCAAGGAGGCGCGCCGCAAAGAGCGCCGGGCCAAGGCACTCGAACAGGCACCGGCAGTCGCAGATGCGCTCGCCAACGGTGTGATCGGCGCCGAGCATGCCGACGTCCTGGCGAACGTCACCAACCGACTCGACGAAGCGATCGTCTCCACGTTCTTCGATCACCAGCACGACTTGGCTCGCGACGCGTCCCGCATGACGCCCGAACAATTCGGCCGTAGCTGCCTCGACCTGGTTCGTCTGCTCGAACGCGACGAGGGGCTCGAACGCGCCGAACGCCAACGCCGCGAGACCGAGTTGTCCAAGCGCGTCGACCGGGACGGCATGTACGTGCTCACTGCCCGCATGCACCCCGAGCTCGGCCATGCGGTGTTCAACGCGATCGACGCCGAGGTGGCGGCCCTCGTCAAGTCAGCTGGCGACCGCGCCGTCGATCGTGGACGCATCGGCGCCGAGGCACTCGGCAATCTCGTCGCCGGAGGGCATCAGGCGATCCGGGCGATCGAGGCCGAGATCCGGCTGCACGTCGACGCGACGTCACTCCTCGACGGCATCCACGAGGATTCCGTGTGCGAACTCGACGACGGCACTCCCCTGCCACCGACCAGCGTGCGGCGCCTGCTGTGCAACGGACGCATCGTGCCGATCATCATCGACGCCGACGGTGTCGCGTTGAATGTCGGCCGTCAGCAGCGACTCGCCACTCGCACCCAGCGCCGGGCCTTGCGAGCGATGTACCGCACGTGCGCCTTCCACGGCTGCGATGTGGCCTTCAACCGTTGCGAGATCCACCACATCCACGAATGGGAACTCGGCGGACCAAGCGATCTCGACAACTTGCTTCCCTTGTGCAGCCGACATCATCACGAGGTGCACGAAGGGGGCTGGACATTGCGCCTCGCCCCCGACCGAACACTCACGATCCGACAACCCGACGGATCGGTGTTCGCGACCTCGCCTCCCCAGATCGCGAACCGACGGTCGCGACCGAGCGATGGCTCGACTGGGCCGCCATCGCCACCGCAAGATCACCGGTCTGGCGAACCCCCGAACCAGCTGCTGCTCACCGCCTGATCCGCAACGGTCTGGCGAACCCCGAACCAGCTGACGTTCTCCGCTTGATCGTGCCGGGCCGCCGACCACGGCCCCACGTCAGGCCCGGTGCGAAGCTCCCGTCGTGGCTGCTCGTACACTCGCAAGCGTGTCCCAACTGCTGCAGACCAAGGCCGCCCGAACCGTACTGAGCATCTGGGCATGGTTCGTGCTCGGGGTCACCGTGTTGATCATCGTGCCGCTGGTGGCGATCGTGCGACTGGTCACCATGCCGTTCGACCCCGGCCGCTATCACGCCGGTCTGCTGTTCCGCAAGATCGCCGTCATCCACCAGAAGCTGAATCCCCTCTGGAAATTCACCGTGTCGGGCGAGGTGCCCACCGATGGCCGCCTGCCCTATGTTGCGGTCGCCAACCACGAGAGTTTCGTCGACATCCTCCTGATCTCGCACCTCCCGTTCGAGATGAAATGGATGTCGAAGAGCGAGTTCTTCAAGATCCCGTTCGTCGGTTGGGCGATGTGGCTCGCCGGCGACATACGGCTCGAGCGAGGCGACAAGAAGTCTGGGGTGCGCGCCCTGCAGGAGTGTCGTGATCGGCTCGACAAGCGCGTCTCAGTGATGATCTTCCCCGAGGGAACCCGCTCGTTCACCGGCGAACTGGGCGAGTTCAAGGATGGCGCGTTCAAGATCGCCATCCAGGCCGGCGCCCCCATCCTCCCGCTGGCAGTGCTCGGCAGCCGCACCGCGCTGATCAAACACGACTGGCGCTTCGGGTACAGCCACGCCGAGGTGCGGGTCCTCGACCCGATCCCCACCGACAGACTCACGAAGGCCGACGTGGGCGATCTGCGAGATCGCACACGAGCGGTGATCGCCGACGCGCTCGACACGATGCGCGCCGAACGCGCCGCTACGGAGTAGTCCGTGCTCCAGGCGCCCGTTCGACTGCTGTTCGCGCTCAAGCCGAAGATCCCCGCCGGCGTGCTCGCTGCGACTGCGGTGAGCACGGTCGTCTTCGCAGCTACGCCGTTCCTGGTCAAGGGCGTCGCTGTCGACCAGAACGTCAACGTCTCGACGGTCGCCGTCATCTCCACGGCCCAGTTGGCCGGATTCATGCTCACGTCCTGGGGAGCGGGCCGGCTGCTGCGCCCACGCCGGCGGGTGATGGTGATCGCCCTGCTGCTCGGTCTGCTCGCCAATGCTGCGTCGGCGTTGACCCCATGGTTCTCGTTGCTCGTCGGCATCAGGTTCGTGAGCGGTGTCTCCCTCGGTCTGATCTCGTGGATCGCGTGGTCAGAGGTGTTCGGCAACGACGAGAAGGTGGGCGACGTCGCCGTGATCGGCCCGATCGTCGGCACCATCAGCGCCCCGTTGATCGCCACCGTGATCGATGTATCGGGCACCGACCTGCTGTTCCTCGTGCTGGCCGGGCTGCACCTGCTGCCGCTCGCGTTCGTGCGCGAGACCCACCTCGAAGCTGCCGCCCGGCCCCACCGCGAGCGCCACCGGCCTACCCGTGCGGCGACCGCGATCCTGATCTGTCTGGGACTCACCACACTGGGCGGATCCGCCGTCTTCGTGTTCGCTGCGGTGATCGGCCAGGACGATGTCGGATTGAGTGCGCTCGCCGTGTCGTTCGCGTTCTCTGCCAACGCATTGGCAGGTGCACCATCCGCCCGCTACCGGGGCGCCCGGCCACTCCCGGGGGTTTGGATGACCCTCACCGGCGTGTGCGCCCTGCTGATCGCCACCGTTCACCAGCCGCTCGTGTTCTGGCTGGCGTTGCCGACCTGGGGATTCGCCTTCTGGATGGGAATCCCCGGCGTCTACTCGCTGCTCGCCGAACGCTCGCACTACCCCGAGGAACGAGCAGGGGACGCTCAGGCGATCATGGCGGCCGGACGTGTCATCGGCCCCTTGCTGGGCGGCGCCCTGTACGCCTGGTCGGCGCCCGCTCTCGGAATCGTGGGTGGTGGCGTGATGGCGCTGTCGGGGTTGGGGATGATCTATGTCGAGTGGCGAATCCGGCCCGAAGTCCTCGGAGACCTGGTCGGAGCATGACCTCGCCGGCTCCCGCGGCCCGACCGTGGCGCCTGCAAGTCTCACTGCTCGGGCTCGTCACGATCGGCGCGTACGGGCTGATCCTCTACGGCTTCGGGGCATTCGTCGCCCCGATCCGGGACGACACCGGCTGGTCGAACGCCGCCATCTCCGCAGCGTTCTCGATCTCCATCTTGTTCGGAGGTCTGACGGCGCTGGGCACTGGCCGGCTCCTCGATCGAGTCGGCGCGCTGCCGGTCATGTCGGGCACGCTCGCGGTCGGGTCCGGCCTGCTGGTGCTCGCGTCGTTCGCCGATACCGCCTGGAAGTTCGCCGCGGCATGGGGCACGGGCGGCGCCATCGCTTCGGCGGGACTGTTCTACAACACGACCATGGCGGTCACGGCGCGCGCAGCTTCCACGGCGGACCGACCGCGTGCGTACACCTGGCTGACCGTGATCGGCGGACTCGCCTCACCGATCGCGTTTCCCTTGGCCGGCATCCTCGTCGAAGGGTGGGGGTGGCGGCTCGCGATCCGAGCGATGGTCGCATTCATGATTCTGTGCGCCATGCCGGCGCTGGTCGTCATCGCCCGCCACGATCGCTCACACGTCGAGCATGCGGCGGACGACCGGCTCCTCGGCTTCGCCGACGTCCGAGGGGCATTGTCGTCCTCGACCGTTCGACGCTGGCTCCTTGCCAGCTCGGCAGCGATGGCAGGCCTGGTCGCCGTGCAAGTGCATCATGTCGGAGCGATCGAAGCGACGGGCGTGTCGGTGGGCCTCGCATCGACACTGGCCGGCATCCGCGGGCTGCTGTCTCTGCCAGGTCGCGCCGCCGCAGCGTCGGTCACCAATCGGATCGGCGTCGTCAACGCACTCCGGCTCACCTACGCCACCATGGCGGTGGGCACCCTCGCCCTCGTGGCCGCCGGCACGATCGCCTGGGTGTGGATCTTCGTCGTGCTGACCGGGATCGCCTTCGGTTCCGTCTCCCCCTTACAAGGGCTGTATTCCGCTGACCTCTACGGTCAACGACGGATCGGCACCTTGTTGGGCATGCAACAGGTGATCCTCGGTGGAGCGAGCGCTGCCGGCCCCCTGTTGCTGGGTCTCACGATCGACGCGACCGGTGGCTACGCGACGATGCTCGTCATCGCGACGGCGCTCCAGGTGATCGCGATGCTGCTGTTCCGCGACCCTGCGCGCCGTCCCCTCGACGGATCCGGCGCGACCACCGTCACGCGACCCGGATGAGCGTCCGCAGCGAGCCCGACACCGACGCCAGCTCGAAACGTCCGCTCGCGATGGCAGGCAGGTAGATCTGCTCGTAGGGCGGTCGGCCGCCGTCGCTCGGGTCGGGAAAGACGTCGTGGATCGCCAGGGTCCCACCCGTCGCGACATGCGGCGCCCAACCCTCGTAGTCGTTGCGTGCCGGTTCGACACCGTGACCGCCGTCGATGAACAAGAACGCGAGCGGCGTCGTCCAATGCCGGGCGACGATCGGCGACCGCCCGATGACGCCGACGACGTGATCTTCGAGCCCAGCATCGTGCACGGCGTTGCGGAAGAAGGGCAAGGTGTCCATCTTGCCCACGCGCGGATCGACGACCTCGGTGTCGTGATGCTCCCAGCCGGCCTGGTTCTCCTCCGACCCGCGATGATGATCGACGGCGAACACCACGGTTCCCGCCGCGCGAGCGGCATCGCCGAGCCAGATCGTCGAACGCCCGCAGTACGAGCCGACCTCGACCCACGGCGCCCCGGGGACGGCGGCGGCCGCCTCGATGGCCGCCGCGTGGAGGGCGTCGCCCTCGTCGGCAGGCATGAAGCCCTTCGTGGCGAGGGCGAGCTCGCGTAGCGTCGGATCGATCGGCACCCCTGTGAGGCTACGCAGCCGAGCCGATCACCAGACGCTCGGCAGCATCGGAGGTAGCGGGGGGTCGTCCGTCCACACCGATCAGGATCGACGCGAATCAGCAGGGAGGCGTCACGGAATCGGTGCCGATGCTCCGCTGTACCAGCACGAGATCGCACCAACGATCGAACTTGCGGCCGGCCTCCGGCAATCGGCCGACCTCGACGAACCCGAGTCGCTCGTGAAAGGCCAGCGAGCCGACGTTGCTGGCGTCGATCGCACCGATCATCACGTGGACACCCGAGCCGCGTGCGCGCTCGACGAGAGCTTCCATCAACAAGGTGGCGATACCGGTTGCCCACCAACGCTCGTCGACATGCACGGTGTGCTCGACCGTGTACCGAAATCCGGCGCGAGTAATCGAATCCCTGAAGTCGCCATAGCTCGCGAACCCGACGACATCGCCGTCGGCCTCCGCGACCAGCACGGGGAACCCACGCTCGACCTGCCGTTCGAACCACAACGAGCGACCCTCGACGGTGTGGGGCACCTCGGTGTACTCGTACGTGGTTGTCGCGAGCAGCGCATTGAGCAGATGGACGATCGCTTCGAGGTCGCCGGATCCTGCATCACGGACGGTCGCCGAAGACGTCATTCGTGCACCTCGGACAGCGCTTGGACCTCGTGCACACACTCGGACAGCTGCGACCACACCGACGAGGCGAACGTGACGATGTCGGCACCGGCCGACGCCTGTTCGACAACCAGACCCGAGCCGACCATGCGTCTCGCCGTATCGGTCACGATCGGCAGACGCCGTGACCATTCATCGAGCAGGATCGACCGGAGGACGACCGCATGCGTCGGCAACAACAGCGCCAGCACCGACCACTCCGTGATCGCGACCTGCTCGATCTGCGGCCAACGCCGGGCGACGAAGGCGTTGACTCCCTCGATTCGCTCGACCCCACGCATGATCGGATCGGGTGCGAGCATCCTCACCCGGCGGACAGGGCTCAGCCGAATCGCTGCGAGGCACTGGATGCACGGCTGCAACGTCGTGTGCAGCACCAACTCGTCATCCTCGTGATGGCCAATCGGCAACTTGGCGAGCACGTTCAACTCGGCGTGGGCGAGCGACGAGCCGGCGAGCACGTCATCACCGGGGTCGTGTTCGAAGAGCCGGTTGCGCCCGGTCGCCACCTCCGCGCCGTCGGCCTGCGACACCACAGCGCCCACGCCGAGGCTGCCGGCGCACGCGGATTCCCACGCCAGTTCGAGCGCCCGCCGCATGGAGCCGTCGAGCGCCTCACATGAACGCTCGATGACATCACCCATGTCGGCAGCGTAGGCGGCCGCACGACGTGGCAGCATGGCCGCATGGCGGATGCTCTGCAGAACCTGATCGAACTGCTCGACCTGGAACCGATCGAGGTCAACATCTTCCGCGGTGTGCAGCCCGACGAAGACCGTCAGCGGGTGTTCGGCGGCCAGGTAGCCGGCCAAGCCCTCGTCGCTGCGGCGCGCACCGTCGACGAACCAGGGCGCCTCGTGCACTCGCTACACGCCTACTTCCTGCGGCCCGGCGACCCGAGCGTGCCGATCCTGTACGAGGTCGACCGCCTCCGCGACGGCCGCAGCTTCACGACTCGTCGTGTCGTGGCGATCCAGCACGGACGACCGATCTTCAACCTGCAGGCCAGCTTCCACGACCCCGAGCCGGGCCTGGATCACCACATGAAGGCGCCCGTCGATGTTCCGGGGCCCGAGACGCTGCCCGCATTCCGGGAGCGGATGAAAGCACATCGCGAACAGATCGGGGACTGGTACGACCGGCCCCGTCCGATCGACACCCGGTACGTGCCACCCGACCCCGCCTTCGAACCAGGCGTCAAGACCGACGAACAGCTCGTCTGGCTCCGTGCCGACGGGCGTCTGCCGGACGACCCGGTGTTGCACGCCTGCATCGTCACCTACGCCAGTGACATGACCTTGCTCGACACGGCACTGCGACCGTTCGGCATGTCGTCGTTCAACGACAACCTCATGATGGCCAGCCTCGACCACGCGATGTGGTTCCACCGGCCGTTCCGGGCCGATGAGTGGCTGCTCTACCAGCAGCAGGCCATCTCGAGTTCGTCGGCACGCGGACTCTCGGGGGGATCCCTGTACAACACGGCCGGCCAACTCGTCGTCAATGTCGTTCAGGAGGGTCTGATCCGGGTGCTGCCGTGAGGCGAACTCGGGCAGCGGCATTGGCGGTGCTGGTGCTCGCCGCATGCGCGGACGACGGGTCACCCGACCGCGCCGGCTCGGCCGTCATCGCGACGACCACGATCGCTTCCATGGCGCAGGCATCGCCCGTCACTGCGGCGGATGGCTCACCGGTGACATCGTCGCTGCCGACGGTATCTGCCCCACCCGAATCGGTCTCGACGGTCGTCGAGTACCCACCCATTGGCGACCCGCGCGTGGCCGCAGTCGAGGTGGCACGGTTCGATCAGCCGGTCGATCTCGTCGCCCGGCCCGCTGACGATGCGCTCTACGTGGTCGAGAAGGTCGGGCGCGTAGTGCGATTCGATGGCACCGACGCGATCGACGTCGCGGACGTCTCCGACCGCATCAGCTCCGGGGGCGAACAGGGGCTGCTCGGCCTCGAGTTCTCGCCACAGGGCGACTTCGCATACCTCGACTACACCGATCGTGACGGGGCCACCGTTGTCGCCGAGTACCCGATCGCGCCGGATGGTGCGATCGACGTCGGGGCGGAACGGGTCCTTCTCACGGTGCCCCAGCCATATGCGAACCACAACGGGGGTGACCTCGCTACCGGTCCGGACGGCATGCTGTACATCGCTCTCGGCGATGGCGGATCGGCCAACGACCCACAACGGCGCGCCGGCGATCCCCGCTCGCTGCTGGGGTCGCTGTTGCGGATCGATCCGACACCGAGTGCAACTGCCCCCTACACGATCCCGCCAGACAACCCGTTCGCGGACGGCTCGTTCGAGGGCGTCGAAGGCGCGCCCGAGATCTGGGCCTGGGGGCTCCGGAACCCGTGGAAGATCGCGTTCGATCCAGTCACCGACGACCTGTGGGTCGCCGACGTCGGTCAGAACAGGATCGAAGAGGTCAACCTCGTCTCGGTCACCGACGGGATGCCTGCAGGGCGCGGTGTCAACTTCGGCTGGAGCGCATTCGAGGGCACCGACCGATTCAACGCCGATGTCGACGCGGACTCGTGGGCGCCCAGTCTCACCTATCTACACGGAGACGACGGGTGCTCGATCTCGGGAGGAGTCCCGTATCGCGGCACGGCGATCCCAGAGCTCGAGCCGGCCTACGTCTACAGCGACTACTGCTCCGGCAAGGTCTGGGCACTCGACCTCGCCGGCGGCCGCAATCTCAGCCTGCTCGATGGCTTCCACAGCGTGTCTGCGGTGAGAGCGGGCCCCGACGGCGAGCTCTATGTGCTCGAACTGACCGGAAAGCTGTACCGGCTCGTCGCCGGTTGAGCCGGTACCCGACTCAACTGACGCGAACGAATTCGACGAAGCGCCGTTCGGGATCGGCTGTCACCAACCTGACGCGCAGATCGTCGCCCGGGTCCACCCGACGAGCGGCCACCCGCGCCAGCACGGCAGGTTCACTGATCTGCACCTCGACCCCCCGGTCGTGCTCGTCGACCACCACGGCATCGAAAATCTCACCCTCGCGTCCGGCGAGTACGACTGCTTCGGCGAGTTCGAGCGCCTCACGCTCGGCACGGTTCGCCCGTTGATCGCCGCGCGACATGGCGTGGGGCAGACGCTCGAAACCTGCCTGGATCTCGTCGGGCACCGGGCGATCATTCGCCACCGCCAGTGCGGCTTCGATCACGTACCGGTCCTGCAGGCGCCGCAGCGGAGCGGTCGCCTGAGCGTAGGTTGCTGCCACCGCAGAATGCCACGGAGGCTGATCCGAGTCGAATGGTGCGTACGAGGCACCGCCCGCCGACCGCCGAACCGCCAGCAGAAACGCCGAGGTACGCGGGTCGGAGCGAGGCAGCGATCGCTCGAACGTGGAGAGCGGCACATCCTTCGGCCACTCCAGACCGAACGCCCGCGCCGAGTGCCGCAAGCGGCGGAACTGCCGCTCGTCGACATCCGGCATCACCCGGAACAGACCGGTGCCGGCACCGTACAAGGCAGCTGCCACCGCCAGGTTGGTCGCCAGTGACATGGCGGCGTTCTGCTCTTCGGACACGAGGCGCGGCCGGAAGCGCAGTACGTACCGACCGTCGTCGATGCGATCGATCTCCTGCTCGGGGAACTCGACACGGGGCGCACTTCGGGCGTCCTCCGCGAATTCGATGCGACGGTGAAGTTCCTCGAATCCGTCCGGCAGGTCTTCGCGAGTGACGGTGTCGTACGCGAGTTTGGCCCGACTGCGCACGATCGCCCGCTCGACGCCATCGAGCACTGTGACGCCGTCCGAGCCGACCCGCACCGTGAACACGACCGCAGGCCGATCCACCTCGGGCAGCAGGCTCGCAGCCCCTTCGGACAGCTCGGTCGGATACAACGTCGCCCGATGATCCGGCAGGTACACCGTGACCGCCCGCTCGAACGCCTCGGTGTCGAGTAGATCCCCGGGTTGGACGAACCACCCGACATCGGCGATCGCGTAGTGCAGGATGATCTCGTCACCGGCCATCTCGAGCGAGAACGCCTGATCGAGGTCGATCGAGGAGGCTGGGTCGAGCGTCACGAACGGGCGGCGGGTACGGTCGACGTGGTCACCACCCAGCGGCTTGGCCGCAGCCGCGTGCGCCGCCGCCGAGACCTCGCCGGAGAACGCCTCCTGGATATCGCAATCAGCACGAATGCCGTCGAGGCCGACCGCCATCGCCTCGGCCGCAGCTGCGCGAAGACGAACGGTCAGCGGCGTGCCCCCATGAACATGCCCTTCAACGCGTCGTAGTGCTCGATCACGTGCCCGGCACCGAGCACCACGGCCTCGAGCGGTACGTTCGACATCCGCACCGGCACCTCGGTCTCGAGTTCGATCCGTTCGGCGAGACCGCGCAACAGGCCACCGCCGCCGACGAGGTACATGCCGCGTACGAGGAAGTCTTGCGACAGTTCGGGCGGCGCTTTCGACAGACAACGGATGACCGACGAGACGATCGACGACACCACGTCGTCGATGGCGTAGCGCACCTCCTCAGGGGTGAGGATCACCGTCTTGGGCAGGCCGGTCATCAGGTCGCGACCGCGCACCTCGGCCTGCGACTCCTGGGGGGTCGGGTGGGCCGATCCGATCGCCATCTTGATCTCTTCGGCCGTGCGCTCACCGACGGCGATGCCGTGCTCGCGACGGATGTAGTTCTGGATCGCCGCGTCGATGTCGAACGAACCGACACGAACGGCTTCGAGGGCGACGATGCCACCCAGGCTGATGACTGCTGTCTCACTGGTGCCACCGCCGATGTCGATGACCATGTTGCCGACCGGTTCGTCGATCGGCAGGTCGGCGCCGATCGCTGCAGCCATGGGCTGCTCGATCAGGTTGGCATCGGCGGCGCCGGCCCGACGGGCGGCATCGGTGACGGCACGGCGCTCGACCTCGGTGATCGCGGACGGCACACAGATGACGACCTTGGGCCGCGTGAACCTGCTGACACCCACCCGCTGCAACAGCAGGCGGATCATGCGTTCGGTGATCTCGAAGTCGGTGATGGCCCCACCTCGCAGCGGGCGGACAGCGACGATGTACCCGGGTGTGCGGCCGATCATCTGCCAGGCCTCACGTCCGGTCGCGAGCACCTCGCCCGTCTGCCGGTTGAGGGCGATCACCGACGGCTCGTTCAAGACGATGCCTCGCCCCTTCATGTAGACGAGCGTGTTGGCGGTGCCGAGGTCGATTGCCAGGTCACGCGCCACGGGCATCACCCTCGTCGTCGCCCTGATCACCCTCGTCGCCCGCGTCACCCGCGTCGCCGCCGGTCGCATCACCCTCGGCCTCGTCTGCACCGGATGTGACCGGCTCGTCTGCACGAGGTTCGGCGCGAAGGTCGTGACGGCCAGAGCTGCCATACATCTGGTCGATCACCGGTCGGCGCGCCTCGGGTGACAAAGCGTCGATCTGCCGACGGAACGAATCGACGCCGTCGTTCGACCGGCGAGTCCGAGAGATCATGACCAGGATCAGCGCGAGAACTGCAACGCCGATGACGACGGCGACGAGTGGGTTCACGAGCCGGCCCCGATCGAGTCGGACACCGGGTTCGGTCCGGCGACATCGCTGGCGTCGACAAGATCTGCCGCGTTGGTGCCCCAGTCGGAGCCGCCCTCCCAGATCTCGCGTTTCCACACGGGCACCGAAACTTTCAGGGCATCGATCACGAAGCGGGCCGCCGCGAATGCCTCTGGCCGATGCGGTGCCGAGACCGCTGCGACGACCGAGCTCTCGCCCAACTCGAGTCGGCCGACCCGATGGACGAGCGCAATCCTCCCGACGTCCGGCCACCGCGTTCGGGTCTCGACCACGATCTCGTCGAGCTTGGGGACGACCATCTCGTCGTAGGCCTCGTACTCGAGGAACTGCACATCGCTGCGCCCATCGGCATGGTCTCGAACCGTGCCGCTGAACAGCACCACCGCGCCACAATCGGGCCGGACACACCACTCGTACATCGCGCCGATGGGCAGCTGTGCGTCGGTGAGACCGAGCCAGTCGTCGCCTTCGCCAGGTGGTTGCACACTGGCATCGTAGCCGTGTGTCCTGGCGCGCGACGCCCGTTGGTGTTGCGCCTTCACTACGATCTCGCAACTGTGGAGCGTGGCCCTCTCCCACCGCACGAGCGCACGTGGCGACATCCGTCCGAGCTCGCCGCCGAAGAACGCGAGTTGGTTCGCGCCCAGGCGGCCGCCCCGTCGACGCGAGTCTTCGCGCTGACGACCGGCACACTCGGTCTGATCGCGGTCGGCGTCTTGATCCTGGCGGTCACGCCACGCCGTCAAGAGTCCCCGATCGCGATCAGTGCCACCACGACCCCCGCTGCGGTTTCCGTCGTCGGATCCAGCGATCCCGGATCAGTACGACCGGCGGCGCTCGCTCCGACGTTCGTGGGGCGCGGGACCACGACCACCGTTGCAACGAACGGTCAGCACGCCTGGGCGACCCCGATCGACGAGGGCATCATGGCGATCGTCACTCGCGAGGCCATGACCAGCCTCGATGCGACCCGAGTCGAGGTACTGCTTCCGTCGGGGCGCGTCGGGCTCGGCGAGATCATCGGCTACGTCGGCGACGCGTTGCTGATCGAGCTGCAAGAGTCCGAGCCCGGCCACCGCGTTGCGAACGGGCCACCCGGCGACGCCGAGATCGTCACGGTGATGGCGTCGCCACCGGTGACGATCGCGTTTGCCGACGTGGGCACGCTCGATCTTCACGAGGGCACCGCCGTGCTGGATAGTCGAGGCGACCTGGTCGGCATCTGCAGTCATGACGAGAGCGATGGACGGGTCCGGGTGATCGAGATCAACGCGGATCTCGTCGACGCCACCAACGACGGCCAATGACCCCACCGATCAGCGTCGCGACGACGATGCCGCCGATCATGCCGCCGAGTGCAATCTCCTGACGTCGTTTCGGCGTGACCATCGTCCACCACTTGCCCTCGGTGCCCTCGACGTAGGCCTGTTCGTTCGTGACGGTCGGCGACCAACCCTCCGCACGGAGTTTGTCATTGGCGACGATCCAGGGTTCGCGCGTGTACGGACCCAATCCCGGCGGGATCGGTCCGCGCTGGAACCGCCAACGAAGGGCGCCGACGACGTCGGCGGCCCGGTCCGGCAACGGCAGACGGAACCGCTGTCCTGACAGCGCCCGCACCTGATCGCCGGGGATGCTCCCATCGGGTGCCACGTTGTACACGCCGTCGAGTTCGCGTTCGACCGCCAACGTGACAGCGCTCGCGACGTCGTCGTGGTGAACGAACTGGGCGCCAGGTGACGCCTCCCCGAATCGTCGACCGAAGCCCGCCGTGAGCGCCCGAGCGATCGACGACGTGCCGTCCGCGGCGAGAGGCACTGCAGGGCGCAGCATCGCGACAGTTCGACCGGGATCGCCAACACGCCACGCTTCGATGGCCTCCTCTGCGGCGGCGAGCTGGCGGGCGTAGACGAACGTCGTGTCCGGCCTGAGCACCGTGTCCTCCGTGATCGGGACGGGATTGTTCGCCAGCGCGCCGTACACCATCGCCGACGACAGCACGACCAACCGGTCGACCCCGAGCGTGTGGGCGTCGACGAGCAGGTCGTGCGCTCCGGCGGTCACGCTCGCGCCGCGCCGCCCCAGCAGGTCGTGGTCCGCGACGCCGACGTCGACGATCACGTCGAACCGGCCGAGCGCAGGAACTGCGGGTGCGTCGCCCGAGCCGACGACGACCTCGAGCGCAGGAAGCTCGCCGAGCACATCGGCGACGCGCCATCCGAGCGAGCTCCGTGCACCACGTACGTAGACACGCCGGACGCGCCGGACGACGTCGTCACCGGCGACATGCTCCACCCCGGCGTTCTCGGAGATCTCTGCGATCACGCCAGCGACGCTAGTGCGGCACGACTGGGAAATCGGCAGACGACCCGTAACATCGGTGTATGGCCGACGGCCCGACCCCCGACGAACACGACGACGAACACAACGACGCGATCAATCCGTTTGCTGGTCTGCCGATGTTCGGCGACATCGCCCGGGCACTACAGGGGCAGGGTCCACTCAACTGGGACGCCGCCCGCCAGTTCGCGATGCTCGGAGCGACCCAGGGGCAGCCCGAGCGCAACACGGATCCGTCGGTGCGGATCGCCTACACCGATCTGGCCCGCATCGCCGGGATGCACGTCAATGACGTCACGGGTTCCGATACCAACTTTCCCGAACCACGAATCGTCACGCGCGGCGTATGGGCGAGCGAGACACTCGACGCGTACCGTCCCCTCTTCACCGATATGGCGACATCGCTCGGCCAGCAACCCTCGGACGCGCCGCTCGACGAAACGGGTGACCCGATGATGCAGATGATGGCCGGGCTGAGCCGCATGATGGCACCGGCGATGATGGGCATGTCGGTGGGGTCGATGGTCGGCCACCTGTCCCAGCGCGTGTTCGGCCTGCACGATCTGCCGATTCCGCGTGACAAACACGAGGTGGTACTCGTCGGGCAGACGATCGACGAGTTCGCAGCACAGTGGGAGATTCCGCTCGACCAGATGCGGTTGTGGGTGCTCGCCCACGAGCTGTCGGGCTACCAGGTGTTCTCGATCCCTCATCTGCGCACCGGACTGGCCGACCTCGTACGGGCCCACGTCGGCGGATTCCGGCCCGACCCGTCGGCGATCGCCGACAAGCTCGGTGGCTTCGATCCACTGGGCGACGATGCATCAGGCGATCCGATGGCCGCCATCCAGCAGGCGTTCTCCGATCCCGAGATCCTGTTGGGGGCGGTCGAGTCCGACGCGCAACGCGCGCTGCGGCCTCGCCTCGACGCGGCGGTTGCGACCGTCGTGGGCTACACCGACTGGGTCGTCGACGCAGTGGCCGTTCGGGTGATCGGTGGCGAGGCGTTGCGAATCGCCGATGCCGTGCGCCGCCAACGTGCCGACAGCACGGCCGACGACGTGTTCGTCGAGCGTCTACTCGGCATCCGCGTGGGTGAGGACCAGGTACGGCGCGGCAAGTCGTTCGTGCAAGGCGTGGTCGACCGCGCTGGCGAGACCGAACTCACACGGTTGCTGCAGGTCCCCGACTCGATGCCGACCCCCAACGAGATCGACGCCCCCGGTCTGTGGATCGCCCGGATCAGCGGCGAGTAGTAACCCATCGACGAGTCCCGACCGTCCGGTCGACAGTCTCACGGGCTGGCCTCGTGCCCCGGTCAGAAATGTGGCGCCGCCCGTTCGGACCGATCGTCGGCACGAACCCCTGCGACATAGTTCAGAACCGCCGCGGTTGCGACGACACCGACCAGCATGAACCCTGCGCTGCCGGGGATCTCCAGCACGACCGGCAACACGGCAGCGATCACCCAGCCCAGCTGAAATCGGGTTTCGAATCGGGCGAACGCTTGACCGCGGTTGGTCGCGGGGCCGTCTCGTTGCACGATGCTCTCGAACGACAGACGGCCGATCGCCGCCGAGAAGTTGACGACGACGGCGACCATGATGCCCGCCTTCGTACCACCGAGCACCGCCGCGATCAGGCCGGCCGCGGCCGGTAGAGCGAGCGCGAGCGTGATCATCCGTTCCTCGTGGAGCGTTCGGCGCAGCCGCGGCGCCAGTGCGTTCCCGCTCATCGTCCCGAGCGACGACAGCCCGACCGCCATGCCCAGCAAGTACTTCTCGTTCTCCTGACCGCGGAACCAGAACGCCAGGTGGAAGAGCATGAAGCCCGCCGACGCCCGCAGGATCAGCATCGCCACCCACGCCAGCTGCAGGCTGGTGGTGGCCGCCTCGTGGCTCGCGGCCGACGGCGTGTCAGGACGAATCACCAGCTCGCGAGGCAGCCGGAACGACGCGAACAGCGCGAGACCGAACAGCGCGGCGCCGTAGGCGAGGGTGGCGGTGGGGCCAAGTGTGTACTGCAACCCTGCGGCAGGGATCACGGCCACGACCCCTGCCAATCCGGCGATCAGACCGAGCTTCGAGTTGGCCTCGACCAGCTCACGGTCGGTCCGCACGACGGCCGGCACCAGCGCCGATTTCGACACCGTGTACGTCTTCTGCAGCACGAGCGCGACAAACACGAGCGGGAACAACGCGATGTCGTCGATGAACCGGATCATCAGCAACTGGATGACGATCCGACTCGCTGCGACCGCCTGCACCATGAAACGGCGACCCCCGCGCACCCGGTCGATCGCTGGGCCGATCATGGGGGCGATCAGCAGAAATGGGGCAAAGCTGACCAGGAGAAATCCGAGTACCTTGCTGCGCGCGCCGTTCGGATCGACGTCGAAGAAGAACGAGTCGGCCAACGCGACGATCATCGTGGCTTCGCCCGCGACCATCGCCGCATGGGTGAACGCGAGCTGTTGGAACTTCGAGTGCGTCGCCGCGGTCACGGGCTGATCGTAGGGGCTCGCAACCCGCTCGAACCGTGCAACAGTCAGGTACCGGCGAACGTGATCGTCGCATCAGCGAGGCGTTGACAGGCGCGTCGCTCGTGGCGAATCGGCCACCAGTCGTAGAGCAGAATCTCGAGCGGCTTCCACATCGACACCCAACCGAGCACCGACAGCCCCTCGTGGATGACCTCGATCATCGGGTTGGTGCTGCTGCCGATCAGGCGCGAGACGGCATTGAAGCCCGCCAGCGCGGCCAATCCGATGACCAGGCTGATCCGGCCTTCGCGCAGGAGTTTGCGGAGCTGCCGATCGGTCTGCCATTCGCGATACTCGAAGTGACTGAGCAGACCGTTGGCGATGATCTCCTCGCGACCGTCCAGCCTGCCGTCGGCCACGGAGATCTCGACCTCCATCGGGTCGTCGGCGTCGAGGTCCTCGGCCCACTCCTCGATCCAGTCGGCCACCTCCTCGTTCAACGCCCGCTCGTGGAGCGGTGACGGGTCCATCCGATTGAAGAGATGTTCAACCGTCGCTACCCGAACCTTGATCGGACCCTCACTGAGCTCGTCACGGTTCCGCAGAAAGAGGCGCTGTTCCATGAGGCGTCACGCTAGGGCAGGCATCACAGCGCGTCGGGCACCTTGTCGGGCACTCAGCTCGCACCGACGAGTCAGCGGTCGGGTCGGGCCGCCGGCCGCTCGTACTTGTAGCCCAGACCGCGAATCGTCACGATCCGTTCGGGTACGGCCGGATCGACCTCGATCTTCGATCGCAGCCGTTTGATGTGGACATCGAGCGTCTTCGTGTCGCCGACATAGTCATGGCCCCACACCCGTTCGATGAGGGTTTCGCGGGTCAGCACCCGGCCAGCGTTCGCGAGCAACAGGTGCAGCACCTCGAACTCTTTGAGCGGCAACGAGACCTCCACCTCGGCGACCGTGACCCGGTGTTCGTCGGGATCGAGCGCTACTTCGCCGACGCGGATCGCAGCATCGCTCGAGCGTTCCACCTCACCCGTTGCATCCATGGTCGAGCGACGGAGCAGTGCCCGGATACGTGCGACCAACTCGCGAACTCGATACGGCTTGGTGACATAGTCGTCGGCGCCGACCTCGAGGCCTACCACGGTATCGATCTCACTCGATTTGGCCGTGACCATGATGATGGGCACGCTGCTCGTCTGCCGGATCTGGCGGCACACATCGATGCCCGAGAGACGCGGCAGCATGACGTCGAGCAGCACCAGATCGGGTTGCACGTCGGAGAACCGTTCGAGCGCCTGGACGCCGTCGGTGGCGACCTCGACGTGGAATCCCTCTCTGGTGAGGCCGATCTGCAGCGCCTCGACGAAGCTCGCTTCGTCTTCGACAACCAGGATGGTGTGGTGGCTCACGCTGCTCCCTCGATGGCTCCAGATGATGATCGGTCGACGTCAGCGACCGCTCGGACGACCTGTGCGCTGTGCACCGGGAGGCGCAGCACGAAGGTGCTGCCCTCGCCCTCGGTCGACGTCACCTTGATCTCGCCGCCGTGATTCGTCACCACATGACGCACGATCGACAGGCCGAGTCCGGTGCCTCCGGTGTCTCGGCTACGAGCCCGATCGACCCGATAGAACCGTTCGAAGATACGGCCGAGATCGCGCTGGGGGATGCCGACGCCGTGGTCGACCACGGCGATCTCGAGCCAGTCGTCATGGTCGCTGACGAGCACCTGAACGTGCCCGCCCGACTCGCTGTACTTCACCGCGTTCTCGACGAGGTTGCCCACCGCCGATACGAGTTGCCGACGGTCCCCCTCGATGACCGGCGATTCGGCCGGCGTGCGCTCCGCATCGATCGCCCCGAGCGTCGAAATTCCGATGTCGCGCTGAGCAGCCAACTCTGTCACGCGAGCGACAGCTCCGCGGACTACCTCCGCCACGCTGACCACGTCGACCTCGCGTTCACCGCCCAACTCGATTCGTGACAACTCCATGAGGTCATCGATCGTGCGCGACGCCCGCTCGGCCTCGCCCATCATCCGGCGCACCACACGATCGATCGTGTCGCGATCGGTCTCGCCCTCGAGTGTCTCGGCCAACACCGACAAGGCACCGATCGGCGTTTTCAACTCGTGCGAGATGTTCGCCACGAAGTCGGTCCGAACCTGATCGATCCGCCGTTGCTCGGAGATGTCGTCGATGAAGACCACCGCGCCGCCTTCGGGCATCGGTCGAGCCTCGACGACGAAGACGGCTCTGGGCGGTCCGTACATCTCGAGCACCTCATCGCTGCGAATGCCCGCTCGCGCCTCGGCGATGTGACGATCGACGGCCTCGTCGAGCAACACCCTGACGTGAGTGCCACTCATCGCCCTCGCAGCGGCATTTCGATAGGTGATCGCGCCGTCTCGACCCGCCACGACCACGCCGGACGGATGCTCCTCGACCACCTCGGCGAACGACGGCGTCGTCGAGTGGGACACCTCAGGGCTGGGGGCCGTTGGCTCGCCATGCTGCAACGGAGGGCGGCCGCCACGCCCTGCCGCCCAACCGAGTCCGAATGCGACGACGGTCCCCGCTATCACGAGGAACGTCTGCACTGTCACCCCTCGCCTTGTTCCTCAACGCCCTGTTCCCCGCCGCCTTGTATGCCGGCAGTGGCGTCGGCCGCTTCCCTCTCCAGTTGGCGTTGAGCGGCGTCATGCTGCGGCAGCCAACCGCTCGCGATGTACAGGACGCGGTGACTGATGTTGACCGCGTGGTCACCCAGCCGTTCGTAGAAACGCGCCACGACGGCAAGTTGCACGGCGACCTGGAGGTCGATCTTGTCGGTGGCGTGGCTCTCGAAGATCTGCTGGATGAACTGACGATGCAGATCATCGAGATAATCGTCCATGTCACGCAACGCCGCTGCCCGAACGGAATCGCCGGCCACGTAGGCCTCGACGACCTGCTTGTACTCCTGCTGGGCCTGATCGCTCATCCGCTGGAGCATGCCGCGGAGCTTCGGGTCGAGCTCGTGGCCGTAGATCCGGCGAGCGGCCTTGCAGATATTGCAGCACAGATCAGCAGAACGCTCGATCTCGGGGGCCAGCTTGAGGCACGCTGCGATCTGACGAAGGTCACCGGCGACCGGGGCCTGCAGCGCCAACAGCCTCAAGGCACGTTCTTCGACGTCGACCGATCGTGCATCGATCTCGTCGTCGCCGCGCAGGACGTACTCGGCGCCTTCGAGATCTTGGCGCAGGAGGATGTCGGTGACACGCGGAATGAGCTCGACGATCGTGGCACCGAGTCGGGCGATGTCGCTGCGCAGGTCGTCGACGCCGGTGTGGAGCTGAGACCGCAGATCGGTGTGATCGGGCATCAGCCGAACCTTCCTGTCACATAGTCCTGAGTGGCTTGCTGGATCGGGTTGGAGAAGATGACGGCCGTGTCATCCATCTCGATCAGGCGTCCGGGTTTGCCGGTGCCCTCGATATTGAAGAATGCCGTGCGTTCGCTGACCCGAGCGGCCTGCTGCATGTTGTGGGTGACGATCACGATCGTGTACTTCTCCTTGAGCTCGAGCATGAGCTGTTCGACGGCGAGCGTGGAGATCGGATCGAGCGCCGAACAGGGCTCGTCCATCAGCAGGACCTCCGGCTCGACTGCGATCGCACGCGCGATGCACAACCGCTGCTGCTGACCGCCCGACAGGCCCCCTCCGGGAGCGTCGAGCCGATCCTTCACCTCTTCCCAGAGGTTGGAGTCGCGCAACGCTGCTTCGACGACCTCATCCGCCTCGTTCTTCTTGAGCCGACGCTGGTTCAATCGCTTCCCTGCCAAAACGTTCTCGGCGATCGACATCGTCGGGAACGGGTTGGGACGCTGGAAGACCATCCCGATCTTGCGGCGAACCAGCACGGGGTCGACCCTCGGACCGTAGAGGTCGACGCCGTTGATCTGTACCGAGCCCTCGACCGTGGCCCCGTCGATCACCTCGTGCATCCGGTTCAACGACCGTAGAAAGGTCGACTTGCCGCAGCCTGATGGCCCGATCAACGCCGTCACCGATTGCGGCTCGATGTCCATGTCGACATCGGCGATCGCCCGGAACTTCCCGTAGAAGATGTTGAGGTCCCGTACCGTGATCCGATGCTCGACGAACGAGCCGGCGCCGGTCGAAGTCGTCCGTTGGTCGGTGTCGTTGTTGGTCATGGCGTGTCCTGTTACAGAGTCGGTGCTGTTCATCGGAGTCCCTTGGGCTGCAAGACCTTGGCGATCACGCGAGCAACCGTGAACAGCGCGAGCACGATGATAATGAGGACGAGAGCGGCCGCCCAGCCTCGGTCGTAGCCGGCCTCGGGAGGAAAGCCAGGGGCGACGTAGCCGTAATACGACATGACCGGCAAGGTGGTCATGCGTCCACTCAACGGGTTGAGGTTCGTGTCCTGAGCGAGCCCACAGGCGATCAGCAGCGGTGCCGTCTCACCGATCACCCGGGCGATGGCCAGGGTGATACCGGTCAGGATCCCACCGATCGCAGTCGGGAGCACGACCTTGACGATGGTCTTCCACTTCGGGACCCCGAGCGCGAACGCCGCCTCCCGAAGATCATTCGGTACGAGACGCAGCATCTCCTCGGTCGCCCGAACCACGACCGGGGTCATGAGCACGGTCAGGGCCACCGCACCGGCGAGGCCCGAGCGTGCACCGGGACCCTGGAACACAGCGAACAACGAATAGGCGAAGAGACCTGCAACGATCGAGGGGATACCAGTCATCACGTCGACCATCGTGGTGATCATCGACGACAGCCGATTCCGCCTGCCGTACTCGACGAGGTAGATCGCGACGAGGATGCCGATCGGCACCGACATCAACGCCGCAAGGCCGGTGATGATCAGCGTGCCGATGATGGCGTGCTTCGCACCGCCCCCGGCGCCGACGACGCCGCGCATGGTCTCGGTGAAGAAGGCGCTGTCGAAACGCGCCGACCCACGATCGATCGTGGTCCAGATCACTGAGACGAGCGGAATGGTGACCAACAAGAAGGCGCCGGTGACGAGCGTGGTGACCAACCGGTCGAAGCCGCGACGCCGGCCCTCGACGCGACGAGAGACGACATATATCGACAGGGCGTACACCACCGCGCCGATCGCCAGCACACGAGCGGGGGCGACGCCCCCCATCAAGGCTGACAGCACCACGGCGATGACCATCGACGCTCCAGCGATGGCGGCAGTGGCGCGACGGGCGAGCGGTGGCGAATCGAAGTGGTGTGCGACCATCTCGTCGGACGTCAAATGCGCTACCGAGACCGACATCACGCGACCCTTCCACGGGAGACTCGCCTCGACATCACGTTGACGAACAACGTGATCGCGAACAGCACCAAACCCGTTGCGATCAGCGTGTTCACCTCGAGACCCGTCGACTCGGGAAACTGCAGGGCGATGTTGGCGGCGATCGTGTTGGGGTTCTGGCTGGTGAACAGCTTGAACGAGTACACGTTCGCCGGGGCGAGGATCAGCGCCACCGCCATCGTCTCGCCCAACGCCCGACCCAGCCCGAGCATCGCGCCGCTGATCACGCCCGATCTACCGTACGGGAGCACGGCGATACGAATCATCTCCCACCGCGTCGCCCCAAGGGCGAGCGCCGCCTCCTCGTTCAAGCGAGGAGTCTGTAGGAACACCTCCCGCGAGATCGCGGTGATGATCGGCAGGATCATCACCGCCAACACCAGCCCGACCGTGGCCATCGAGCGGCCGCTCGCCAACACCTTGCCCGAGAAGAACGGGATGAAGCCCAGATGGTCGTTGAACCAGGGGTACACGTGCTTCGCCATGGCAGGGGCCAGGACGAAGATCCCCCACAGCCCGTACACGACGCTCGGGATTGCCGCCAGCAGATCGATCACGTAGCCGAGCGTTCGGGACAGTCGCCGAGGCGCATAGTGCGAGATGAAGAGCGCGATCGCAATCCCGAAAGGTACGGCGATCGACAACGCGATGACCGACGCCCACACGGTGCCGAACACCAGCGTGCCGACGTACGGGAGGAAGCCGCTGCCGTTCCCCTCGCTGCCCCCCGGCCCGATCTCGCTCGGGTCGGCGGTCAGCGCCGGCAAGGCCCTCCAGATCAGGAACAGCGCCACGCCGGCGAGCGTGACGAGGATCACGAGCCCGGCGCCGCGCGACATCCCGCTGAACACGCGATCACCGACGCGATTGACCTGCCCGCTGGCGAAGTCGTCACCGGTGTCCCGGTTGATGTCGTCGGTGATGTCGGTACTCACGGTTCGATTCTCTGAAGATGCGTTGCCTGGGACCCAGCGAGTCGTGGGACGAATGGTGCGGCCGGACGAGGGGAATCCGACCGCACCATCTTCGCAGAGTTACCTCGCGAGGTCACCAGCCGTGTTTCAGCCGGCCACCGAGATCTGATCGATCGACTCGAGCAGCTGGGTCCGGAGATCGTCAGAGATCGGAGCCGAACCGGCTGCCGCTGCGGCGGCCGCCTGACCCGCTTGCGACCCCACGTAGGTCATGAACGACTTGACGAAGTCGACCTTGGCCTGATCCTCGTACTGCAAGCACACGATGTGGTAGCTGACGAGGGTGATCGGATACACACCCGCCGCGGTCGTCGTGCGATCGAGCTCGAAGCCGAAGTCGTACGGGCTGCGGCCCTCGACACGATTCGACACCTCGACCGACTTGGCTGCCGCCTCCGGCGTGTACTGCACGAACGAGTCACCGACACCGATCAGAGCGACCGAAAGTTCACCGACCTGGGAGGCATCGGCATAGCCGATCGAGCCCTCGCCTGCATTGAGCGACTGGATGACACCTGAGGTCTGCGGGGCGCCCTCGCCACCGATGCCCTCCGGCCAGGCCTTGACCTTGCCGTAGGTCCAGACGTCAGGCTGCACCGCGGACAGGTAGTCGGTGAAGTTCTCGGTGGTACCCGACTCGTCCGAGCGGTGGACGGGGTTGATGTCCTCGTCCGGGAGCGTGATGTCGGGGTTCGCATCGGTGATCGCCGAGTCGCTCCAGTTGGTGATCGTGCCGGCGAAGATGCCGGCGATCGCCGCTGGGGTCAGATTGAGTGCGTCGACGCCCGGAAGGTTGTAGGCGACTGCGATCGGCGAGATGTAATGCGGCAGGTTGATCGCACCCTGGTCGCCGGCGCACCGGTCGATCGACGTCTGGTACTCCTCGTCCTTCAGGTAGGCATCCGAACCGGCGAAGTCGGTCGCACCTGCGAGGAACTGCTCGCGCCCGCCACCCGAGCCGATCGGGTCGTACTCGACGGTGGCGTCGGGGTTCACTGCCTGGAAACCGGCCTGCCAGGCAGCCATCGCGGCTGCCTGCGCCGAGCTGCCTGCGCCCACCAGGGTGCCGCTGACCGGCGCCATGTCCGAGCCAGGCGTGGTCGCTCCGGGGGTGTCGGTCACCGGCGGGGCATCCGTGGTCGTGGTGTCGTCGTCGCCGCCGCACGAGGCCAGGACGAACGCTGCTGCCATCGCCCCTGCGATGAACCGCTTGGAGGAAATTCTCACGCTGTGTACTCCGATCAGAGATGTTCACGAATGGGCGAAGTCGTCGACTTCGACAACAACGGTACGGATCGCAAGTGAACGCCCGGTGGTGGATCGGGTGAACGGAACCTGAACTGTCGGCTCGACGGGATCGTCACTGATCAGGGCTTGTTCAGCCCGTGTTCACCTGTTCGCCATCCGTCTTCACCGCTCGTGACCACGGTCACGATCAGATGAACGAGAAGCGGGGCCGGAGGCCTTTCTCAACGGCGCACTTGGTGCTGGCGCTCGACGGTCCAGCGGTACATCTGTTCTTGCGCATCTGGCTCGTAGACATCGAGAGGGCCGCTGCGTAGCCAGGTGTCGTCTGGCTGCAGTTCCCAGCGCACGATGTCGTCGGCGAGATCGAACTCGAGCACCTGATCGAGCCACTCGCGATGCTTGGGGTGCTCGATCGGTACCAACACTTCGACTCGACGCTCGAGGTTGCGCGGCATCAGGTCGGCCGACCCGATGAGGTACATCGGCTGGTCCCCCTCATCGCCGTGGGCGAAGCGATAAATGCGGCTGTGTTCGAGATAGCGACCCAGGATGCTGCGCACCCGGATGTTCTCGGAAAGTCCTGGGACTCCGGCTCGCATGGTGCAGATGCCGCGCACGACACCATCGATTCGAACACCGGCGGCGCTGGCCGCATACAGCGCTTCGACGACGTCGACGTCGGCGATCGAATTGCACTTGAGCGCGATATGTCCGTCGGCCCCGAATGACGACTCGTGTTCGATCAGATCGATCAGCTGACGCTTCAGATCGCGCGGGGCCACCAGCAGTGTCTGGTACTCGACGCTGCGGCTGTATCCGGTGAGGTGATTGAACAGCTGGGTGGCGTCTGCGCCGACCTGGTTGTCGCACGAGAACAGGCCCAGGTCCTCGTACAGGCGGGCCGTCTTCGAGTTGTAGTTGCCGGTTCCGATGTGGCAGTAGCGACGCAGCTGGTCGCCATCGTCGCGTACCACCAACACCACCTTGGAGTGGGTCTTCAGACCGACCATCCCGTAGACGACGTGCACGCCGGCCCGCTCGAGCTGCTTGGCCCAGGCGACATTGTTGGCCTCGTCGAACCTCGCCTTGAGCTCGACCAGCACCGCCACCTGCTTGCCACGCTCGGCCGCCGTGATGAGGCTGCGAATGATCGGGCTGTCGCCCCCCGCCCGATACAACGTCATCTTGATCGACTGGACGCGTGGGTCGGTCGCTGCCTGTTCGAGAAACACCTCGACGCTGCTGGCGAAGCTCTCGTAGGGATGGTGCACGAGAATCGCCCGGTCACGCATCACCGAGAACATCGAACGATCGGTTTCCTCGGCCACGAACAGCCGACCGGCGGTGAGGGGCGGCCACGCCCGGTCCTTCAGGTCGGGCCGATCGACGGCGTGCAGATGCCAGAGACAACTGAGGTCGAGCAAGGCCCGATGTCGGGACACGTTGCGACGATCGAGCGCGAGCTCACGAACGAGCAAGTCGAGCAGTTCGTCACCGATGTTCTCCGCGACCTCGAGTCGAATGGCCTTGTTGAACCGTCGCTTGCGCAGTTCGAGCTCGACCGCCTCGAGCAGATCGTCGGCCTCGTCCTCCTCGAGCGTGAGGTCGGCATTACGGGTGACGCGAAACACCGCCCATTCCTCGACCACCATGCCGACGAACAGGGTGTGGAGGTGGGCCGCGATCACATCTTCGGCCGGAACGAACCGGCCGTCACCGAGCGGAATCAGTCGAGGGAAGACATCGGGAACCTTGAGACGAACGAAACGTCGCTCTGCCGTCTCGGGGTCGGCGACGTGAGCAGCGAGGCTGAGGGCCAGATTGGAGATGTACGGAAACGGATGGCCGGGGTCGACTGCCAATGGCGTCAGCACCGGGAAGATGCGGGCGTCGTAGTACTCGCGCATCGCCGACCGGTCATCGCTGGAGAGGGCCTCCCAGTGGACGATCTCGACGCCTTCCGCCGCGAGGGCCGGGGCGATCTGGTCGATGAAGATCGACTCCTGACGGGCGATCATCTCGGGTACGCGTGTCGAGATCTCGAGCAGTTGCTGTTGCGGTGTTCGACCATCCCATGTCGGATCATCGATGCCGGCCGCCACCTGATCGCGTAAGGCGGCGACGCGCACCTGGAAGAACTCGTCGAGATTCGTGGCGAAGATGGCGCAGAACTTCGCTCGTTCGAGCAACGGAATCCCGGGCTCGGACGCCAGGCTGAGCACCCGATCGTTGAAGTCGAGCCAGCTCAACTCCCGGTTGAGCACGCGATGCTGAGGGTCGATCGTGTTCGAGGCGTCGGTCCCTGTCATCGGACTAGGTCGCGATGCGACCTCACTGCTGGGAATCTTCGGGAAGACCGAGCTCCCACTCGATGGACACGAGTTCGCGCTCGGCGTCGCGGTTGATGCGCTCCTTGTTGCGGCGGAACTGGGGGTCGTCGCGCGGCAACAGCACCAGCCGTGCAAGCGCACGGGCCCGGAACTCGTCGAGCACCTGACGCTCGCCCCAATCTCCGTAGACCTCCCAGTGCGGCGACACCGGGCCCAGGTACACGATGCGGGCGTGCGCTCGTGGCGCTGCTTCTTCGACGACGTCGGACATTCTCGGCAGTGTACCGCCCGGCCCTCGCGACGGAACAGGACGACGCGACCGACGCCCATCGACACCGCGCGACACCATGGGCGCACGCCTCGCCGACACGGCGACGGGTGCGTCGCCGTGTCGCCGACGGGAAGATCGAGAGCGGCCAGCGGGTTCACATGACCGGGACGGCGCACGGTGACCATCCGCTGGTGACGATCCGCTTCGGGCGTCGGTCCTGCCAGAGATCGAGACGACGGGCCAGATGACGGAAAGGTAACGAAATGGTAAGAGTTGCCGCCCGCCGACCATGAACAATGGACTTTTCATTACAGTTCCGTTACGCTCACCCCTCAGACGGGAACCAACCAGCTCTGCCATACGTCAAGATCAGTAATCCGCATGATTCGACGTACCGATTCGTTTGACGACGTGCACCATTGAGTTGCGGCACCCCCCAGCACCGCAACCACGAGACCCCCCTCCAGGAGGCGCGAGGACACATGAATACGAGCCCACTCCCCGACCCAGACTCGCCGACGGCGTGGATGGCCGACGGCCTGTGCCGCATGTACCCGCCATCGAAGTTCTTCCCCAGTGACGGCGTCGGAGTCGACAAGGCCCGAAAGATCTGCGCCGACTGCCCCGTCAAGGACACCTGCCTCGAGCACGCACTCGACCACCGCATCGAGCACGGGGTCTGGGGCGGTTGCAGCGAACGCGAGCGTCGCCGGATCCTCAAACGCCGTCGGCTCGAGGCCACCGCTCTCTCGAACTGACAACCGCCTGTTCGCGGCCCGGCGTCGGACGGGTCGTCGCCAATCTGGTTCCCGTCGGTCGCCGACAACGGGACACGTTGCTGCTCGACCGCTGCGATTGGCCTCCGGCCGGTCGACTCACCCCGCAGTCGTGCCGAGTTCGACGAACCACGGCGGAGCTGCCCGGAATGCGGGGTCTGCGTGCCGATACCTCACGGTCACACTCAAGAGGCCCATTCATCGTACGAGCCTGCCCGCCGAACATCTGTCGGATCGCTGCCCGGACACAGTTCTCAGCCCACCTGATCGACATCGACGACCATGTTCTGGTCGGAGTCGGCCCGGTGGGCTGCGATCATTCGACGTCCCCCATCGGGGACCATCGAATCAGCTCTTGTCGTCGGCGCCGTCGTCTTTCATTCCCTCGGCAAGGCCATCCTTGAACTCTTTCTGGGCCTTCCCGAGATTCTTCGCGAGCTTCGGAAGCTGAGAGCCGCCGAAAACCAGCAAGACGATGACGAGGACGATGATCCATTCGGAACCACTGGGCATGACGACAGCCTAACTCGACTACGCGCCGATGATGCTGCGCGCTGCCTGCGCACGTTGACGGCGGATCCGGCGGCGCTCTCGTTCGGACAGCCCACCCCAGATTCCGAACTTCTCACCATTCTGCAAGGCGAACTCGAGGCACTGCTCGCGAACGACACAGCCACGACACACCTCTTTTGCTTCCCGCGTCGACGCACCCCGCTCAGGAAAGAACAGATCAGGGTCGACCCCGAGACAGTTGGCATCGTCTTGCCAATTCTCCTCGAGTTCCGCTGGCTGCAGCATGTCGTCATAGCTCTGTGTCATGTTGAGGGCCCCCCTGCCGTGGTCGCCCGCCGGCTTCGAAACGGGATCCTGCCCGAACCGATGCGCCGATGTCGATCGTGTGTCGTCGACACGGACGTGACGACGGCTGTAGTTACATGCGTGTGATTCTCGCATACCATACCGGGTTCTCGCAAGAGTGCATTTCACGAACGCGTGACCAGGGCTCTCGCGCGGTTCGCGCGCCGACCTCGATCTCGGCATCCTGGCCGCCACAGAGCGCGGTCGGATTCGCGCGGCTCAGCCGGCGCGCCGCTGCGTCATCCGGCGCCGATGCTCGAGAAAGTCGACGAGCACATAGTCGCCGAGCGCCTCGTTCGTGGTGTAGAAGGCCCGACCACCATTGATCTCGGTGAGTCGCTCGATGAACTGTGTGAGCGCAGTGGTCGCGTCGAGCACGAAGGTGTTGATTCGGATCTGATCACGGGTGCAGCGGACGACTTCTCGGAGTGTGGCCTCGATCGTCTCGCGGACCGGCGGGTAGTTGAAGTACACGTCACCCTGGGCAGTGATGTGAGCTGTCGGTTCGCCGTCGGTGATCATGATGATCTGCTTGGTGCCGGTCTGCTTCGACAACAGTTGCCTGGCGAGCGTGAACCCATGGTGCATGTTCGTGCCGTACACGAAATCCCACGACACCTCGGGGAGTTGATCGGCAGTGATCACCCGCGCCGTCTCGCTGAAGCCGACGAGGCCGAGATAGTCGCGCGGGAACTGCGACGAGATCAGATGATGCAACGCCATCGCGACCTTCTTGGCAGGCAAGAAGTTGTCGCGCATCGGCATCGACATCGACAAGTCGAGCATCAACACGGTCGACGATCGCGTGAGGTGCTCGGTTCGTTCGATCTCGAAATCGTCGGGTTGGAGCCGGACCGGCGTGCCCTGGCCGGTGCGACGCAACGCATTGCGAATCGTATTGTGCAGGTCGAGCTGGAACGGGTCGCCGAACTCGTACGCCTTGGTCTGATACGTGCGCTCATGCCCCTGACCGAGCTGATGAGTCTGGTGCTGGCCGACATGCTCTTTGGTGAGCTTCGTGAAGAGATCGCGCAGCGCATTGGAGCCGATCGCCCGGAGCCCCCTGGGGGTGAGCTCGAGCCGGCCTTCCTTGTTCTCGATCAGGCCTGCCTCCTCGAGCATCTTCGTGAGCTGGCTCAGCCGCTCGAGGGAGGTCGCTGCGTCGTCACCGAGCAACTCGCGCACGCGGTCCATGTCTGCCTCGGCGAGCGCCCCCGGATTCGTAGCGCTCTGTAGCAGGTGCTCGAGCTGATCGAGGTCGCCGAGATCGGCCATCGCCTGCATGGCCTGGTTGAAACCCATCGGATCCTGCCCCTCGAAGTCATACGACTGACCCCAGTTGAGTTGCGGGAACATCTGTTGCAGATTCGCACCGAGTTGGCCCATCTGCCATTGCAGGTCCATGTCCGACAGCAGCTGGTCGGACAACTCCTGCAGCTGGGCGCGCTGCTCGGGCGTCATCGAGTTGAGCATCGCCTGCATCGCAGCCATGCGCTTCGCCATCGTCTCCAGCAGCTCTTCGAGGCTCTGCGGATCCTCCGGGAAGAAGTCGCCGTATTCCTCCATGAACTGTTCGAATCCGGGGTCCTGCCCCTGCTGGTGCTGCTCGAGCATCTCGTTCAGGGCGGCGAGCATGTCCTTCATACGTTGCATGTCGGCAGGCGACATGTTCTGCAGGCCGTCACTCATCTGATCGACCGCCTGCTGCATCAGTTGCTGGCGCAGCTTGTCCATCATCTGCTCGAACCGCAGCTGGGCGTCGGCCGACTCGAAGTCGTACGCACTCAGTTCGCGAACCTTTCCCGCCAGATCGTCAGGCATCAGGTCGAGTCGCATGTTTCGCTCTGCAGCCGTGGTACGCGCCGCATCGGCACGTCGCTGCTCCCCACTCGCCTCGGCCTCGCGCACCGCGTTGTCGATCGAGTGTCGTTCCTCGTCGATGATGTCATCGAGCTCCGCAGCGATCTCGTCGTACACCCCGCCGAGGTTCGACTGCTCGAGCCGGTCCTGCCGTTCCCGGCGCAGACGATCCAACATGTCACGCAACCCGTCGAGCCGTTCACCGTCCGGCCCGCGCATTCCTTCTTGCATCATGCGGCGAAGAGCAGCATTGACATCGCCGTGATACAGCAACTCGTCGGTCAGCTGGTCGAAGAGCAGATCTGCGTCGAGGTCGAAGCCGCGCTGTGTGCCGTCCCACCGCGAATAGGTGAAGCGGGGTGCCATGTGACAAACGTAACTCAGTGGAGGTACCCGATCGCCGTCGGGCAACGCCGTACGCTGAACGGGGTGCGAGTTCCGAGGACCTTCATCTTCGTCGACCTGTCGGGATTCACGAACTACACGGCTGCCTATGGCGACGACGCCGCCGGACGGATCCTCGGCACATTTCGCACACTGGTTCGCGAAGTCGCCTCCGAGCGAGGCGTCCGGGTCGCCAAGTGGCTCGGCGACGGGTGCATGGTCGTCTCCGTCGAGCAACGAGCCGGCGTCGAGTTCGCGACCGACCTCGCCCGGCGGGCTGCGAGCGTGTGTGCTCCACTCACCTTGCGCGCCGGGCTCGCCACCGGCCATGCGCTGTTGTTCGAAGGCGACGACTACATCGGCTCGGCCGTCAACATGGCCTCCCGGCTGTGCGACGGCGCCAAGAACGTCGACGTGCTGATGCCGACGATGCATCTCGACCGCCTCCCGGAAGGGGTCGTCGCCGAGCACTTCGGCGAAATCGAGTTGCGAGGGTTCCCAGGTCGGATCGATGTGGTACGGCTCACCGGGGCGCCTGCCACGCTCGACCGCAACGACACCGGCGAGCTCTGGACTCGCAACACCTTCATCTGACGGTCACCCATCGGCGTGTCGGGCACCTGACCGTCTCCGCAGGCACGACCGCTGCTCGACGTCGCCCGATGCGCGACACTGCTCAACATGACACCTGCACGACTCTTTCTCGTGTGTGGCCTCCCCGGTGCCGGCAAGACCACCACGGCGACACTGCTCGCGGACGAGCACCAGGCGGTCAGGATGTGCCCCGATGAATGGATCGGACAGCTCGGGATCGACCTGTGGGACACCGATCAACGCGAACGCGTCGAACAGCTGCAGTGGTCGATCACCACTGAACTGCTCCAGCGCGGGATCAATGTCGTGGTCGAGTGGGGGCTGTGGACGCGGGCCGAACGCGACGAACTCCGCACGGCAGCACATGCACTCGGAGCCGAAGCACACCTGTTCTTCCTCGATCCACCCGTCGAAGTGCTGTGGAAACGGATCGAGGAGCGAGGTCGGGAAGCCGAACTCGGGTGGCGCCCGATCAAACGGATCGAGCTCGACCAGTGGCATTTCGACCTCGAACGCCCCGATGCAGAAGAATTCGATGCCTACGACGATGTGCCGAGCCGGCCGACCGGAAACGCCCAGCGCTGACCGCCCGCGTCTCGACCGCTGCCTCCCCGACCCCGAACACCGAGCCGTACGAGGCCGGTCGGGATGTGCCGATCCAACCCGTCAGAGACGTCCGCGGTAGGTCGCGCTCGAGCCCGAGTCGTCCTTGTTGAGACGTTTCGACAGGTGCAGACCCTCCAACACGAACTCGACGGCTGCTGCGAGGGCCGGAGCCGATGAATCATCCGGTGTGAGCGCACCGACCGGGGCGCGAAGAGCGGGCACCTCGATCACCAACCCGGCGAGCTGATCGCTCGTCATGTCCTCGCCGGTCTGTACGACCAGCCCCTCCTCGAATGCATCGACGATGGGGGTGGTGTGCGACGGGTCGACCCGATCCTTGAAGACGGTCAGGACGGCACCCTTCACGAGATTGTCGAAGATCACGCCCTCGCGTCCGTCCTCGAGCGCTTCGATCTCGATCTTGCCGATCGAGCTGGCGGCGAGAGCATCGAGATCGTCGACCCGGGCGACCACGGTGCGCTCCCCGGCGCGCAGGCCTCGGCGCAGGGCATTCGCAGCGAGTGCTTCGTAGTTCGACACCGACAACCTCACGCTGACACCGCTGCGCTGGTTGACATGGTTGCTCGATCGAGCGAGCTGGCTGAAGGTGGCGACCACCTCTCCCAGGTACTCGGGAACCGTCACACCGACGCTCTCGCCGACAGACAACGGGCGGGCCTCCTGTTTCATGATCTGGTATTCGAGATCGGCGTCGAGCGGATAATGCGTTCGGATCTGCGAACCGAACCGGTCTTTCAACGGGGTGATGATGCGGCCCCTGTTCGTGTAGTCCTCGGGGTTGGCGGAGGCGACCAGCATCACGTCGAGCGGCAAGCGGATCTTGTAGCCGCGGATCTGTACGTCGCGCTCCTCGAGCACGTTGAGCATGCCGACTTGGATCCGCTCGGCGAGATCCGGAAGTTCGTTGATCGCGAAGATGCCGCGATTGGTGCGCGGCACCAGCCCGTAATGCAACGTGAGTTCATCGGACAGGTACCGCCCTTCGGCCACCTTGATCGGATCGACCTCGCCGATCAAATCGGAGATGGAGGTGTCGGGCGTGGCGAGTTTCTCACCGAACCGAGCATCTCGATGAACCCAGCTGATCGGGGTGTCGTCACCCATCTCGTCGATCAGATCACGAGCATGTTTCGAGACCGGAGCGTACGGATCGTCATTGATCTCGCTGCCGGCGACGATCGGCATCCACTCATCGAGCAGCCCGGTGAGCGACCGGATCATGCGTGTCTTGGCCTGGCCCCGCTCGCCCAGGAAGATCACGTCGTGGCCTGCGAGCAGCGCGTTCTCGAGCTGAGGCATGACGGTGTCCTCATACCCGAGCACACCGTCGAACAGGGCCTCGCCGGCGCTGATCTTCGCGACCGCGTTGGCGCGGATCTCCTCCTTCACCGGCAGGGACATCCAACCCGATGCCCGAAGCTCCCCCAACGTCGCCGCACGCTCAGTCATGTGCCGAACCTAGCCCGCTGTGCGACCGTGTGTCCCCTCGGCTTCTGATCGCGAACGATCAGGCCGACCATGACAACAGCCAGAGGGTCCCCATGCCCGCCAGCAGGGTCCAGATCAGGTTCCGTCGCCACAGTGCGACACCCCCCGCAACGACCAGTGCCGCCGCCTCCATGGCGGGGGTTGATCACGAAGCCGGCCATCACCACGGCCCAGAACGAAGCGGTGCCCGCAAGCATGATCACCGCCGGTTGGGCGACACCGGCGAAGATCAGCGGCGACGTCGCCCAGCCGATCGCCACGGGCATCTCCCCCTCGGTCACGGCGAGCCCCAGTACGAACCCGAACGGGATCGCCGGAAGGAACAGCGGGATGGCCTCAGCGATCGCCCGTCGATCGATCCTCGACGTCGAGGTGTCGCTCATCCGTGGCCCTTGCTCATCCTCACACCCTCACTGGTCCGTTGCCCAAGCACATCCGTGGGGAGGGTACCCAGGCGCACGGTGGGTACGATCCGCCCGTGGAGCTGAACGGGGTGTGGCGGGTGCGGCCTGCCGATGACGACCTGCGACGCGATGGGATCGGCATCGACGTCGACGACTCGTCATGGCCGCAGATCATCGTTCCTGGTCATTGGCGGCACCATCCGGATTTCTCCGACCACGACGGCCCCCTGTTGCACCGCCGATGTTTCGCGATGGCCGAACCGCCGGATGGACGGAGACGGTGGGTCACCCTCGACGGCGTCTTCTACCAAGCCGATGTGTGGCTCGACGGCGCGTACCTCGGCGATCCCGAGGGCTACTTCATGCCGCACACGTTCGACATCACGGCACTCTCGCGGATCGGCGACGAGCACGTCCTGGCCGTCGAGGTCGCGTGCACCCCGCAGACCAGTCATCGCGGCAAGCGCAACATCACCGGCATCTTCCAGCACTGGGACGGCATCGACCGCGAGTGGAATCCAGGCGGCCTGTGGCGACCCGTTCACGTGTACGACACCGGGCCGGTACGGGTCGATCGGTTCCGGGTGCTGTGCCGCGACGCCGACGACGCACGAGCCCACCTGTTGCTGTCGGCTCGGCTCGACAGCGATACAGCCCGCATCGTCAACATCCGAACGATCGTCGACGGCGAACTCGTGATCGACGACGACCGACGGGTCGCGGGCGGGCTCAACGAGGTGAACTGGAGCCTCGACATCGCGGACCCCGCGTTGTGGTGGCCCCGTTCGCTCGGCGATCAACCATTGACCGACATCGAGGTCGAGGTCGTCGTCAACGGCGAGGTCAGCGACCGCCGAAGCCGTCGGACCGGTCTGCGTGTCGTCGCCTGGAACAACTGGTCTTGCTCGGTCAACGGCGAACGACTCTTTCTGAAGGGCGCCAACCTGCTGCCGACAAAGGCCGCGCTCGGCGACGCGACCCCCGACGAACTGCGCCGCGACGTCGAACTCGCCGCCGAGGCAGGTCTGGACGCGTTACGCGTTCATGGCCACATAGCACCGCGTCAGATCTACGACACTGCCGACGAAATGGGCATGCTGCTGCTGCAGGATTTCCCGCTGCAGTGGGGCTATGCCCGATCGGTCCGCGGTCAGGCGGTCGACCAGGCGCGCGCGGCGGTCGACATGCTGGGGCACCATCCATCGATCATCCAGTGGAACGCGCACAACGATCCGGCCGCCGTGGCGATCGGTATCGAGGGTGACACCACTCGCGCGCGGGTGCAGTATCTCGCGTCCCAACAACTCCCGTCGTGGAACAAGTCGGTGCTCGACCGCTGGGTCAAGCGCACCTTCGAACGCTGCGACCCGACCCGACTGTGTGTCCCCCATTCAGGGGTGCTTCCGCACCTGCCGATGCTCGACGGGACCGACAGCCACTTCTATTTCGGCTGGTATCACGGCGACGTCCGCGATGTCGAGCGCCTCGCTCGCCGGGTCCCGCGGGTGGTGCGGTTCATGTCGGAGTTCGGCGCCCAGGCCGTGCCGACCTCGTCCGAGTTCATCGACACGAGCGGTTGGCCCGAACTCGATTGGGACCACCTCGAAGTTCACCACGGTCTCCAGAAATGGGTCTTCGACGATCGGGTGCCACCGGCCGACTTCGCGTCGTTCGACGCGTGGAAATCGGCGACCCAGATGTACCAGGCCGAGCTGCTCCGCCACCACATCGAGCTACTGCGGCGTCTCAAATACCGTCCCACAGGGGGGTTCTGCATGTTCGCCCTCAATGACCCGGCCCCGGTCGTGTCCTGGAGCGTGCTCGATCACCGACGAGTTCCCAAACTCGGGTGGCGGGCGTTGAAAGACGCGTGTGCACCCGTCATCGTGGCTGCCGATCGTCCCCCGGCAATCGTCTCACCCGGCCAATCACTCGAACTCGGCGTACACGTCGTCAACGATCTTCGGGTGGCCGTCGACCCAGCGGTGGTCGACGTGCACGCACGGTGGGCCGGCGGCGAGCGACGCTGGAGGTTCGGCGGTGGCGTCCCTGCCGACGATTGCGTCCGGGTCGGGGTGCTCGAACTCGAAGTACCGCACACGCTCGGCGCGATGACCTTCAACCTGGCGCTGACGGCGGGCGACATCAGCGCCCGGAACTACTACTCGACGGCCATCACGGTCGTTCCCGAATAGCGCCAACCGAAGTCACCGCGACGCAATCGAGCACAACCCGTACGATCCAGCGATGGCCTCGATCCAGGTGTCACAGCTCGGTTGGAAGCTACCAAGCGGCGACGAGCTGTTCCGCGACATCTCGTTCTCGGTCGGCAACGGCGACCGCGTCGCGCTGATCGGAGCGAACGGCGTCGGCAAGTCGACCTTGCTGCGGGTGCTCGTCGGCGACGACAAGGCCTCGGCCGGAACGGTGTCGATCGACGGACGCCTCGGCGTGATGCGCCAGTTGGTCGGCATGAACGGACCGGGCGAGGATCATCCGCGCGATGTCCGATCGCTACTGCTGTCGCTGTCACCCGATCGGATCCGCGACGCTGCACGACGGCTCGACGTCGCGCAGCACCATGTAACGACCGAACCGATGCGATACGCCGAAGCGCTCAGCGTCTGGGGCGACTCGGGCGGCTACGACATCGAGGTGCAATGGGACGAGGCGTGCGGACGGGCTCTGGGGGTCGACTTCCGCGACGTCGCCGATCGCCCGTTGCGCACGTTGAGCGGTGGCGAACAGAAGCGACTCGCGCTCGAGTACCTCCTGCGCGGCGAGGACGACATCCTCGTGCTCGACGAGCCGGACAACTTTCTCGACGTCCCCGCCAAACGGTGGCTCGAACGCGAGCTGAACGTCACCCGCAAGACGGTGCTGTTCGTCAGCCACGATCGCGAGCTGCTGGCAGCGAGCGCCGGCAAGATCGTCACGATCGAGGCATCCGGGGCGTGGACCCACGGAGGAGGCTTCACGACGTACGCGACGGCGAGGGAGGCCCATGCCGTCAAGCGGGCGAACGACACGGCGCTGTACGACGACGAGCGCAAACGTCTGGAGGACTATGTCGTCCTGATGCGCCAGCGCGCCAAGATCAGTGACACGTTCGCACCCAAACTCAAAGCGGCCGAGTCGAAGCTGCGTTTGTTCCTGGCGAAGAACGAACGCCCGGCCGAGCTGCTCGATCAGAAGATCGATGTTCGGCTGCGCGGGGCGCGAACAGGCAAACGGGTCGTGATCGCCGAGCGGCTCGAGATCGCCGGCCTGACGGATCCCTTCGATATCGAGTTCTGGTACGGCGAGCGGATCGCGGTGCTGGGCGGTAACGGGGTCGGCAAGAGCCACTTCCTCCGACTGCTCGCCGATGACCCGTCCGTCGCATACGCGGGCGCTTGGCGATTCGGGGCCAACGTGGTGCCCGGTCTGTTCCACCAGACCCACGAGCACCCCGAGTGGGTCGGCCGGACCTTGATCGAGATCCTCCACGACCACGACGTGGTGCTCGCCCCGGCCATGGCGATGCTGCGCCGCTACGAGATCCACGGCTGTGCGCATCAACCGTTCGACACCTTGTCGGGCGGACAGCAGGCCCGGTTCCAGATCATCCTGCTCGAGATCTCCGGGGCGACGTTGCTCTTGCTCGACGAGCCCACTGACAACCTCGACCTGGTGTCAGCAGAGGCGCTGGAGGCCGGCCTCGAACAGTTCGAGGGCACGGTGATCGCCGTCACGCACGACCGCTGGTTCCTGCGTGGCTTCGACCGGTTCGTGGTGTTCGGGGACGATTGTGCCGTGACCGACCACGCCGAGTGCCCGCCCGCCTGGCGCTGACCCGTAACGGATTGGCGCCAGGCACCGTTGCGTTACGGGTCAGATGCGGCTGAGATTCTTGCGGTTCTTGAACTTGGCCTTCAGATAGTCGGCGTTCAACAGTGCGATCACGTCGATCGAGATCGACTTCGGGCAGGCTGCCTCGCATTCGCCGTGGTTGGTGCACGATCCGAAATGCTCGTCCATCGTCTCGACCATCGCCTCGGCTCGCTGGAAGCGCTCGGCCTGACCCTGCGGGAGCAGGTTGAGGTGAGCCATCTTGGCGCCCGTGAACAGGTTCGCTGCCCCGTTGGGGCACGCCGCCACACACGCTCCACAACCGATGCACTCGGCAGCGTCCATCGACGCGTCAGCAACGGGCTTCGGGATCGGGATCAAGTTCGCGTCCGGCGCTCCACCTGTCTCGGCTGTGATGAAGCCACCCGCCTCGACGATCCGGTCGAGCGGGGCCCGGTCGACCATCAGATCCTTGATGATCGGGAAGGCGCTCGCCCGCCACGGTTCGATGACGATCGTGTCATTGCTCTCGAACTTGCGCATGTGCAGTTGGCAGGTTGCGGTGCCCTTCTGCGGACCGTGGGCCTGGCCGTCGATCATCAACGAGCAGGTGCCACAGATGCCCTCGCGGCAGTCGTGATCGAAGACCACCGCCTCCTTGCCCTCGCTGATGAGTTGCTCGTTGAGCAGATCGAGCATCTCGAGGAACGAGGCCTCGTCACTGATCTCGGGCACGAGGTACGACTCGAAGCGACCTCGGTCACTCGGGCCGACCTGACGCCAGATCTTGAGCGTGATGTTCTTCAGGTGCTGGCTCATTGTTGGCCTCCGCGGTACGAGATGCCGGACGTGTTCGGTGACTCGGTGGTTCGCGACGACGCGCTCACTTGTAGCTCCTCGTCTGGAACTTGATCACTTCGTACTCGAGTTCCTCCTGATGTCGGTTGGGCTTCATCGGGTCGCCGGTCCACTCCCACGCAGCAACGTGGGCGAAGTTCTCGTCGTCACGGAGCGCCTCGCCCTCCTCCGTCTGGTGTTCGGCGCGGAAGTGACCACCACAGGACTCCTCACGGGTGAGGGCATCGAGACACATCTGCATACCGAGCTCGAAGAAGTCCTCGACGCGACCAGCCTTCTCGAGCGTCTGGTTGGTGCTCTCTCCGTCGCCGGTTACACGCAGGTCGGTCTGGAACTCCTGGTACAGGGCCGGGAGCTCGGACAACGCCTTCTCGAGCCCCTCCTTGGTGCGATCCATGCCGCAGTAGTCCCAGATGATCTTGCCGAGCTCGCGGTGGAAGTAGTCGGGCGAGCGGGTGCCGCCGATCGACAAGAACCGCTTGAACCGGTCGGTCGCATCGGCCTCGGCCTGCTTGAAGGCAGCGTGGCTGGTGTCGGGAATCGGCTTGTTCAGCCATTCGGCGAGGAAGTTCGAGATGGTGTACGGCAACACGAAGTAACCATCGGCCAGGCCCTGCATCAGCGCCGAGGCACCGAGGCGGTTGGCCCCGTGATCCGAGAAGTTGGCCTCGCCGGCGCAGTACAGGCCCGGCACCGTGGTCATCAACTCGTAGTCGACCCACAAACCGCCCATCGTGTAGTGCGAGGCCGGGTAGATCCGCATCGGCGTCTCGTACGGGTTCTCACCCGTGATCCGCTCGTACATGTCGAACAGGTTGCCGTAGCGCTCTTTGACCGTGTTCTTGCCGAGCCGGGCGATCGCGTCGGCGAAGTCGAGGTACACCCCGTTCTTGAGCGGGCCGACACCCTGCCCGGCGTCGACGGCCCGCTTGGCGGCCCGTGACGACACGTCGCGGGGAGCCAGGTTGCCGAAGCTGGGATAGATCCGTTCGAGGTAGTAGTCGCGTTCGTCCTCGGGGATGTCGGCGGCCGCCCTGGTTTCGTCTGCGCTCTTGGGCACCCACACTCGGCCGTCGTTGCGCAACGATTCGGACATCAGTGTGAGCTTCGACTGGAAATCGTCGGCCTGGGGGATGCAGGTCGGGTGGATCTGGGTGAAACATGGGTTGGCGAATGCAGCACCCTTGCGGTGAGCTCGCCAGGCGGCGGTCACGTTGCAGTTCATCGCGTTCGTCGACAGGAAGAATGCGTTGCCGTAGCCACCGGTTGCCAGCACCACCGCGTGAGCCGAGTGCGAGCTGATCTCACCGGTCAGCAGGTCGCGCACCACGATGCCGGCACAGCGCCCGTCGATATTGACGACGTCGACCATCTCCATGCGGTTGTAGAGATTGACGTTGCCGAGCCCGATCTGGCGAGCGAGCTGCTGGTAAGCACCGATCAACAGCTGCTGGCCGGTCTGACCGCGGGCGTAGAAGGTGCGGCTGACCTGTGCACCGCCGAACGAACGGTTGTCGAGTTGACCGCCGTACTCGCGGGCGAACGGCACTCCCTGAGCGACCATCTGGTCGATGATGTTGACCGAGACCTGCGCCAACCGATGCACGTTGGCTTCGCGGCTGCGGAAGTCGCCACCCTTCACGGTGTCGTAGAACAACCGGTGCACCGAGTCGCCGTCACCTTTGTAGTTCTTCGCGGCGTTGATGCCGCCCTGAGCGGCGATCGAGTGGGCCCGCCGCGGCGAGTCGTGGAACGTGAACGCGTCGACCCGATAACCGAGTTCGGCGAGCGTCGCTGCCGCGGAAGCGCCGGCGAGGCCGGTTCCCACGACGATGATCTTGAACTTGCGCTTGTTGGCCGGGTTGACCAACTTCTCCTGTTCCTTGAAGTTGTCCCACTTGTCGGCCATGGGGCCGGCGGGGACCTTGGAGTCGAGATTGATGCTCATTCGGAGACCTCCTGCACGCTCGGCACCGAAGCGTCGTACTCGATCACACCGGCGAGCGTCATGATCGGGAACGACACGTTGCCCACCACGATCAGCGTGGCGACACCCGTGGCCAGGCCCTTGCGCCATTGATTGAACCGCGGGTTGTTCCAGCCGATCGACTGGAACAAGCTCCAGGTGCCGTGGAACAGGTGGATGCCGAGTGCGATGTTGGCGACGATGTACAACACGGCAACGGGCACCCGACTGAGGCTGGCATCGAGGTTGCGGTACACCGCGCCGTGCTCGAATCCGGGGTTGAACCAGCCCCAGGTCAGATCTGCGAGGTGCCAGAAGAGGAACAGCACGACGATGATCCCCGTCCAGCGCATGCTGCGGCTGGCGAAGTTGGCGACCTGATAGTCACGAGACGACTGGTACTTCACCGGGCGGGCCTTGCGATTGAGGATCGTCAGCGAGTACGCGGCGTGGATGTGCAGCAGCACCGCGGCGATCAACCCGATCCGCATGATCCACAAGAAGTAGCCGTGCGGAAGGATCGGGACCAACAACTCGCGGAGGTACTCGCCGTACACGTCGATGTCGTAGGCCCGCGAACCCTGATGGTCGATGACACCGAGGTACGCCTTGAGGTTGCCGACCATGTGGCCGATCACGAACCCGATACCGATGATGCCGGTGACCGCCATCACGTATTTCTTGCCGACAGCCGTGGAGTAGAAGTCGATCAGGAAGGGCTTGCGCTTGCCCCGCTTGCCGACTGCGGTACCCGAAACGGGGCCACGCCCCCGCTCGTTGGAGATGGTCTGTGCCATTCGACGCAAACTACTCGGGACGACGCCATCGGCCCGAAATCCGGCACCGACCGATCGCAACGAACGCGAGGCCATCGCTGACTCCGATCACAAGTGCGAGGCTTCGGGTTGGAGAGTTGGGGTCTGACCGACCATCATTGGACGACTCTGTACGACGCCCCAGGAGGCACGCCAACAGTGGAAGCAATTCCGTATCTCGCCGCGCTCTCAGCCCTCGCCGGGCTGGGTCTCGCCGGCTACTACTACACATGGGTCAAGAAGGCATCGCCCGGTAACGAGCGCATGGTCTTCTTGATGACCGAGATCCAGAAGGGCGCGCGGGCCTTCCTCAAGAAGGAATACCAGTGGGTGTCCGTGTTCGTCGTCGCCATGGCGATCCTGCTCGCGATCGTGATCGCTCCGCTCGCTGCCGTCACCTATGTGTTGGGCGCGTTCCTCTCGGCGGGAGCCGGTTTCGTCGGCATGACGGTGGCCACCATGGCCAATGCCCGCACCACCGAGGCGGCCAAGGACGGACCCGGCAAGGCGCTTCCGATCGCATTCCGAGGTGGCGCTGTGATGGGCTTCTCCGTCGCCAGCCTCTCGCTCCTCGGCCTGATGGTCACATATCTCGTGTTCGTGAGCTGGTTCGAGGTCAAGGATGCGTTCGAGATCGTCACGGCGTTCGGTCTGGGTGCATCGTCGATCGCACTGTTCTCCCGCGTCGGTGGCGGCATCTACACCAAGGCCGCCGACGTCGGTGCCGACCTGGTCGGCAAGGTCGAAGCCGGCATCCCCGAGGACGATCCGCGCAACCCCGCCACGATCGCCGACAACGTCGGCGACAACGTCGGCGACGTCGCCGGCATGGGAGCCGACCTGTTCGAGTCGTACACCGGCTCGATCATTGCTCCGATCTCACTCGTCGCGTTCGCTGCCAGTCTCACCGCGCAGCAGTCCGGTGACGCCGGCACGATCGAGTTGTTGGTATTCCCCATGGCGATCGCCCTGGTCGGCATGGTCGCCTCGATCATCGGTTCGTTCTTCGTGAAGGGCGGCGACTCGACGGACAGCCATGCACTCAGCAAGGCGCTGCACATGGGCACCAACGTGGCGATGGGCATCACTGCGATCGCAACGGTCGGGATCTCGTACTGGCTGTTCAGCGGCGACCTGTTCGACAAGCCGTGGGGCCTCGCCCTCTCCGTGGTCGGTGGTCTGATCGTCGGGTGGGCGCTCGGCAAGACCGCCGAGTACTACACCTCCGACCACTTCGGCCCGGTGAAGAAGATCGCCAAGCAGTCCGAGACCGGCCCGGCCACCACCGTGTTGTCTGGCATCAGCACCGGCATGGTGTCGGTCGCCGCTTCGGTCGTGTTGATCTTCATCGGCATCGGTGTCGCCTACTGGGGCGGCAAACAGACGCTCGGTCCAGAGCTCGGTGGGATCTACGGGATCGCCGTTGCCGCTATCGGCATGCTCGCGACGACCGGCATCGTGGTGTCAGTCGACGCCTACGGCCCGATCTCCGACAACGCCGGCGGCATCGCCGAGATGGCCGAGCTCGATCCGTCGGTGCGCAAGGTCACCGACGCGCTCGACTCGCTCGGCAACACGACGGCTGCGGTCGCCAAGGGTTTCGCCGTCGGTTCGGCGGCGCTCACCGCGCTGGCGCTGTTCAAGAGCTTCGAGTTCGCAGTCGATCACGCCGGCGGCACGCCGCTCAACCTCGACCTCGGTCAGGTCGACGTGTTCATCGGCCTGCTCATCGGCGCCGGACTGCCATTCCTGTTCGCAGCGCTCACCATCGACGCGGTCGGCCGCGCTGCGAACCAGATGATCGAAGAGGTTCGCCGCCAGTTCCGCGAGATCCCGGGTCTGCGCGAAGGCGTCCCCGGAGTCGTGCCCGACTCGGCCAGGTGCGTCGCGATCTCGACCGAAGCATCGCTCAAGGAGATGATCATCCCCGGCGCACTCGCGGTGGTGGCGCCGCTCGTGATGGGCTTCATCAGCGTCGACGCGCTCGGCGGCATGCTCGCCGGCTCGCTCGTCACCGGCTTCGCCCTGGCGATCTTCATGGCCAACGCCGGTGGCGCCTGGGACAACGCCAAGAAGTACATCGAGGCCGGGAACCACGGTGGCAAGGGTTCGGATCCCCACAAGGCAGCCGTCGTGGGTGACACCGTTGGTGACCCGTTCAAGGACACCAGCGGCCCGGCGATGAACATCCTCATCAAGGTGATGACGATCGTCAGCCTGGTGTTCGCCAGCGCCTTCGTCTGAGCCACGAACGACCCGAAAACAAGCGAGCCCGGGCGACATGCCCGGGCTCGCTTCGCGTCCGACACCAAGGCGAGCGGCACGATCGGCCGCCGCGACCGGGCAACCGTGCCTGTCGGATGTCCGTCGTGAGCGGCCTCGTCCCAGGCATCGTCAGACGGTCCGGCAGACCGGACGCCTGGCTAGTTTGACGGCATGGAGTTCCGCTCGATCGGCCGGCTCGACGTGTCCCTCGTCGGACTGGGCTGCAACAACTTCGGCATGCGAATCGATGCCGACCAGACCAAGCGGGTGGTCGACGCCGCGATCGATGCCGGGATCAATTACTTCGACACCGCGGAGAGCTATGGACGCGGCCTGTCCGAGGAGTACCTCGGCCGAGCCTTGGGTACGAGACGCTCCGAGGTACTCATCGCCAGCAAATGGGGACACACCGTCAGCCTCGGCGACGGAGAACGCGGCGGCGACCCGGCACAGATTCGCAAACGACTCGAAGGCAGCCTCACACGACTCGGCACCGACTACATCGACCAGTTTCAACTGCACCGCCCCGACCCCGACACCCCGGCCGAGGAGACGCTCGGCTGCCTCGCGGAGCTTCGGGCCGAAGGCAAGATCCGTGAGATCGGCTGTACCCATTTCACGGCCGACGACCTCGCTCGATCGCACACGGCGGCAACCGAGCACGGCCTCGTCTCGTACCCGTCGGTGCAGAACCACTACAGCCTGCTCACCAGAGATCCCGAGACAGATGGAGTTTTCGCCACGTGTGAACGACTCGGCATCGCGTTCGTCCCTTACTTCCCACTCGAATCAGGGCTGCTGACCGGCAAGTACCGCCTGGGTCAGGATCTCCCCGATGGCTCGAGATTGGCGGCGTGGGGCGAGCGGGCGGGCGCCTTCATCGACGACGAGAAGCTCGCGGTCGTCGAGCGCCTGCTCACCTGGGCCGGCGCCCACGGCCATTCCCTGCTCGACCTGGCCATCAGCTGGCACACCTCGCACCCTCTCGTCGCGTCGGTCATCGCCGGCGCCACGACCGCAGCGCAAGTCGACGCCAACGTCGCCGCAGCCACATGGACCCTCACGCAAGCCGACCGCGCCGAGGTCGACGCCGCGATCGCGGGCTGACGTACATCTCGCCGATCGACAGATCAGCTGCGCCTCGAGCGGTCGACCCGACCGGGAACGGATCAGTCCTCGGCGACGAAGTCGATCAGGCGCTCGACTGCGCCGACCAGTTCAGGTTCGAGATCTGCGTAGGTCTTGACCTGGTTGCGCAGGCGCGGCCAGAAACCCTCGAACGGCACACCGAGCGCGGCGCACATCCCCTCCTTCCAGGGGCGCCCCTTCGGCACGTCGGGCCAGGCATGCAACCCGACCGCCCTGGGGCGGATCCCGGCCCACACGTCGACGAACGGATGGCCCGCGATCAGCACCGCCGGATGGTCGACCGTGGCGGCGATACGCGACTCCTTCGACCCGGCGACGAGGTGGTCGAGCAACACTCCGAGCCGGCGGCCACCGCCCGGCTGGAACTCGCTGACCGCTGCGGCGAGATCGTCTGCGCCGTGGAGCGGCTCGATCACGATGCCCAGTTCGCGCAGGTCATCGCCCCACACGTGTTCGACGAGTTCGGCGTCGTGTTTGCCCTCCACCCAGATTCGGCTGGCCTTCGCCACCCGTGCGGCAGAACGGTCGGCGGCGATCGAACCCGACGCCGTGACCTGCTGCGTGGCCGACGCCTGCTGTGCGGGTCGCGACAGAGTGACCGGCTTGCCCTCCAGCAGGAAACCGCCCGGCTTCCACGTGAAGTGCCGGAGGTAGTGGTTGCGGTCGCGCAACGTGACGGCTTCGTAGTTCCACCGCACGACGTCTCCGACGAAGCCACTGGCGCGGTCTTCGACCACCAATCCGACCGACACCTCGACGGTCAGGTACCTGGTGGGCTGCTTGCTCGCGGCGAAGTCGTCGAGGATGTCGCGCTCGTATCCCATGCGACCGTCGAGTGTGCCACGGGAACCGGACCGCGTCGCGGCACGTCGAATGTTCATGGGGAGCAACACGACATCACACGACCGACCAGGCGAGCTGACGCGGCAACGACGACGAGGGGTCGGCGCGGTGGCGATCGTCGCCGTGCTGACGCTGGCCGCCTGCGCGGGCAGCGACGATGACAGCATGGCGAGCGAGGCGACCTCTGCTCCAGCGGCCAGCGTTGGCGCGCTGTCAGCTGACGACGCGGGCTCCGGCGCCACGATCGCAGCCGATGCCGCCGAGGTAGCGGCCGATCCCAGCGGGCCATTCGACATCGGCATCGTCGGGCGCGACGTCATCATCGAGATGCACGTCGTGCTCAGTACCGACGACATCGGACGCACGGTCGCGTCGATCATGGCCCAGGCCTCATCGCTCGGGGGCGGGATCGCCTCGTCGAACGTGAACTACGGCCGCCAGGCCGATTCCGGCAGCGACGGCGGCTCGGCTGTACTGGTCGTGAAGGTGCCGCCGCAGTCGATCGATCGTCTCCTCGCCGGGCTGGCCGACACCGGCACGGTGCAATCGATCAACCAGAGCGCCCAGGACGTCACCGAACAACTGGTCGATCTCGATGTTCGGATCAGCAATGCACGCCAGAGCGTGGCCAACGTACGCGAGTTCATGGACCGCACGCAGAACCTGAACGAATTGGTCACGTTGGAGGGTGAACTCACGCGACGCCAGACCGAACTGGAACGGCTCGAGGCGCAGCAGCGCAACCTCAGTGAGCGAGTGGCACTGTCGACCATCACCATCGAGGTCATGCCGACCGCGCCGGCGCCCGAACCTATCGACGAAGGATCGGACACCATCGGTGATGCCCTCCGAACTGGGTGGGACGCCTTCACCGGGTTCCTGTTCGGCATCGGATTCGTCCTGGCCGTGCTGCTGCCGTTCCTGGCCGTCGCCGCGATCGCCTCGACGATCGGTTGGCAGTTGATGCGCCGCCGCAACCGCCGGTCAGCGGGCGACGACCAGAGAGGCGACCCTGTCGACGGGATCAGTTCGGCCGATGTCGAGCCCGCCAACCAGTCGGGCCCAGCACCCAGTCGCTGACCGTCCCGTTCGGAAACGCGAACGCGGCTCGTAGCCCGGTGTGTGCCATGACCGGTTCGAGCGGCACCGGGCCGAGATCAGGATCCCCGCTCCATCGGTGCCATCTCTGGGCGGGGATCTCGGCAAGGTCGAGATCAGGACGGCCGAGCAGTTCGACCAGACCGTGGAGCACGCCGCGTTGGCGGTAACCGTCGTCGATCTGTTCCACGCCCTCGACTGCGTACCACTCGAGATCCATCGCCATCGGGGTCGGTACGCCGTAGGCGCGCCCGAGTGCATCGTCAGCGTCGTCGAGTGCTGTGGCGTGCGCCTCGTTGCCGACCGACCACTGTTCGAAGGGGGCGACACAGTGATGCTCGGCCCACATCTCCGGTGCCTTGACGATGAAGGGATCCGAGCGGCGCACGACGTTCCACTCCGCGAGATGCAGCAGAGGCCGGCCGGACTCGACGAGCCCCGCCCAATACCAGTCGCCCGCAGAGGTCAGCCGGTGGCCCGACACCACACCGATCCGTCCGTCCGGGCTCCATGCCGCGAACACCCACTCCTCAACCGCCGCGCCGACGTGCGGCAGGTCGTCAGTGGGCGAGAGCGACATGATCGGGCAGACTAGGGAACCTCATGAGCGATGACACGACGATTCGGTACCTGAGCCTGGCATGGATCCGCGAACTCACGCGCGAGGTCGGCGAGAGCGAGGCATTGCGAGAGTTGGCCACCGAGCACGAGATCGGGGTCACCCAAATCGTGACGGGCGGTCCGGAAGGCGACGTCACCTACCACTTGCGTGTCGGGGACGGCGAGGCATCCTTCGGTGCCGGGCCGGCCGAGCCCGAAGACGTCAGGATGCAGCAGGACTGGGAGACCGCCGTCGCAGTCGCCACCGGCGACACGAACGCCCAAGAGGCGTTCATCACCGGCAAGATCCTGTTGTTCGGCGACCAGCAGGCCTTGATGGCGGCACAGCCGGTGTTCGGCGCGCTCGACTCGATCTTCTCAGCCGTACGGGAACGAACGCGATACGAGTGAACTGAACCCATGCCAGAGCTCCCCGAGGTCCAGGCCCACGCCGAACGGCTCAGCGACGAGTTCTCCGGACGTGTGCTCGCTCGATTCCACCCGATCAAGTTCACCGCATTGCGGACCGCGGTCCCCGCTCCCGACGAGGCCTACGGCCGTGCGTTGCTCGGAGTGAGCCGCCGGGGGAAGTACCTCTTGCTCGAGTTCGAACCGGTGCAGTTCGCCGTACACCTGATGCAAGGCGGACGCCTGCTCGTCGATCGCCAACAGTCGCAGAAACCACGAGGCGGCCAGGCCCGCTTCGTGTTCGAGGGCGACGGCCCCGCCCTGTTGTTGACCGAAGCAGGCACCGAGCGGCGGGCAGGCGTGTGGTGCCTGCCGGCTGCCACCGCATTGTCGACCCCGCCCCTCGATGTACTCGGACCCGAGGCCGACCTGGTGACCCCCGCCGAGATGCTCGAGCTGCTCGCGGCCAAGAATCAGCGCATCCACGGCTTCTTGCGCGATCAGCGCTCGATCGCAGGCCTCGGCCGGCGGCTGGCGAACGAGATCTGTCATCGGGCGCAACTCAGCCCGTTCGCGATGACCGGCAAGCTCGGTCCCACCGGCGCGGCGGCGCTCGTCGAAGCCATCCGGGCGGCCGTCGACGAGGGTCTTGCCTACGAGCGCACACGAACCGACATGAGTTCGTCGAAGGATCGGCCCAGCGCGGTGCACGGCCGGGCCGGCGAAACCTGCCCGGTGTGTCGACAAGTAGTACGCGCCGTCGAGTACAGCGGATACACGGTGAACTACTGCGCCTCGTGCCAGACGGGCGGCAAGATCCTCGCCGACAACACAACGAGCAAATTCCTCAAGTAGATCGAACTGCCGGGTCACCGAACTGCGATCCACCATCGACAACACAACGAGCAAATCCCTCGAGTAGATCGAACTGCCGGGTCACCGAACTGCGATCCACCATCGACAACACAACGAGCAAATCCCTCGAGTAGATCGAACTGCCGGGTCACCGAACTGCGGTCTACCATCAGCAACGTGCGCATCGGAATCCTCACCCGCGAATATCCGCCCGACGTCTACGGGGGTGCCGGCGTCCACGTCGATTTCCTCGTACGCGAACTGGTCAAACTGGCCGAGGTCGACGTGCACTGCATGGGCGAGCCGCGCGACGGTGCGACCGCTCATTCCGAACACGAACCGTTCCTCGACGGCGCCAACGCGACCTTGCGCACCCTCGCCGCCGACCTCGGCATGGCCGACCAGACAGCAACCTGCGATCTCGTGCACTCGCACACCTGGTACGCCAACATGGGCGGCCACCTGGCGAAGTTGCTGCACGGCATCCCCCATGTGGTCACTTCACATTCGCTCGAACCGCAACGGCCCTGGAAGGCAGAGCAGTTGGGCGGCGGCTACCGCGTGTCGTCGTGGGCCGAGCAGACCGCGTACGAGGCAGCAAACGCCGTGATCGCCGTCAGCCACGGTTCGAAACGCGACGTCATGGCCTCGTACCCGAAGCTGGACGAATCGAAGGTACACGTCGTCCACAACGGCATCGACACCGGCTTCTACCGCCCCGATCCGAACGTCGACGTGCTCGAACGCATGGGTGTCGACCCGAGCCGCCCGTCCGTCGTGTTCGTGGGGCGCATCACCCGCCAGAAGGGCGTGCCCCATCTGCTGCGGGCCGCGCTGCAGTTCGACGACTCGGCCCAGTTGGTACTGCTCGCCGGCGCCGCCGACACACCCGAACTCGCAGCCGAGACCGACGCCGCGATCGCGCAACTGCGGGCCAGGCGCGACGGCGTGTTCGTCGTGTCGGAGATGCTGCCTCGCGACCAGGTGCGACAGGTGCTCACCCACGGCACCGTCTTCGCCTGCCCATCCGTCTATGAGCCACTCGGCATCGTCAATCTCGAGGCGATGGCATGCGAGACAGCGGTCGTGGCCAGCGACGTCGGCGGCATCCCCGAGGTCGTCGCCGATGGCGAGACCGGCCTGCTGGTGCACTTCGACGAGCGCGACACCACTACGTTCGAGCACGAGTTCGCAACGGCCGTCAACGAGGTACTCCGAGACCGACGACGCGCCGACGCCATGGGGCTCGCCGGCCGCGAGCGAGCGGTGCGGGACTTCGGCTGGGACGCCGCCGCCCGCAAGACGATGGCGATCTACGAATCGGTACTGTGATCTCGCGTTCCGACTCGGGTGGCCCGACCCGATGACCATCCTCGGATCGTCCGGGGCGACCCCACGCTCGATCCCCTAGCCTGGTCGACCTATGGCGAACATTCCCGAACGGCCGACGCTCGACGGCATCGAAGAACGCTGGGCCAGCCAGTGGGACTCGGATGGCATCTACCGCTTCGACGATTCGGCCGTGCGTGCCGACGTGTTCTCGATCGACACCCCACCCCCCACCGTGTCGGGCTCACTGCACATGGGCCATGTGTTCAGCTACACCCACACCGACACGATCGCTCGATTCCAGCGCATGAGCGGCAAGTCGGTGTTCTACCCGATGGGGTGGGACGACAACGGCCTGCCGACCGAACGCCGTGTCCAGAACTACTACGGCGTCCGGTGCGACCCGAGTCAGCCCTACCAGGCGGGCTTCGAGCCACCGTTCCGAGGCGACCCACCCAAGAACCACCACGCGATTCCCATCTCGAGACCCAACTTCCTCGAGCTCTGCGACGAGCTCGTCGAGATCGACGAGCAGGTTTTCGAATCGCTGTTCCGCCGCCTCGGCCTCAGCGTCGACTGGAACCATCTCTATGCCACCATCGACGAACGCAGCCGCCGCGTCAGCCAGCGTGCCTTTCTGCGCAACCTGGCGCGTGGCGAGGCGTACAGCCAAGAGGCGCCCACGATGTGGGACGTCGACTTCCAGACCGCCGTCGCTCAGGCCGAGATGGAGGACCGCGACCGACCGGGCGCATACCACAAGATCGCCTTCCACAAGACCGATGGCACGGGCGACGTACTGATCGACACCACACGACCAGAGTTACTGGCCGCCTGTGTCGCACTGGTGGCTCACCCGGACGACGAGCGCTACCGGCCACTGTTCGGTACCACCGTGCGCACCCCGCTGTACGGCGTCGAGGTGCCGATCGTGGCCCACGAACTCGCGCAACCCGACAAGGGCACGGGAATTGCGATGATCTGCACGTTCGGCGACACCACCGACGTCACCTGGTGGCGCGAACTCGACTTGAACATGCGCCCGATCATCGGCCGCAATGGCCGGATACTCGCCGATCCACCCCAGGGCGTCGACGCCGAGGCCTACGAGACGATCGCCGGTCTCAACGTCAAGCAGGCCCAGCGCACCATCGTCGAGCAGCTCCAGGCCTCGGGCGAGATGCTCGGCGAGCCGGATCCGATCCAACACCCGGTGAAGTTCTACGAAAAAGGCGACCGTCCGCTCGAGATCGTCACCAGCCGCCAGTGGTACATCCGCAACGGTGGGCGCGGAGCTGATCTCCGCAACGCGCTGGTCAAGCGTGGCGGAGAGATCACCTGGCATCCCAGCCACATGCAGCATCGCTACGACAACTGGGTCGAGGGGCTCAACGGCGACTGGCTCGTCAGCCGTCAGCGGTTCTTCGGTGTGCCGATCCCCGTGTGGTACGCCCTCGACGCCGATGGCGAGCCCGACCACGCACGACCGCTGCTGCCCGACGAGTCCCAGCTGCCGATCGATCCGTCGACCGACATTCCGACGGGCTTCACGGCCGATCAGCGAAATCAGCCCAACGGGTTCATGGGCGACCCGGACATCTTCGACACATGGGCGACCTCGTCGCTCAGCCCCCAGATCGCCGGGCTGTGGGAGGAGGACGGAGCCGGTCTCTTCGATCGCGTGTACCCGATGGACATGCGTCCCCAGGCTCACGACATCATCCGCACCTGGTTGTTCGCCACGGTCGTGCGCAGCCATCACGAACACGGCAAGGCACCGTGGGCACACGCCGCGCTCTCGGGGTGGATCCTCGACCCCGATCGCAAGAAGATGTCGAAGTCGAAGGGCAATGTGGTCACACCGATCGACCTGTTCGACCAATACGGAACCGATGCCGTGCGCTACTGGGCGGCCTCGGCCCGCCCCGGCACCGACACGGCGTTCAGCGAGGACCAGATGAAGGTGGGACGCAAACTCGCCAACAAACTGTTGAACGTTTCGAAGTTCGTGTTGTCGTTCGGTGAGGTCCCCGAGGGCACACAGGCCACCGACCCGATCGATCTCTCGATGCTGGCCAAACTGGATGCGGTCATCACCGAGGCGACCAGCGCCTTCGCCGCATTCGACTATGCCCGGGCGCTCGAACGCACCGAGTCGTTCTTCTGGTGGTTCTGCGACAACTATGTCGAACTGGTCAAGGGTCGCGCCTACGCCACGCGCGGCGAGGATGCCGCCAACTCGGCCCGTGCGGCGCTGCTCGCGGCTCTGAGCGCGATCCAGCGACTGTTCGCCCCGATCCTGCCGTTCGCGGCGGAAGAGGCGTGGCGGTGGTGGAACGATGCGAGCGTGCACGTCGAACCATGGCCCCTTCCCACCGGCACCCAGGGCGACCCGAGCCTCATCGATCCCACCCTCGAGGTGCTCGCGCTCGTGCGCCGCGCCAAGACCGAGGCCAAGGTCAGCCAACGCGCCGAGGTCGCATCGCTGCAGGTCGGAGCGCCCGCGACGATGCACGAAGCGCTGTCGGCAGGCAGGGACGACCTCACCGAAGCCGGGTCGATCCTCCAGATCCTGGTCCGCGATGCCGATGGTCTCAATTGTGAGATCGAACTCGTCATGTCGACGTGACCGACCGATGACGGTACAGTCGAACACCGTGCACTCGCTGTTGGGACGCTGTGTCGCGCTGACGATCATCGGTACCTCCGTGATCTTCGGCGCCTCCGAGGCGGCAGCGACACCGACGGAAGCGACCACCACGACCACAACGACGACCACCACGACGACCGTCGCGTCGAGCACCACCACGACGATCGCTCCATCGTCGACGACCTCGACCCCCACCACGGCCCCGACGACCACACCGCCGGCGCCACTCGTCGTCGGTCTGTCACCCTCGCCGGCCCCACCCGAGCGAGGCACCCAGGCCCAGGTCGCCGAGACACTGCCGCCTCCTCCGACGACCACCACGATCGCCAATGGACTCCCCGCCGACTCGGGCACCGGACGCCGAGCGGTCTACTCGAAATCGAAGCAGCGGGTCTGGACCGTCGAAGCGAACGGCGTCGTCTCGCAGACACACGCCGTATCCGGCCGGCTCACGTGGGACCAACCGCTCCCCGGCACCTACAGCGTGTTCTCCCGATCCGGCTACACCTGCAACATCAAGAATCCCGCAATCTGCTGGCGGTACATGATCCGGTTCGCCAAGGGATCCGACGGCGACAACATCGGGTTCCACGAGATTCCGGTCAACACCACCACCGGTCAGCCAGTACAGAGCGAAGCACAGCTCGGTGCCGCGTTGTCGGGTGGTTGTGTCCGACAAGCGACTGCTGATGCTCAGTACATGTGGAACTGGGCCCCGGTCGGCACAAAGGTCGTCGTCCTGCCCTGACCTCGTGGCGCGGTCGCCGGTACGCTTGTGCCGCCATGACCACGAAGAAACAGCGGCGAACGTGGCCGCAACGACTGACGTTCAGCCTGGTGCTCCTGGTTGCGATCGCATGCTTCGCGACGGCCGGAAGCCTGGCGACCGGTCAGTGGGTGCTGTCGCAACGTAACCTCGTCGCACTCGACTCGCCCATGTCGGCCCAGGGTGGCGGAGCACCCGACGTCGTCGTTCCCGGCGGGACATCGCCGACAGGGTCCGATGTCAGCACCACCAGCATCGCCCTCGCCGAGCCCGACGCAGCCAACTTCCTCATCGTCGGCGCCGACAACAACGCCTGCGCCGGCGACAACGCACCGACCATCGGGAATCGTGACAGCCTCGGCGAGCGCAGCGACACGATCATGATCTGGCGGGCCAACCCCGAGGCCAACCAACTCGCTGTCCTGTCGCTCCCACGCGATCTCTACGTCGATATCGCAGGAGGCCGCAAGGCACGCATCAACAGCGCCTACCGCCGCGACGATCCGACGAGGCTGATCGACACGATCTACCTCAACTTCGGGATCCCGATCGACCATTACATCCAGGTCGACTTCTGCGCGTTCGAACGCCTCGTCAACTCGGTCGGCGGGGTTCAGGTGCCGTTCGACTACCCGGCCCGCGATGCCAAGAGCGGCCTGTCGATCACGACCGCCGGCTGTGTCCGCCTCGAGGGCGACGCCGCGCTTGCCTATGTTCGATCTCGGCATTATCAGTACGAGGATCCGCCCGGAAGCGGGGAATGGCACTCCGATGGAACGTCCGATTTCGGACGGATCGCCCGCCAGCAAGACTTCCTGAGGCGGGTGATCGCAACCATCATCAACGACGGTCTGTATTCACCGAACGTGGCGACCGCGCTGATCACCACGAATCGTGATTATGTCGTGACCGACACCGGGCTCACGCTGCGCAGGATGCTCGAGTTCGCCAACACGCTTCGCCGACTGGACCCAGCCGACATCACGACCTATCGAATCGAGTCGACGTCCGAGACCACCTCAGGGGGAGAACTGGTCGAGCGACCGCGGCTCGAGGGCAGCAACATGAAGGCCATCCTCGCCGTGTTCCGAGGCGAGGCATCGTTGGCCTCCGCTCCCGAGCAACAGTTCGATTCCGCGAACACGACCACGAGTTCCGTCGTCACGACCACCACCGCACCGAGTGACGAGGACGTTTCGGGAGACGGCCCCGGCATCTCGCCGACGACCACGTTGCCTCAGGTCGAAGCCGACGAGAACACGGTCGGCATCTCGCCCGACCGCAACGTCACCTGCCCCTGACCGCCCCCACATCGACGCTCGATCAGCGGTCGAGGACCCGGGCGAGCGCGGTGACGATCGACGAGGGGCCGTCGACAGTCGTCCACTTCGCACCACATGCCTGTGCCAACCGAGCCGCCTCGTCGCTGTCGCCCTCCGGCGCGAGGATCACGAGTTCGTCCAGTGAGCGAGCAGCGGCGACCGCATCGCCCGGCTCGGTCGAGCGGCAATCCGACAGCAGAATCGTGACTCGACGGGTGGAACCTGCCATACGCAACTGCTCAGCGGCCGACCACAACGCCCGTGCGACGTCGGTCGTGCCGTGCCCTCGCAGCGCAAGCACGCGATCGAGCACATCGTCGACCGATCGCACTTCCCACATCGCTTTGGGCGCGACCACCTCTCGACCGAACGACAACACCGCATACTCACGCTCCGCGCGGACGGCGACGGCGGCGGCAGCCAGCGCGGCGGTCGCGAGGGGTCGACCGTGCATCGACCCACTTCGATCGACCGCCAGACACCACGCCGTCGTCGGCTTGGCCCAGGCCCGAACGGAGAGGTCGCCAGGGTCGACCAGTCGTCGCTCGGACCGCGCCGCGACGATCTCCTCGAGGCTGCGTTCCACATCGAGGTCGCCACCATCGGACCGGTACGGCATCGTGACGATCCGGCCGATCCCCGCGGCTTGGGTGTGCTGTGTCCGGGCCAGGTCGAGGAACAGCCGAGACGCGAGATGCTTCGCGAGGGCCCGCAGGTGGACATCGGTCGCCTGGCTCATCTGGGCGAGCAGCGACATCAGTTCATCCGGGTCGTCAGCGAGGGCCTCCGACACGGCGGCCTCGTCGATCTGACCGACCTCGGGCGAGATGTCGTCGAACTGTGGTGACCTCGAGAGTTCGCGACGCGACACGGTCCGGCGGCGCGCCTCGTCGATGACCTGATCAGCATCCGCCCCGGTCGCCGCCGGTGGCGTCAGTGATGTGCCGCCGCCCCCGTCGGGGCGCTCGCTTTTCCCGGTTCGTCCGCCGTCTGCTCGGTGGTGTCGAACACAGCACGCCACAGCTCGGTGATGATCGACTCGGCATCGCGCGATGACCCCTCACGCACCCGCACTCTGCCCGAGAGCGCCACGAGTGCTGCATCGAGGGAGACATCACGGTCGCTGACGGGGCGGGCGCGCACTTCGGCCAGCGAGGCGGCGACCGCACACAGGTCGATCGCTCCTCGCACGGAAGACCCGACACGAAGGTCGGGGTGCGAACGCGTCCGGCGGACCAACTCGACCGCTCGCGCAGCCCACTCGGGCGAGACTGCGGCACGATGCTGCACGACGATGTCGCGCTCGTCGATGGCATCTTGGTAGTCGACGGCCAGCCGGCACACACGATCGTAGATCGCCGATGAGATCCGGGCCGTGCCGACGGCATCGAACGGGTTCATCGCTGCGACCAACCGGAACCCCGGCGCAGCGGCCAGCCGCCCGAGGCGTGGCACGTTGAGTTCGCGCTCGCTCATCACGGTGACGAGCACGTTGAGTGTTTCCTCGGGCACCCGGTTGAGTTCTTCGATGTACAGCAGCGACCCGGTCCGTAACGCCGACGCGAGCGGACCGTCGACGAACACATCCGGGTCGTAGCCATCTGCGAGCACCCTGGCGGGGTCGAAGTGCCCGACCAGTCGTGCCGGAGTCAGCTCGGCGTTGCCTTCGACGAACTCGAACCCCAACTCCAGCTCGCGAGCGACCGCCCTGAGCAGGGTCGACTTACCCGTGCCCGGCGGCCCCTCGAGCAGGATGTGCCGCTCGGCCGCGAGCGCAGCGACGACGAGATCTATCTCACGTCGGCGGCCGACGACCGTTCGAGCGAGACGCTCTACCAGCTGATGCGTGTCCACTGCGCCGACCGTAACGCCGACGCGACGCCGACGCCGCCCCGGGGAACGAACTCGCGACCTTTGGTCGGCGATCGATCAGTCGAACAAGATGACGCCACGGATGTTCTCACCGTTGCGCATCGCGTCGTACCCTTCGTTGATCTGGTCGAGCGTGTACGTCCGGGTGACCAGATCGTCGAGGTTCAACTGACCCTGGGTATAGAGCTCCATCAGACGCGGAATGTCCTTGCGGATGTTGCCGGAGCCGAACAGCGATCCGATCAGCTGCTTCTCCATCAGCGTGAGGAAGACACCAGGCACCTGGATCGACGCCTCGGCCGTCGGATGGATGTTGGTGACCACGATCTTGGCCCTCTTGCCGCCGAGGTGAAATGCTTCCCCGAGCGCCTCGCCGTTGCCGACCCCCATGGTCATGATCACCTTGTCGAAGCCACGACCCCAGGTGGAATCGGCGAGATTCTCCATCGCCTCCTGGATGGACGAATACGTGTGGGTGGCACCGAACGTCATCGCCTTCTCACGCTTGAATTCGATCGGATCGATGGCCGCGATCGCCCGGGCCCCCGCCATCTTGGCCCCCTGCACGGCGTTCGCGCCGATACCGCCGATGCCGACGACAGCGACATAGTCACCCGGTTGCACATCAGCGGCGTACACCGCCGAACCCCAACCCGTCACCACGCCACAACCCAGCAGACACGCCTTGTCGAGTGGCCAATCCTTCTCGATCTTCACGCAGCTCGACTCGTGTACCACCGTGTGCTCCGCGAACGTGCCGAGCAGGCACATCAGCCCGAGGTCCTGGCCGTGCTGATCGTGGTGACGAGCCGTGCCGTCTCCGATCTGCAATCCCGTCGGGAACGCAGCCGCGTTGTCACACAGGTTCGAATGTCCCTCGACACAGCTGATGCACCGACCGCACGACGGCACGAAACCGAACACGACATGGTCGCCGGGTGCCAGCCAATCGACGCCGGGACCGACCTCCATCACGACGCCGGCACCTTCGTGCCCACCGATCATCGGCATCGGAGGCGTCACCCCCGCCATATCACCGGTGACGACGTGCTCGTCGGAGTGACACAGGCCAGAAGCACCGAGCTTCACGAGTACTTCGTTGGCCTTCGGCGGATCGAGCTCGATCTCCTCGATGCTCCATGGCGCATTGATCTCACGGATGATGGCAGCTCGTGTCTTCATGTCGATCCCTTGTCTCGTAGGTGCGTCGGCCACCACGGTGGCGCGATCACATTCGGCCCGTGATTCGGACTGTAGCCACCGCCGTCGCACCGGACCCGATCGGGACGACGCCCCAAGCGTCCGATGTCGTGCGACCTCGGTACCCGGATGCGCGAGCATGCCAAGCTGCTCCGATGCAACGCAGCTTCCAACAGGTCGACGTGTTCGGCACCACCCCGTACTCGGGGAACCCGCTCGCCGTCGTGGCAGACGGCACCGGGCTCTCCGACGAGGAGATGCAGCGATTCGCGAACTGGACCAATCTGTCGGAGACGACATTCCTGCTCCCCCCGGCCGACGCCGACGCCGACTACCGCGTCCGTATCTTCACCACCACCAGGGAGTTGCCCTTCGCCGGCCATCCCACGCTCGGTTCGTGCCAGGTGTGGCTCGGCCAGGGTGGTCGACCGCGCCACGACGACGTCATCGTGCAGGAGTGCGGCGTCGGCCTGGTCCGGCTCCGCCGACAGGCAGGGCAGCTCGCCTTCGGTGCGCCCGAGCGCGTCCGATCCGGCCCGGTCGACGAAACACTCCGGCACAGGATCGAACGCACGCTGCGCACCGAGGTGATCGACGTCGCGTGGGCGGACAACGGGCCCGGATGGGTGGCCGCTCTGCTTCCGTCGGCCGATCAGGTGTTGGCGCTCGAACCCGATTTCGGTGACACGCTCGATCTGAAGCTCGGCGTCGTCGGGCCGTCCAACGTCGACGACGGCCACGATGTCGAGGTGCGCGCCTTCTTCCCCGGCCCCAACGCGATGGAGGAAGACCCCGTGACGGGCAGCTTGAACGCCTCGCTGGCCCAATGGTTGATGGAACGCGACCCGGCTCTACGTTCCTATACCGCGCGGCAGGGCACGGCGCTGGGTCGACGCGGGCTCGTTCATCTCGATCGTGACGATGACGGCGTGATCTGGGTCGGCGGCAAAGTCACCACCGCGATCGCCGGCTTCGCCCACCTCTGAACACGGGTAGCTCCTGGCACTGAGACCAGCGCCCGACCCTGAACGGCTAGCGCGGTTGGACGATGACCTCGATGTACCGATCGGTGGTGACGTGGTCGGAGAGATACGAGCGCACCGAGGCGACGGTCACCGAGCCCAGTTCGGAGTACTCGAGGAGATAGCCGTCGAGGCTGAGCGACGGGTGAATCGCATCGTTGAGCAACTCGGTGACGAAGTCACCGTTGTTGACGAAGTTGTACGACTCCTCGACCTGGGCGAACGCATTGGTGAACTCCTGCTCGGATGGCCCGTTCGCCTCGAGATCGGCAAGCTCCGCGCTCACCAGGTCGGCGACCGACTCGATCCGATCGGGCGAACCCGTCACCGATACATAGGTCTCGATCACCGGCTCCGGATCGGTCGTGATGTAGCTCACGGCGAACGGCGAGTACGACTCGCCGTCGCGCTCGCGGATCACATCGGTCAGACGGGCGTCGATGACCTCCGTCGCGACGTCGGCGTTGACCCGGAGGCGAGCGTCCACGTCACCGATCGGGCTGGTGAACAGCAAGGCGAGCGAGGCCGTATCACCGGTACCCGCGGCGGCGGAGACCCGCACGATCCCTTCAGGTGGCGGATCGGCCACGTCGATCCACTGCTCGGGCCCGGTGGCCGGCAGCGAGCCGAGGTACGAACCCGTCAGGTCGGTGACCGCGTCGATATCGATGTCGCCCGAAAAGACGAACACCCAGTCGGCGGCGTTGCCGTACCGTTGCGTCCACACCCTCTCGACGCCGCCGAGATCGAGCGTGTCGAACTCGTCCGCGGTCGGCAAGACCGCATATCGGAGTTCACCCGGATAGCGCGCGTCGAGTAACGCGTCGTTGCCGGTCGCGTCGGGCGAAGATGCCGGGTCGGCGATCGTCGGGCCGAGTTGGCTCCGCAGTTGGCCCAGGGCGACCGGATCGAAGCGCGGCTCGGTCATGTAGAGATGAAGCAGTTGCAGCAGCGCCTCGATGTCGGCCGTCGCGGCCGATCCTGCGAAGTTGTCGAGATAGGGCGTGATCCATGCATCCACCGCGAGATCCTTACCTGCCAACAGCTGATCGAGTTCTGACTGGTTGAAGTCGGCGACGCCACCCGTGGTCACGATGTCGGCGGCGTACAGGGCATCGACCACGTCCTCATCGGCGACCAGGGACGAACCGCCGGGGCTGCTGGCCTGGAAGTAGACCTGGCCCTCCACGATCGTGTTGCTGTTCAAGATCACCCGCACCCCGTTGGGGTAGACGATTTCGACTGGGTCGAGGTAGATGTCGCCTGCGTTCAGCACATCGTCGACCGAGGTGGGTGCAACGGATTCGGGTCGGTCCATCAGCTCGTCCGGCAGTACTCGCTGCCCGTCGCGAGGCGTCAGGTCCCGGCTCGCGGAACCGGCGATCATCGACAACACCTCGTCAGCTGATGGCATATCACCAGCCGACCCGGCGGGGGTCGAGATGATCACGTGGGGAGCGGAGTTGGTCCAGCGGGCGCGAAATCGGAGGTCGACGGCGTCGGCGGTGATGCCATCGAGGATGCCGATCGAGATGTCGTACTCGTCGGCGATCGTCGGGAACGGCGATCCGGTGAGGAAGTTGTCGACGTACTCATCGGCGTAACCGACGTCCTGTGCGCTGTCGCGACCGGCGTACATCGACTCGTAGCCGGCGCGCAGCGAACTCTTGGCGAGTTCGATCTCGTCATCGGTGAATCCGAACCTATGTGCACGCTCGTACTCGTCGAGCAATGCCTGCAACGTGTCACCTGCGCGTGCCGCATCGGTCGAGGAGTACAGCGCCGGGGCGTCCAACGACGGCACGAAGCTGTTCGTTCCCGGTCCGATCCGGTCGAACGGAGCGGTGCCTGCCGAGATGTCCCCCTCGAGGCGTCGGACCAATGCGTCGTAGATGATCAGATCGATCAAATCGGCACGCCAGGCCGCAGTTCCGTTGCCCTGGAAGGATGGCAGCGGCAAGGTCACCTCGACATCGACGGTCAGCTGGTCGGGGTCGGAATGCAGCCCGAAGTCGGGTTCGGTGTCGATCGGGAACTCGACGCTCTCACGTGCTCGGGCGTCCTCCGTACGGGGAACCGCCGGGCCGAACAACCGCTGGATGTCCGCCTCGACACCATCGACATCGACGTCGCCGACGACGACGATGGCGGCATTGTCGGGGCGGTACCAGGTGTCGTAGAACGAGCGCAGTTCGGTGTCGGTCATGCCGGAGATCGAGTCCTGGGTACCGATCGGCGATCGCCCCGCATACGCCGACCCGCTCAGATACATCTGTTCGGCGACATCGAAGAGTCGTCCGTCCGTGCTCTGCGTTCGGATTCGCCATTCGTCCAGGACGACACCACGTTCGGCGATCACTTGATCGGAGTCGAAGGTCACGTGTGACAACCATTGTTCGAGCACGCTCAGACCGGTCTGTACGGATTCGTCGGCGTTCGGCACCGTGAGCGAGTACACGGTCTCGTCGAAGGTCGTGTACGCGTTGATGTCGGCACCGAAGGCCGCACCGAAGCTGCGCAGCACGTCGATCAACTCGTTCTCGGGGAACTGCTCGGTGCCGTTGAACAGCATGTGTTCGACAAAGTGAGCGACCCCACTCGACGGGCCGAACTCGTCCACCGAGCCCGCCCCGACCACCAATCGCATCTCTGCCTTGCCGCCGGGGTTGTCATTCGAGCGGACGTAGTAGCGCAGGCCATTGTCGAGTAGCCCCGTTCGCACGCTGTCATCGTCGGGAATCGGCTCGTCGCTGGGGTCGAGCAGGCCGGGCAGTTCGACCCGGCCAGAAGCGGCGTCGTCGGACGCGACGCCGCCGTCATCACTGCCCGACGGTACTGTCGGCTCGGTCGTCGACGCGTCGGTGACCGACGGGACGGTCGCCGCCGGGTCGCTCCCGCCAGACGAGCACGCTGCCAACACAGCGCAGATACCGATGACCGAACCCAGACGCCGCCGCATGCAGCGATGCTAGGCCGCCGGATCAGCCGAGCACGGTGCCATCGCGTGGACATTGACATGCCGCTCACTTCGGGAGGTGCCGGATCGGCGGGTCGGCCGCCACCGACAAGCGTTACCCAGCGGAATGTCAGGCGATCACCGGCGGGCGGTCGCCGGTGGTGACGAATGCCAGCTCCTGCACCGCCCTCGTCATCGCGACGTACAGCAGGCGGGCGCCGCGTGTGGTGCCATCGAGGATCTCGTGCGGATTCACCACGACGACACCGTCGAACTCGAGCCCCTTGACCGTCTCCGGACCGAACAGCGGAACATCGTCGTGGCCCAGATCGTGGACATGATCGACCGCGACGAGACCGGCAACGACGAGCGCGTCGGCGATCGAAGCATGCAACTCCGTTGGGGCGACGACGCCCGTGAGCCGGTGCCGATGTTTCACCTCGGCCACCACCCGCGCAAGCCCGGCAGCCAGCGCAGCGGGTTCGAAACGGTGCCACGAAGGCGGTTCGCCCTCATGGCGTACCGAACGGCTCGCGGTGGCATCGACGCCGGTCATCGGCAACAAGCGATTCGCCACGGTGAGCACCGGCTCGGGCACGCGATAGCCGATGGTGAGGTCTGCGACGGTGCCCCGACCATCGGTCGCGCCGAGATGGGCGAACACGTCGGCCCAGCGTTCCTGCCCGGCGGGCGCCGTCGACTGGGCGACATCGCCGACGAGTGTCATCGAACCCGTTGGCGACCGTCGTCCGATCACCCGCAGCGCCACCGCAGAATGGTCCTGAGCCTCGTCGACCACGACATGGGCGTATGTGAACGGCGTGCCGTTGAGCAGCGTGTTCGCCTCGTCGATCAGATACTGGTCGGCCGCGGTCCAGATCCGCTTCTTGCCGCGTGGCCCGGGGAGCAGACGGTCGACCACGGTGACCGGCTTCTGGGTCGGCCAACACTTGTTGAGCAGCGCCTTCAGCGGGGTGGCCTCCGACCAGCGGTCGTCGCCGCCACATCGACGTCGAAGTTCCTGCCGCGCCAGCGCCCGTAGGCGTTCGCGCCGTTGGTTGATCGGCACGACGCCGTCCTTCGCCGTGGTGATCCAGCGAGCGATCAACTCGCCTTCGAACACGTGCGTGCGCGCTCCGATCGGTACGCGCACATCGTTAGCGGGCGGCTGGATGGTCGCCAACGCGAGACGTTCGAGGTCGACGAGGCGGTCGGCTGCCCCTTTCCACCTGGCGACGTCGGGCTCGTCGCTGCCCTGCACGTCGACCTTGGGGATGCACAGGTCGACCGCCATGCATTGACGCACGCTGCGCTCGCCGAGCGATGGCAACACGTTCGCGATGTAGTCGAGGAACGCCCGGTTCGGACCGACCACCAGGACCCCGTCACGAGCCAGCCTGCGGCGGTGCTCGAACAACAGATATGCAGCCCGGTGGAGGGCGACCGCGGTCTTCCCGGTGCCAGGACCGCCCTGCACGATCAGCGCCTGGTCGATGTCGGCACGGATCACGACGTCCTGTTCCGCCTGAATCGTTGCCACGATCTCGCGCATCGCGCCGGATCGGGCCGCCCCGATCTCCGCCAGCACCGGATCGGGGATACCCGCAGCGACATCGACCGCATCGGGATCGTCGAGGTGCTCGTCGAGATAAGCGGAGAGGTCGCCCTCCGCGAGCGTGAATCGCCTTCGAAACGTCACGCCCAACGGGTCGACCGCAGTGGCGCGATAGAACGGGGCCGATATCGGGGCACGCCAGTCGACCACGACCGGGTCATGTCGGTCGTCCTCGATGTGCCGTCGCCCGATATACCACTGGTCGAGGCCCGGAGTCGTATGTGACGGCTCGTCGATGCGACCGAAGAACTCGCCGGCACCGGGCGAGCGCAATGAATCGAGCGCCTCCCACACCGTCATCTCGACGTACTCGGCGGTGATGCCGTCGGCCGAGCTCGCCGGGTCCACGCCTTCGAGCCGCTCGACCATCCGGTCACGGCACTCGCGGGCGAAGGCCAGACGGACGCGCTCGTCAGCGAGTTCGGGAAACAAGTCGGCCACCGGTTCGTTCGACATGGGGGAAGCGATGCTAACGCCGGCGCCACGCACCTACGTCCAACGCGTGACCCCGAGTCGCCTCCCCCGCGTGTCATCCACCTCATCGCCGGCCGTGGGTCGTCGCACCAGACCCGGATCAGACATCATCGGAACGAACCGAAAGGACCTACGTGGACATTCAGGGTCTGTTCTCCATCGACGGCAAGATCGCCCTCGTCACCGGCGGCTCGCGCGGGATCGGCGAGATGATCGTTGCCGGCTTCCTCGCCAACGGCGCCAAGGTCTACATCGCGTCGCGTAAAGCCGACGCCTGTGAGGTCTACCTCGGCGAACTTGACCGATCGGTTCGGGGGCGAGTGCATTCCATTGCCCGGTGACACATCGACGATCGCAGGGATCGAGGCGCTCGCGGCCGAACTCCCGGCCCGCGAAACACGCCTCGACATCCTGGTCAACAATGCGGGCGTCGCATGGGGTGCACCGCTCGACGACTTCCCGGAGATCGGGTGGGACAAGGTGATGAACACCAACGTCAAGGGCGTCTTCTTCCTGACCCAACGGCTGCTGCCGCTGCTGGAAGCCTCCGGTACACCCGAGGATCCCGCCCGCGTCATCAACATGGGATCGATCGACGGCATCCGGCCACCGGCGTTCGAGACGTTCTCCTACGGACCGTCGAAAGCAGCCGTTCACACCCTCACGCAACAACTGGCCGGCAAGCTGGCCCCGCGCAACACCCTCGCCAATGCGATCGCGCCCGGCCCCTTCCCGACCTGGATGCTCAGCACCGGTGTCGGCACCGGTGGCGATGTCGAAGGCACGGATTGGGAAACGATCGGTCGCGGTACAACTCGCGGTCGCGTGGGCACGCCAGAGGACATCGCGGGCCTCGCCATCTTCCTCAGCTAGCGTGCCGGATCGTTCACCGTCTGCGCCGTGATCACCTGCGACGGCGGCATCGTCGTCCAGTAGCTGCCCGTCGGCGTCATCGGGTGGCAACACGTCGTCTCGCCCGAACCACGGCACACTGTCGGCCATGTCATTCCCGCCGCCCCTGGCGATGCCGATCCGAATCCACGGCCTCACCAAATGGTTCGGTGAGACGCGTGCACTCGACGCGCTGACGCTCGACGTACCGGCGGGAACCTGCTTCGGTCTGGTCGGTCCGAACGGGAGCGGCAAGTCGACGACCTTGCGCTCGGTGATCGGGCTCGTCCGACCAGACAGCGGCACCATCCAGGTCTGCGGACACGACATCGCCACGGAGCTCCAGCAGGCGCGCTCGAAGATCGGAGTCGTGCTCGATCCGTTGCAGCTCTTCGAGCGTCTGACGGCGCGCGAGTTCCTCACGACGATCGGTGAACTCAGACAGCTCGATCCGGCCCTGGTGATCGAGCGTGGCGGACAGTTGTTCGACACCCTGCAACTCGCCGCCGATGCCGATCGGCAGATCGCCGGCTATAGCCACGGGATGCGCAAGAAGACCGCGTTGGCAGCCGCCGTCTTGCACCGGCCACGGTTGTTGCTGCTCGATGAACCGTTCGAGGGCGTCGACCCCGTCTCCGCCCGGACGATGCGGTCGATGCTCGACCGGTTCCGGACCGGTGGCGGCACCGTCGTCTTCTCGAGCCATGTGATGGACCTGGTCGAGCGGCTCTGCGACCATGTCGGTGTGATCCACGAAGGGCGCGTCGTCGCTAGCGGACCGACCGACGAACTTCGCAACGGGCGCCGGCTGGAAGAGGCATTCATCGATGTCGTCGGCGCTTCGGATGTCGACGACGGCGGACTCGCCTGGCTGGGATGATGGTCAGATCGAAGCGGGACCTCGCGGTCGCGTTCGTCCGGCTCCGGTGGCGACTCCTGCGCGGAGCGATCCGTAACGGCGGCGCCGAGCAGCTCGGGGCGATCGTTTCGACCGTGGCCTCGGCGCTGGTCGGGCTGGGAGGAGGCACCGCGATCCTCGTCGCCGGCACCAACTTCGACCCGCGACGCGAACTCGCGATCATCTTCTGCACAGGGATCGTGATCCTCGTCGTCGGGTTCGGGATCGTGGCCGGCGTCGCACAGCCCGTCGATCCCCGAGTCGTTGCAGCCGAGCCGCTGTCACACGGCGACCGTGCGGTCGGCTTGCTCGCATCGTCGGCACTCGGCCCACCTGGGCTGGCCGGGATCGCCCTCGGTCTGGGGCTGGCAATGGGAATGGTGCGCGGGCCGAGCAGCGTCCTCGTGATCGTCGTCGCGATCGCCTCATGGTTGTTCGCGTTGCTGTTGGTGACCCGCACCGCGACCAACCTGCTCGCCCTGCTCATCAGCCGGTTCCCACGCGCTGGACAGTTGGTCGTCGGCACCGCTGGTCTCGTCTTCTACGGCCTCTTCCAGTTCGTCCCCGCGATGCTGCGCGGCCTCGACGACGCCCAGCGCAGCCAACTCGCCCAAGTGATGAGTTGGACTCCGCCTGGGCAGATTGGAGAGGCGCTCGGAGCGGCCGACGGCCCACTGGGGCGATCCCTCCTGCATCTGGCGCTCGGCACGCTGTGGCTTCCCGTCCTCATCGTCGCCTTCTTCTGGTCGGCCCGACGGCTGACACAGTCCGTTCGCATCGCAGGCGGCCTCGATACCAGCGATGCCGAGGCATCCTGGATCGGACGGCTCGCTCGCCGCTCGTGCGGTTCGGGGCCCAGCGCATCAATCGCTTGGCGCAGCCTGCTGACCCGGTTCCGCACCCCGCGAACGGCACTCGAGACATTCACCGGTGCCGGCGTCGGACTCGCCGCGGTGCTCGTGCCGACGGTGCTGCGCGACAGCCCGGGAAGCGGAGCAGTGCTCGTGGGCGGAGCCGTGCAGCTCGCCGTCCTGTTCATGTCGGGCAATAGTTTCGGCGCTGACGGACCGGCGGTCACCCACGAGTTGTTGGCGGGGGCCGATGCGCCGACCCTGGCGCGCGGCAAGGCTCGCAGCATTGCGATCGTCGCCTCACCCCTCGCCGTGATCGGTCCCCTCCTCGCCGCGGCGATCACGGGAGAGTGGCGATACCTGGTCGCAGGCTTCGGCGTCGGCATCGGTGCCCTCTTGGCCGGCACAGGAGCCGCGGTCGTCCAGTCCGCTCTCGTGCCGATCGCCGTGCCGGAATCCGACAATCCGTTCGCGAGCGGCGAATCGGGCAAGGGCATGGTCGCCGCGCTCCTCCTCGGCATCGTGCTGGTCGGGTTGGCGATCGCGACCATCCCGGTGGCACTGGCGTTGTTCTGGGCCACCGACCGCGGTCGGGTCGGTCTGGTCACCGTGTTCGCAGGGCTGACGATCGTCGTGGGGTGGGCTGTGATGCACCTGGGCGTGCGCATCGCCGCGTGGCGCCTCGGTTTCCGCGACCCCGAGTTCATCATGTCCGTCACCCCGACGCGCTGACACCGCCGACTACCCTGCGGTCTGTGCAGGTGCTCATCGCGGTCGTGGCCGTCCTCGCCATCGCAGTCGCCGTGGGTGGGGTGATGTTGGCGCGACGACGGTCCGCTTCGCCTGCTGCTCCTACAGAGCCCGCCCCGGCCCCGGCGCCTGGCCCCCGCGCGATCCCCGACGAGCCTCGCCCGATGAACGACCTCGAGTCGGCGCTGGCCAGCGTGACCGACCGCACGGGGCATCCGATCCAAGAACGAATCGACGCCGAGACGGGCCACATCGACGAGTTGCGCGTGACCGACGACACCGGGCCGCTCCTTCGACGAGCACTCGACCACGTTGCCCATCCCTCAGCTCATGGCGCCACCGGCCAGCAGGCTGCCGCCCCGGACGCGGAGGGCCCGACGGGTCAGGGTCCCGTCGACACTCCGAATGACTCCCCGCCGAACGACTCCGACATCTCCGCCGGCAGCTGAGCTTCCGATCTGCCTGCCTCCGGGCGATACGCTACGGAGATGGAACAGGACAACACCCTGCTCGAGACGACCGAAACCGTGGACGACGAACTCGTCGATGAGTTGTTGATCGAGGAGATCTCGATCGACGGCATGTGCGGCGTCTACTGAGACCGCGATCAGTCTCGTGACCACCGTCGATGCGCCCAGCGCATTGCTGGACCGGGCACTCGCCTTGCACCCTCAGGTCGCCCTGCGACCCGAGCCGTTCGGCGCGTTGGCCTATCACTACGACACCAGGCGGCTGGTGTTCCTGAAGCATCCCGATGTGGTGCGCGTCGTGCGTGCTCTCGGCAGTCACGAGACCGTCGCCGCGGCGCTGGTCGCCTGCGACATTTCCTCTGACAGGTTCCCGGCATTCGAGCGGGCATTGATGTCGCTGATCGAATCGGAGATGCTCTGTGACCGCGCTGGTTGAGCAGCTCAAGGGCGGCCTCGAAGCGCCGATCTGTCTCACGTGGGAACTCACCTACGCATGCAATCTCGAATGTGTCCACTGCCTGTCGTCGTCCGGTCGCCGCGACCCACGCGAACTCACGACCGATGAGGCCAAGGCGGTGCTCGACGAGTTGCACGACCTGCAGGTGTTCTACATCAACATCGGCGGCGGCGAGCCGATGATCCGCCGTGACTTCTTCGAGCTGGTCGAGTACTCGATAGCCAGGGGCATCGGTGTGAAGTTCTCGACGAATGGGGCGTTCATCGACGCAGAGAAGGCTCGGCGGCTCGCCGCTATGGACTATCTCGACATCCAGATCAGCCTCGACGGCACCGATGCCGATACCAACGACGCCGTCCGTGGTGACGGCTCGTACGCCACCGCTCTTCGAGCCATGGACCATCTCCGCGACGCCGGATTCGGCCCGTTCAAGATCTCGGTCGTCGTCACTCGTCACAACGTCGACCAACTCGACGAGTTCAAGGCGCTCGCCGATGCCTACGGCGCCCAGCTGCGGATCACACGACTTCGCCCGTCCGGGCGGGGGGCCGACACATGGCACGATCTGCACCCCACCAACGCCCAGCAGCGTCAGATCTACGACTGGCTCCTCGCCCACGGAGAGCACGTGCTCACCGGCGACTCGTTCTTCCACCTCAACGCGCTCGGCGACCAGAACCTGCCCGGCCTCAACCTGTGCGGCGCCGGTCGGGTCGTCTGCCTGATCGATCCGGTCGGTGACGTGTACGCCTGCCCGTTCGTGATCCACGACGAGTTCAAGGCCGGCAGTGTGCGCGAAACAGGCGGCTTCAGTCGAATCTGGAAACAGAGCGATCTGTTTCTCGGCTTGCGCGAGCCCCAGTCGGCCGGGGCATGTGCGTCGTGCGGTTCGTACGACGCGTGCCAAGGCGGGTGCATGGCGGCCAAGTTCTTCACTGGCCTGCCCCTCGACGGCCCCGACCCCGAATGTGTCGGCGGTGAAGGCGAACTCGCGTTGTCGGGCCAAACGGCCGGATCGGCGCCTCGCCCGATGATGGACCACAGCAAGCCGCCACGCGTCACGCCGGTCGCTCTCGTTCGGAAGTAGCTTCCTTCGCGTGTGGATATCGCTGCTGCCGATCGCGTACCTGATCGGCACCTTCCCCAGCGCGTCGCTCGTCGCTCGCGCCAACGGGATCGACATCCGTACCGTGGGGTCCGGCAACCCCGGCGCCTCCAACGTCGCGCGGGTATTGGGGTGGAGGCGGGGCGTGTGGGTATTCGTGCTCGACGCCGCCAAAGGCGCTCTCGCCGCGGGGTTGGGGCTGATCGCCGCCGGCCGCCCGGCCGGCTACTGGCTCGGCGCGGCGGCAGTCATCGGCCACGTGTTCCCTGTCTGGCAGAAGTTCCGTGGCGGCAAGGGGGTCGCGACAGGTGGCGGCATCTTCGCCGTGCTGTCCCCAGCGGTGTTCGTGTCGATCGTCGCCCTGTGGTTCGCGCTGTCGAAGCTGACCAAGAAGGCTTCGATCGCATCGATCATCACGGTCGCGTTGCTGCCCGTCGGAGTCGGCCTCGTCCGTCAGGAGGCATGGGAAGTGTTCGCGACCGCAGGCCTGTGCGCGTTGGTCATGGTGCGCCACCTCGGCAACATCAAACGCCTCGTGACGCGCAAGGAACACGCCCTCACCTGAGTTCCCGTGCAACGAGGCACCTCGGCTTGCCTCGAGACGATTCGATTCGGGCTCGCTGGTTGAGCCCAAATGGTCGAACACCGTCACCGACGCACCAGGGCCGTTGGCGATCACCCTGGCGGGTCAACGAAGCTCGTCGAGCAACGGTGTCAGATCGAGCGAATCGAGCGATGGCAGGTGCACATCCACGGCGTCGTACAACAGGTGTTGCCAGAAGTCGTGCCGGAAGAAGTGCCGGCCCTCCCGGACCACATAGTTGAGCAGGAAGAAGCGATACGCCTCCTTCAGGAACAACACCTCGTGCTCCGCGAGCGGGAAGACCTCGTGATACGAGCGGAGAAAGTGACGGAACCGTGGCTCGAGCAGGGTGTGCGAGCCGTAGGTGAACGAACTGCGGTCGCCGGTCCGCGACGAGACACGGGACAGGAAATAGAAGTCGAGCAGTCGCGACTCGATCCGGAACCAGTCGTAATCCCATCGGCTGAACAACCGGAAGGCACCGGGGTCGCTCGGGTCCGGCTCGACCGAGAAGTTGCCGAGGTTCCAGTCGATCAGCACGGGTATCTTCTGCCAGTAGTCGTAGCCGGATTCGTGCAATGCCATCAGGAACCGATGGGTATGCCGGCGGACCAGGTCGAGACGGCTCTGCTCGAGGCCGAACTGCTCGCCGGCGTTGTGCGATCCGAGCATCTCGAACAGATTGACGGCATCGCTCTTGGCGGTCTTCGAGGGTGGGGGTATCAGCCGCGAGATCCCTGCGCAGGCGCGATGGAACTTGGCGAGTTCACGACCCAGATTGGCGACCTGCGCATCGGACAGAACCTTGGGCAATCGATCGCGTTGCACCACCTCCTCGTAGAACACCGCCCACATCTCGCCGTCGTAGTACAGGTACGGCTCGCCGCCAGCGGTCAGCACAGCTGCCATGAAGTGTTCGTACGGTCCTCCTTGCAGCAGTCGCGTCGCCCGGTACAACCGATCGTGATCCTCGGCGAACAAGAAGAACGACCCGTAGTTCGACGACTTCGCGATCACGTTCGATCCGTCGTCGAGGCACAGCCGGTACACCCGGTTGGTCGACACCATCGCGCTGAGCTCGTCGAGTCGCGCGATCATGCGGCGGTCGCCGTAGTGCCGCCACGCCTCCTCGATCACTGCACGATGTCGGGCATCGGTCGCCTCCACGCCACGAGCCTGCCACACGCCGGCCTCACCCGCCGATGTGCCGGCGCCCACACCCTGGCACCGACACGACAACGGTCTTCCCTCACCTGCCCCGACCCGCTCGGGGCACTGCGGTCCGCTGGAGCATGCGGCGCGGCGTCTGCCTAGTGTCACGACCCATGGAGATGCATTGGGCCACCGCATGGGAATCGATCAGCGACGTCATCGGCGATTCCGCAGCGATCACGAACGGCGACGTGACCCGTACCTGGACCGAGTTCGACGACCGGGCTGCGCGGGTCGCGGCGGCCCTGGTTGCCGGCGGGCTCGGGCCCGGTTCGAAGGTGGGGCTCTACCTGTACAACGGCAACGAGTATCTCGAAGCCCATTACGGCACCTTCAAGATGCGCGGCGTGCCGGTCAACGTCAACTATCGGTACCTCGACGAAGAGCTCTGGTATCTCCTCGACAACGCCGATGCCGAAGCGCTCGTGTTCCACACATCGCTCGCCGACCGGGTCGACCGGATCGCCGGTCGGCTGCCGGCACTGAAGTTGCTGATCGAAGTCGACGACGGTGGCGAACATCACATCGACCGAGCCGTCGCGTACGACGACGTCATCGCCGGCGACCCGATGCCCAGGATCAACCGCTCAGAAGATGACCTCTACATGCTCTACACCGGTGGCACCACGGGCATGCCCAAAGGGGTGATGTACGACATCGGTCTGATCACCGGCTTCTTCTGCTCCCTCGGCTTCGGAGCGCTCGGTCTCCCGGAACCCCAGATGGCCACAGAGATAGCTCCCATGGTGGCGAACATCCACGGGCAGGGTCTGAACTCGGTCTCGATCACGGGAGCGCCGCTGATGCACGGCACAGGGTTGTGGTTGGGCGCGCTGATGCATCACCTGACCGGCGGTCACGTGATCACGCTCGTCAACCGCAGCCTCGATCCCGACGAACTGCTGACGACGATGCAACACCATCGGGTGACCCACAACACGATCGTCGGTGACTCGTTCTCGAAGCCCATCATCGGCGCCTTGCGAGCGGCGATCGAGCGCGGCGAGCCGTATGACACCTCAGATCTCAAGATGATGGTGTCCTCGGGTGTGATGTGGACCAGGGAGGTGAAAGAGCAGCTCCTCGATCTGATTCCCCAAGCGGTTCTGCTCGATGCGATCGGTTCGAGCGAGGGATCGATGGGCAGCCAGGTCACGATGCGTGGCGTCCAGACCGACACCGCGAAGTTCGCCTCGAACCCCACGACGAAGGTGTTCAAGGAAGATGACACCGAGGTCGTGCCAGGGTCGGGCGAGATCGGTCTGGTCGCCGCCGGCGGGCTGGTGCCGTTGGGGTACTTCAAGGACCCCGAGAAGTCAGCCCGGACGTTCCGCACGATCGACGGGGTTCGCTACTCGTTCCCCGGTGATCTCGCCCAGATCGATGTCGACGGCAACCTGATCCTGCTCGGCCGCGGTAGCCAGGTGATCAACTCCGGTGGCGAAAAGATCTATCCCGAAGAGGTCGAAGAGGCCGTCAAGCGTGTCGACGGCGTGATCGACTGCCTGGTGGTCGGTCTCGACGACGAGAAGTTCGGCCAGGCCGTAACTGCTGTCGCGTCGCTCTCAGCGGGAGCCGATGTCAGCGAAGCGGAGGCCATCGCGTCGGTCAAAGCCGAGCTGGCAGGTTACAAGGCACCCAAACGCGTGATCTGGGTCGACAAGGTGCCGCGGGCACCCAACGGCAAGGCCGATTACACCGCCGCTCGTCAGCTGGCGGTCGACGCGCTCGACGGCTGACCGTACAGAACGACGGCGCAGCATGTGGATCGCCGACGCCGCAATGCGTCGACCAGCGGAGATGTTCGTCGGCATCCGGTTGCGAAGCTGCAGCAAACGGTTGCCGCCGGTCAGGCAATGCTCTTGAAACGCTTCAGGCGCAACGAGTTGCTGACCACGAACACGCTCGAGAATGCCATCGCGGCACCGGCGATCGCGGGTGACAGCCGGCCTGTCATGGCCAGTGGAATCGCCAAGACGTTGTAAGCGAACGCCCAGAACAGGTTGCCCTTGATCGTTGCCAGCGTGCGGCGCGACAGGCGGATCGCGTCGACGGCCGAGCCGAGATCGTTGCGAACCAACGTGAGATCACTCGCCTCGATCGCCACGTCGGTGCCACTCCCCATCGCAATCCCGAGATCAGCGGTGGCCAACGCAGCCGCATCATTGACCCCGTCTCCGACCATGGCGACCACGTTTCCTGCCGCCTGGAGTTCGCTCACGACACTCACCTTGTCGGCCGGCATCACCTCGGCGATCACCCGCGTGATGCCCACTTCGGCCGCGATCGATTCCGCCGTGGCGCGGTTGTCGCCGGTGAGCAGGACCGGATCGAGGCCGAGTTCGCGAAACCGGGCGACGGCGTCGGCGCTGGTGGGCTTGACCGTGTCGCGGACGGCCAGATGGCCGAGCACGGCGCCGTCGCTGCGCCGCAGCTCGACCAATGTTTCGCCAGGCCCGATCGGCACGTCGCCGGACGGCCGTCCGATCTGCATCGCCATACCGCGAACCACTCCCTCGACCCCTGCCCCCGGTCGGTTCACGAACGCCGAGACCGGATCGACCGACCCGAACCGGGCCTGCGCGGCCACGGTGATCGATCTGGCGATCGGATGTTCGCTGCCCGACTCGAGCGCGGCGGCATCACGCAACAGATCGTCCGCGTCGATCCCGTCGGCGGGGCGAACGCCGACCAACGACATGACGCCCGTCGTCACCGTGCCGGTCTTGTCGAGCACGATCGTGTCGACGCGGCGGGTGCTCTCGAGGATTTCGGGCCCCTTGATGAGGATGCCCAGCTGTGCCCCCCGACCCGTGCCGACCAGCAACGCGGTCGGAGTCGCGAGACCGAGGGCACACGGGCACGCAATGATCAACACCGCTACCGCGGCGCTGAACGAGCGCTCGGGGTCACCGGTACGCACGAGCCACGCGATCAGCGTGACCACGGCAAGGCCGATCACGATCGGTACGAATACGCCGGCGACACGATCGGCCAACCGCTGCACCGGTGCCTTGCCGGATTGGGCATCTTCGACGAGCCTCGCCATGGTCGCCAGCTGCGTGTCGGCACCGACACGCACGGCTTCGACGACGAGACGACCGTGTTCGTTGACGGTCGCCCCGATCACGACGTCGCCCGTGGTGACCTCGACGGGGATGCTCTCCCCGGTGACGAGCGACTGGTCGATGGCTGAGGCGCCTTCGATGACTCGGCCATCGGTGGCAATCTTCTCGCCCGGACGCACCACGAACCTGTCGCCGACCCGGAGCTGCTCGACCGGGACCCGGTGCTCGATGCCGCCATCGTCGAGCACGGCGACATCCTTCGCACCGAGATCGAGCAGTGCGCGAAGGGCATCACCGGCCCTGCGTTTCGCTCGCGCCTCGAAATACCTTCCCGCGAGGATGAACGCCACCACCGTGGAAGCGACCTCGAGATAGATGTGATGACCACCGTCGGCCGGGCCCACGTCGACCGACATCGACATTTCCATCCCTACGTCGCCGGCGGGTGTGAAGATCAGCGCCCACAGCGACCACAGATAGGCGGCGGTGACCCCGACCGAGATGAGCGTGTCCATCGTGGTCTGGTGGTGGCGCAGATTGAGCGCCATCGCTCGATGGAACGGCCAGGCAGCCCAGGTCGCGACGGGCGTCGCCAGAACCAGGGCCACCCACTGCCAGCCGTCGAACTGCAGTGCAGGGATCATCGAGAGCAGCAGCACCGGCAGCCCCAGGCCCACGGCCACGATCAACCGCTTGCGCAAGTAGGCGGCACGGTCGGACCCAGAGGCGTCGGGCGACGCGAGCCGAGCACCGTACCCGGTTGCCTCGATCGTCGCGATCAGGTCCGACAACTCGATGGATGGGTCGACAACCTGGAGCCGCGCCTTCTCGGTCGCGTAGTTGACCGCAGCGGAGACGCCGTCGAGCTTGTTCAGCTTGCGCTCGATCCGGGACGCGCACGCGGCACACGTCATCCCCGTGACGTCGAGATCGACGAAGTCCCTCGACGGGCCGGACGCGGGAGATGCCGGAGCATCTGGTCCCGGGTTCACCGCGGGCCCCGTGATGTTCGGTCGACGCTCATCGGACAACTCGCCTCCTGTGGCACATTCGACAGGTCGTCAGGCGACGTCGAACCCGGCCTCGTCGATGGCGCTGACGATCGTGGCCCGGTCGAGGCCCGAGCCGGTGACGACGACATCCTTCGTGCCGAGATCCACGTCGACCCCGACGACACCGTGAACGGCGCCCACTTCTTTCTTGATCGAGGCCTCGCAATGCCCGCAGGTCATGCCGGGGACAGAGAAGGTGAGTGTGTCGGTCATGTCGACTCCTGGTTCGGATCGGTGTAGACGGCGTTCGGGCCGGTTGATCATGATTTGACCAGCCGTTCGATGGCACGACTGGCCTCGGTGATGATGCGATCGCTCTCGACCGCATCATCGGATTGGACCGCGTGCGCGACGCAATGTCGAAGGTGATCGTCGAGTAGTTGCACGGCGACACTCTGGAGCGCCCGGGTGGCGGCCGAGACCTGGGTCAGCACGTCGATGCAGTAGGTGTCGTCATCGACCATCCGTTGCAAGCCCCGGATCTGACCCTCGACCCGCTTCAGCCTGGCCAGCACCGCTGCCTTGTCGTCGTGGTAACCCGGAGTGGCCATGTCCATACCCTACCGGGGTATCCTTCCCAAGGCAAGGCTGCGGTCAGAGCAACAGTTTCTCTACGAAGAAGTCGAGCACTCGTTCGACACTGGCAGCGTCGCGCTGCTCGGTGAGCACCGAGTGATCGCGTGCGGTCCGGCTCGGGAGTTCGATCGCGATGAACGCGTCGCCCAGCTTCTCGCGCAGTGTGTCGAACCTCGTGCCGACCGCTCGGTCGCCGAGGAACCGCAGTCCGAGCACCTGGCAGCCGTCGGCGGCACGCTGAACGACCGCTGCCTCGTCGTCGGGCGACAACCCGAGATTGCCACTGGCCGACCCGCTTCCGCGGGCGATCGGGAACGAGTGTTGCGACAACACCGGCGCCACCATGATCTCGTCGACCATCATCCCGAGTGCGAAACCGCCGCTGAAGCACATACCGACGGCGCCCACCCCCGGCCCGCCGAGCTCACCGTGCACGGCCCGCGCCAGCGCTCGCAGCCAAGCCGTCACCGGCGACGTCCGGTTCAGGGCCCATGACGTGAACTCCTTCGAGATGCACACCTTGGCGAGGCTCCCGACGATGTACGGCAGGCTGACGTCCTTGCCAGGGGTACCGACCAGATCGGGCATCACCACCGTGAATCCACGCCCGACGACCTCCTCGGCGAATGCTGCGACCTTGGGCGTGATGCCCGGTACCTCGTGGATCACGATCACCCCCGGCCCGTTCCCCTTACGGTAGGTGTCGTGGGTGAACCCGGCGGCCGAGAACGACGAACGCTCCCACCCGACCAACACGTCGCTCACCGCAACCTCCTCATGGCCTCGAGCGCCTTCGCGGCAAGATCCTCGGTGCCGACGCGAAACATCTCGAGCACCTCTGGATCGGCCTGGGTGCCCATCGCGCCGCGCAGATACCGGGCATAGACACCCTCGCTGATGACCGCCAGCCGCCACGACGAGAACGCCACGTAGTAGTCGACTTGCGAGACGTCTCGACCCGTTCTCGTGGCGTACCGGTCGACGATCTCGGCGTACGACAGGAAGCCCGGTGCGCTCGTCGGGTCATTGTGCCGCCCCTCGCCGTCGGCCCCCACCCAGTAGACGCCCAGGTACCCCAGATCGGCGAGCGGATCGCCCAACGTGCACAACTCCCAGTCGAGCACCGCAGCGACGCGACCCTGCTCGACATCGGTGATGCAGTTGCCGAACCGATAGTCGCCGTGGGCGATCGAGACACCCTGCTGACGCGGCAGCTTGACGGCCAGGCGACTCGCCACCTCGTCGATCGCCGGCAGCTCGCGCGTCTTGGAGTTCGCCCACTGCGTCGACCAGCGCTTGATCTGACGCTCGATGTATCCCTCACGGCGAGCGAGGTCGCCGAGACCGATCTCGTCGACATCAGCGTCGTGCAGGTCGGCGAGCACGTCGATCAAGTGCTCGCTCGTCTGCCGTCTGAGCCCGAGCGGCAGTTGCTCGGCCCGCTCGGGACTGTCGAGCACGACTCCATCCACGTGTTCCATCACATAGAAGGGTGCGTCGTTGACCGTGTCGTCGATGCAGAGCCCCAGCGACCGGGGCACCGGTACGTTGGTCCGGCCCACGGCCGAGATGATCCGGTGCTCGCGAGCCATGTCATGGGCCGTCGCGAGGACCTGCCCGATCGGCGGGCGTCGCAGCACGAAGCGACAGCCGTCGGCACCGCTCACCAGGAAGGTCAGGTTGGAGCGACCGCCGACGATCAGATCGAAACGGAACGGTGCGACAGCACCGTCGATGTTGGCGACGAGCCACGCGCTGACCCGGTCATGATCGATGCCTTGCACGAACGTCGACCGTAGCGCCACGGCACGCGTGACGAACAGCCCACCGACGGGTGGTCACCCAGGACGGCCGACGGCGGTGACCTTGCCCCAACTCACCGAAGACACCTTCACGACGCTGCCGGAGTTGGGCGCATGAATGAGCATCCCGCCACCGAGGTAGATACCGACATGGCTGATCGGCGAGTAGTAGAAGATCAGGTCACCCGGTTGAGCCGCAGCAGCGGGCACCCGAGGCGTGGCGGCCGCCTGCGCACGCGAGTTGCGGGGTAGATAGACGCCGGCCTGCCCCCATGCGTAATGGGTGAGCCCGGAACAGTCGAACGAGACCCCTGGGTTCGACGTCGCGTAACGGTACGCGACACCCAACTGGCCCTGCGCAGCCTGGATGGCGATCCCGGCACGGCCGGACACCGCCGGGATGTTGACGACCGGTGCCGGAGCGCTCCCGCCACCGCCCCCGCCGCCACCGCCACCGGTGTTCGCTGCAGCACCGGCCGCGGCACCACCGCCACCGCCTCCTCCGCCGCCGCCACCGCCACCGGTGTTCGCGGCAGCGTTCGCGGCCGCCTGTTGGGCGGCGAGATCGGCTTGCAGCTTGGCGTACGCAGCGGCATCGCGACGCTGCTGTTCTTCCTCGATCAGCTGACCCAGTCGTGCCTCGGCGGCATCGCGGCGCTGGACGTACTCGGCGGTGAGTGACTCGGTCTGTTGCTGCTTGTCGGCAATGGTGGCAGCGAGCGCTTCTGCCTGAGCGCGTTTCGACTCGAGGTCCTTGCGGTCCTTGTCGAGCTCGCTGATCAGTTCGTCGAGATCATCGGTGGTGCTGGTGCCCACGCTCAGCGCGACGCGGCTGTACTGGTCTCGGCGCAAGCCTTCGCCGAACTGGTCGGCGTTGGAGAACAACGGGCCCAACACGTCGGCGCCGGTTCCGGTGAACGCCCTGATCGCCACTTCGGCGAGGTCGCCGCGCAATCCGTTGAGTTCGGCCTCTTTCGCCGCAACTCTGGCTTCCGCGGCAACGATGTCGAGGTCGAGTTGGCTCTTCGTGTCGACCGCTTCGGCATAGTCCTCGGCGAGGATGTCGGCCTGGGTCTCCAAGCGGTCGAGTTCGTCGACGATCCGCTCGACTTCGCGTCGCTGGTCGCCGACCGACGCGCGAGCGATCTCGGGGAACACCGCCGGCATCACCATCGTGAATACCGAGGCGACAACCAGGACGCGACCGAGGTGTGGGGTCGAGGCGAACTTCATAGGACGGCAGGCAGTGTACCGATTATTACGAACGCGTTGCGATCGGGGCAGAAATGTTCCGGAGCATCAGGACAGTGCCCGGCGCGTCTGGTGATTCGCCGCTACTCCCACTCGATGGTGCCGGGCGGTTTCGACGTGATGTCGTAGGCAACCCGATTGATTCCGGCGACCTCGTTGATGATGCGCTGCGACATCTTCTCGAGCAGCTCGTAGGGCAACCGGGCCCAGTCCGCGGTCATCGCATCATCGCTGGTCACGGCCCTGATGATGATGGGATGACCGTAGGTCCGTTCGTCACCCATCACGCCCACCGATCGGATGTCGGGCAACACTGCGAACGCCTGCCAGATCTCGCGTTCGAGACCTGCCCACGCGATCTCCTCACGAACGATCGCGTCTGCCTCCTGCAACGTGGCCACCTTGTCGGGTGTCACCTCGCCGATGATCCGCACGCCCAGACCGGGGCCGGGAAACGGCTGACGCCAGACCATCTCGTCGGGAAGACCCAGCTCGGTACCCAGTGCCCTGACCTCGTCCTTGAACAGGTCCCGCAAGGGTTCGATCAGCTCCAGCGTCATGTCGTCGGGAAGCCCACCGACGTTGTGATGACTCTTGATCACGTCCGCGGTGCCGTCGGCGCCACCGCTCTCGATCAGATCGGGGTACAGCGTGCCCTGCACCAAGAACGCCGCCTCGGTGAGCCCACCGGTGTGCTCTTCGAAGATCCGGATGAACTGCTCGCCGATGATCTTGCGTTTCGCCTCCGGCTCGGTGACGCCGGCGAGCGCCTCGAAGTAGCGCTGGCCCGCGTCGACATGGATCAGCTCGAGATTCATGTTGCGGCCGTAGGTCTCGACGATCTGAGCGCTCTCCCCTTTGCGCATCAGACCGGTGTCGACATAGATGCAGGTGAGCTGATGCCCGATCGCCTTGTGCACCAGAGCGGCGGCGACCGACGAGTCGACGCCACCCGACAGCGCGCAGATGGCCCGCTGGTCGCCGACGAGCGCCCGGATCCTGTCGACCTGCTCGTCGACCACCGAGGCCATCCGCCAGTTCGGCTCACAGCCTGCGAGATCGTGCAGGAAGGTGCGCAGTACCGCCATGCCATGAGGCGAGTGCACGACCTCGGGGTGGAACTGCACACCCCAGATCCGACGCTGATCGTTCTCGAGCACGGCGACCGGTGCATCCTTGGTCGACGCGGTGGCGCGGAACCCGTCCGGCGGCACGGTGATGGCGTCGAAGTGGCTCATCCACACGTCGTGCTCGTCGGGGATGTCGGCGTGGAGCACCGACGAGTCAGCGATCCGTTCGAGATGAGCCCTGCCGTACTCGCCCGCCATGCCGCGGCCCACGGTGCCGCCGAGTTGTGCTGCGATCAGCTGCGCTCCGTAGCAGATCCCGAAGATGGGCACGCCCAGGTCATAGATCGCCGGATCGAGGCGGGGGGTGCCCTCGATGTTCACGCTCGCCGGACCACCCGAGAGGATGATCGCCGAGGGGTGCTTGGCCGCGACCTCGTCGGCGGTGATCCGATGATTCACGATCTCCGAGAAGACGTGCAGCTCTCGCACCCGCCGGGCGATCAGTTGTGCGTACTGAGCACCGAAGTCGACGACCAGCACGGTGTCGCGACCGGGTGCACCACCGTCGTGGAGCTCGGAATCGTCGTGGGGGGAGATGTCGGTGTTCAAGTCCTCGATGGTAGACAGTCGCGGTGCTCCTGCGCGTTTTCGTCGTCGCCCTCGCTCTCGCCGCCGCCGCCCCCACGACCCAGGTGCCCGTACTGGGCCCGTCCGCAGTGGAGGCCGCCCTCGTCACCTCGACGTCTCCCGACGACACCACCCCGACCCAGGACACCATCAACGAGTTCTTCCCCGAAGAGCGTTCGCTGGGCGACTGCCTCAGCTCGCTCCCCAAACCCGGTTGCGGCAGCGAAGCTCAGGGGGGCTGGCGCCAGGGCCTGGTCCTGGGCGTGATCCTGCTCGGGTTGGCGTTCATCGCGTGGCGCATCGTGCGTCAATCCAGAAAGGCGAGACGGTGACCCCTGACGAGTTCCGCGCCAACGGACACGAGCTCATCGATCTGATCGCGGAGTACCTCGAACACGTGGGAGACCGTCGCGTCGCCCCCGACATCCAGCCCGGCGATGTCAGAGCGATGCTCCCCGAGCACCCACCAACGCAACCCGAGCCGTGGGCCGACGTGATGGCCGACATCGAGCGGGTCGTGCTGCCGGGCATCACGCACTGGCAGCACCCGAACTGGTTCGCCTACTTCCCTGCCAACACCACCTATCCATCGATTCTCGGCGAGCTGCTGTCGGCCGGCCTGGGAATCCAGGGCATGAGTTGGGTGACGTCGCCTGCCTGCACCGAGATCGAGACCCTGATGCTGGACTGGATGCTCGAGCTGCTCGATCTCCCGAGCAGATTCAGGTCCACCAGCGAGCACGGCGGCGGCGTGATCCAGGGATCCGCGAGCGAAGCGGTGCTCGTCGCCATCCTCGCCGCTCGATGGCGCGGAACGCACGGTGCAGTCAACGCCGACGGCGACACCACCCGGCTCACCGCATACTGCACCTCACAGGCCCATTCGTCGGTCGAGAAGGGCCTGCGGATCGCCGGTGTCGGTACCGACCGCATCCGCATCATCGACCACGACCAAGCGTTCGCGATGCGGCCGTCGGCACTCGCCGAAGCGATCGCGGCGGACCGGCGGAGCGGATACGTCCCCTTCTTCGTCTGCACGACCCACGGAACCACCTCGTCGTTGGCGTTCGACCCCACACCGGAGATCGCCCAGATCTGCAGGGCCAACGGCTCGTGGTTGCACGTCGACGGGGCGATGAGCGGCATCGCGGCGCTGGTACCCGAGTACCGGTGGGTGAACGACGGCCTCGACCTGGCCGACAGCTACGCCACCAACACGCACAAGTGGATGGGCGTCAACTTCGACTGCACGTTGTTCTGGACCGCCGACCGCGCGGCATTGCTCGGCGCGCTCAGCATCCTGCCCGAATACCTGCGTTCGGCTGCCGCCGAGTCGGGCGTCGCGATCGACTATCGCGACTGGCAGGTGCCTTTGGGCCGTCGGTTCCGAGCACTCAAGTTGTGGTTCACGATCCGGCTCGACGGTGTCGACTCGATCCGGCGGCGGATTCAGCGCGATGTCGCTCTCACGCGCGAGCTCGCGAGCTGGGTCGCGCTCGACGATCGGTTCGAGATCGTCGCGCCCCACCCGCTGAATCTGCTGTGTCTGCGTCTCGTCGGCGACGACGCGGCCACCGACGGCCTGATCGATCGCATCAACGCGAGTGGCACGGCGCACGTGACCCGTACGGTGCTCGATGGGCGCAGCGTCCTGCGGGTGTCGATCGGCGCCCGCACCACCGAACTCGAGCATGTCACCGATCTCTGGCAGGCGATCAGCGCGACCTGATCCAAGGACCTCGCGGCTCGCGATCAGCTGACGGGGATGGCGCGTCGCAACAGGTCGACGAGCATGTGCGCGGTCGCGCCCCAGACGGTCTCGTCATCGAGTTCGAAGAAGTGCAGCACCCGGTCGGTGGCGCCGAAGCCCCAGACCTCCGAACGGTAAGTGTCGGCACGGGTGAACTCGGACAGGGGCACCCACATCACGCGGTCGACCTCCATCGTCTCGGCTCGCAGCGGCAGGCGTTCGGGAACCGTGGCGACCTTCGGCACGATATAGCTACGGCTGACGACCGTGTTGAGGTGCTCGAGTTCGCCGTGAACGCTGACGTGCGCCGGATCGAGACCAACCTCCTCGTGCGCCTCGCGCAGCGCTGCATCGACCGGAGTCTCACCGGGATCGAGACGACCACCCGGAAAGCTGACCTCGCCGCGATGATGACGCAGTTCCCACGAACGCCGCGTGAGCAGCACCTCCGGTCCGCGCGGGCCATCAGCGAGCGCGATCAACACCGCCGAGGCCCGAGCCTCGGGAAACGCCGGGAGCACCGGGCGATCGTGCTCTGGCACGGCTGCCAACACATCGCCCATCGTCGGCTCGGCGCCGGCCGACCAGGGCGCCGGAGGTCCAGCACACCAGGTGGCCGGGCGAGGAACGATCTGCTGCCCGCCCGGGCGCCGCCCAGCTGGGATGGTCACGTCAGCTCGTCGGCCCCGCTGGGGTCCAACCGCTCTGCACGAGTTCGGCGAGAACGGCCGCCAGGCCGGCCGTCTTGAGGTTCGCCAGCACCTTGCCGGGCTGCTGCTCGCCGCGCTCGAATTCTTCCCATGCGGCGATCAGCTTGGTGAGGTCGGGGGCGGGACGCTCGAACGTCGACATGGGCCTCAGCCTACGGGCGCAGAACGCGACCCGGTCGTGGGCTTGCTTCATATTCGACTTTTCTCTATTGTTCGGGATATGTCGGACATAAGCGGAGATCACCTCAGGAGACCGAGACCGAACCTCGATTACGACCTCGCCGACGAATTGCAGATCGACACCGCCGAGCGGATGAAGGCGCTCGGCGACCCACTTCGGTTGCTGATCGTCGATCTCGTCCTCGAAAGAGCGATGAGCGTCACCGAACTCGCCGAACGGGTCGGTCGACCCCGTGGCACGGTGGCCCACCATGTCGACGTGCTGCTCGCCGCCGGCATCGTGCAGGTCGTGCGCACCCGCAAGGTGCGAGCCGTCGAGGAGCGGTTCTACGGCCGAGCGGCGACGAGCTATGTCATGCCATACGTGCCGGGCGAGTTCCCGTTTCTCAGCGAGGTTCTGGCCGAGGCCGATGTGCACGCCGCGACCGGGCCCGACAAACCTTCCGGTGTCACCTACCGTCGCGCCCGCATCCCCGCGGATCGGGCCGCCGAGTTCGGTGAACGCCTGCTGCAACTGGCACTCGAGTTCGTCGCCGAACCAAGGGCCGGCGACACCGAGTACGGGATGTATCTCGCCTTGTTCCCCACCAACCGGCGCGTCAACCCGACACCCCACGCGGACGGCCGAACATCGTGACCGGCCTCGACACCCCACGCGAACGGCCGAACATCGTGACCGGCCTCGACACCCTCCTACCCGACGAGGGCGAGCGCGCACCGATCCCGCTCGGTGACGCTCCGCTCGGTCCCGGCTACCGGAGACTGTTCAGCGCCACCGTGGTGTCGAACCTCGGCGACGGCATGTCGATGGTCGCCTACCCATGGCTGGCATCGGCGATCACCCGCAGCCCGATCCTCATCGCGCTCGTCGTCGTGGCCCAGCGCCTGCCCTGGCTGGTGTTCACGCTTCCCGCGGGCGTGATCACCGACCGGGTCGACCGCCGCAAGGCGATGGTGTCGATGGACGTCGCCCGGGGGTTGATCACCGTCGCTGTTGGGTTCGCAGTGCTCGGCGAACAAGGCGCACTCCCAGGGCCCGATGCGGTCGATACCGTCACCGGTACCCGATCAGGGCTGTTCGTCCTCGTACTCTCGGCCACCTTGCTGCTGGGCATGGCAGAGGTGCTGCGCGACAACTCGGCGCAGACGATCATGCCGAGCATCGTGACCCCCGATCAGCTCGACAAGGCGAACGGGCGGATGTGGGGTGTCGAAGGCGCCATGAACGTGTTCGTCGGGCCACCGCTCGGTTCGTTCCTGTTGCTGATCGCGTTCTCGATCCCGTTCTTCGTCGACGCCGGCACGTTCTTGATCGCCGCCGCGTTGGTCGCGCTGATTCCCGGCACGTTCCGGGCGGAACGCGACGACTCCGCACCGGAGCAGACATTCAGACAAGAACTCCGAGAAGGGATCCACTGGCTGATGGGCCATCCCCTGTTGCGGCCCATGGCCATCATTCTCGGCCTCATGAACGGCGCCATGATGATCAGCATGGCGACGTTCGTCCTGTTCGCCCAGGAGGTGATGGGGGTCGGCCCGGTGCTGTTCACCGTGATCGGCTTCGGCGGCGCCATCGGTGGGTTGGTCGGCGGCTACATCGCTCCTCGCGTGACGGACCGATTCGGGAGCGGTACGACACTCGCCATCTCGCTGGCCGGCCTCGCCGTGACCCCGTCGCTAATCGGCGCGATCCCGTGGTGGCCGGCGGTCGCGCTGTTCTTCGGCATACAGGCGTTCTTCGGCATCCTGTGGAACGTCATCACGGTCAGCTTGCGACAGACGATCATCCCGCCACGCCTTCTGGGCCGCGTCAACAGCGTGTACCGGTTCTTCGCGTGGGGGATGCTGCCGATCGGTGCTGCACTCGGCGGCGTCACCGTCGTCGTCGTGGAGGGGCTCGTCGACCGTGAGACGGCGCTGCGCACCACGTGGTTCGCGTGCGCTGCCGTGCACATCGGCCTGTTCGTCTTCGGCCGCTCCAAACTCACGACCGACAAGATCGAGGCCGCCAGAGCTACTGCGAACGCTTCTTGATCGCGTTCTTGCCGGTCAGATACGCACCGGCGGCGATCCGGCCGGCCGAACGTCCCACCGCATCGCCTGACGAACCGGCCCGAGCTACTCGACGCGCCTTACGGTCTGCGCGCTCGGCCCAGTCGGTGTAGAACCACAGGAACCCCAACGGCACCAGCATCACCATCATGAGCAGGCGTCCGGCGATCTCGACGTCGACCCATGGTTGCACGGCACCGAACACGATGGTCGCCATCACCACCACGTCGAGCCAACGGTGCAGGCGACGGCCAACGAGCCGGAAGGCGCCGAGCGGACCCCTCGCGATCGACGTGTTCACCATCACGAGCGCCCCGGCGAGCGTCGGGATCAAGGGGGCGATGTCCTGCATCCCCTGGGCGACCAGTGCGATACCGATCAGGTATTCCGCAAGTTGGTGCACCCAGAAAGGACGCATCGCGCGTTCACCCATCTGTCGAACCTACCGCCGCAAGCGCCCGGCGGCAGAACAGCATCGGTCAACCATCGACCAGATGCCGAAGTCTCTCGCGTTCGCTGTCGGTGACGTTGACGTCATCCAACCGGTAAGTGGCGGCAGCAGCCAGGGATCGGGAGATCTCGCAGCGCCCCCTGGACACGGAGAACAAGGCCGTGAACAGCCGCTGACCAACACGATCGCGAACGCCGGCGATCTCGGACGTCGACACGAGCACCGCGGTCATCGCCGCATCGAACGAACCTTCACCCCGCGAGGCATTCGTCCAGTCGATGACGATCGGCCCGGCATCGGACAGGATCACGTTCATCGGATGGAAGTCGAGATGGAGTACCGCTGTGCCCGCCGTGACACCGGCACGTACAGGGAGCCATTCCGGCGCCGTCACGGCGTTCAGTCGCCCCTGGAGGCGGGCGAGCAGACGAGCGTGCGCAACGAGGCGCCACGGCTTGCGCTGGAGGTCTTCGAGCATCGTGGGCCCGGCAATCTTGTCCATCACCAGATCACGACCTTCGGCATGGTGCACTACTGGCACCGGGTAGCCCTGGTCGGCCAGCCAGCTCATCAGTCGGGCTTCGTCGGTCACGTCGTGGCGGACGCGGTAGCGGCGCAACACCGTGCCGTCGCCGAGGTCGTACACGTCAGCGGCGCGACCGCTGGCCAACAGCCTGCCCAGCTCCATCGTTGCAACGTAGTCCGTGTCCGGACGCGGAACGGCCCGGGGTCGAAACCCCGGGCCGTCGATCCGAACGTCGATGCGTTCAGCCTGAAACAGGCTGGATCACATCATGCCGCCCATGCCACCCATCGGGTCCATGCCGCCGCCCATGCCTGCACCTGCAGGTTCGGGCTTGTCGGCGACCAGGCACTCGGTGGTGAGCACGAGTGCTGCGATCGAGGCTGCGTTCTGCAACCCCGAACGGGTGACCTTGGCCGGGTCGATGATGCCGGCCTTGACCAGGTCGACGATCTCACCCGTGGCCGCGTTGAGTCCGTTCGAGCCGGTCTCCGACTCGATCGCACGCACCATGACCGAACCCTCGAGCCCGGCGTTCTCGGCGATGTTGCGAGCCGGAGCGGTGAGCGACTCCCACACGAGGCGGGCGCCGGTCTGCTCGTCACCCTCGAGTGAGTCGACGACAGCCTGCACGGCTGGACGAGCCCGAATCAGGGCGGTGCCGCCACCGGCGACCACGCCCTCCTCGATGGCAGCGCGTACCGACGACACGGCATCTTCGATGCGGTGCTTCTTCTCTTTGAGCTCGACCTCGGTGGCCGCGCCGACCTTGATGACGGCAACGCCGCCGGCCAGCTTGGCGAGGCGCTCTTGCAGCTTCTCGCGATCCCAGTCGGAGTCGGTGTTCTCGATCTCGGCCTTGATCTGGTTGACTCGGCCGGTCACATCGTCGCTCGAACCGCCACCATCGACGACGGTGGTGTTGTCCTTGGTGATGATGACGCGCTTGGCAGTTCCGAGCAGGTCGAGCGTGGTGTTCTCGAGCTTGAGGCCGACATCCTCGCTGATGACCTGGCCGCCGGTGAGCACGGCCATGTCCTGCAGCATCGCCTTGCGACGATCGCCGAAGCCCGGCGCCTTCACCGCGGCGGCGTTGAAGGTGCCGCGGATCTTGTTGACGACGAGCGTGGCGAGTGCCTCACCCTCGATGTCCTCGGCGATGATGAGCAGCGGCTTGCCGGTCTTCATGACGCCCTCGAGCACAGGCAGCATCGCCTGAACGGTCGAGATCTTGCCCTGGTTCAGCAGAATGTAGGCATCCTCGAGCACGACTTCCTGGCGCTCGATGTCGGTCACGAAGTACGGCGACAGGTAGCCCTTGTCGAACTGCATGCCCTCGGTGAACTCGAGCTCGGTGCCGAACGTGTTCGACTCCTCGACCGTGACCACACCGTCCTTGCCCACCTTGTCGATCGCATCGGCGATGACGTCACCGATCGAGCTGTCGGCGGCCGAGATCGTGGCGACGTTGGCGATGTCGCTCTTGTCGTCGACGTCCTTGGCCTGGCTCTGGAGCGACTCGACAGCGGCTGAGACCGCCTTCTCGATGCCCTTCTTGACGGCCATCGGGTTGGCGCCTGCGGCGACGTTCTTCATGCCGACGCGCACCATCGCCTGAGCGAGCACCGTCGCGGTCGTCGTACCGTCACCGGCGATGTCGTCGGTCTTGGTGGCGACTTCCTTGACGAGCTGGGCACCCATGTTCTCGAACGGGTCCTCGAGCTCGATCTCCTTGGCGATCGACACACCGTCGTTGGTGATGGTGGGGGCACCGAACTTCTTGTCGAGCACGACGTTGCGGCCCTTCGGGCCGAGCGTGACTCGGACGGCGTCAGCGAGCTTGTTGACGCCGGCTTCCAGTGAACGACGAGCTTCGTCGTCGAACTTCAACAGTTTTGACATTCGAATTGATCCTCAGTCTTCGTGTGGGTACAGGGGATGGTGGTCAGTTCTCGACGATCGCGAGCACGTCGCGAGCGTTGAGCACGAGCACGTCGTCGCCACCGGTGGTCACCTCGGTGCCGCCGTACTTCGAGTAGAGAACGGTCTGGCCGACCTCGATGCCGAGCGGGATGATCTCTCCGGTCGACTCGGCGCGCTTGCCGGGTCCCACGGCGAGAACCGTGCCCTGTTGCGGCTTCTCCTTGGCGGTGTCGGGGATCACGAGACCCGATGCGGTCTGGGTCTCGGCCTCGTTCGGCTTGACGACAATACGGTCATCCAGCGGCTTCAGGTTCATGGGTGCATGCCTCCATTGGCGTGTCACGGTGGTGGTTGATCTCGCTGATCTGGGTCGTTAGCACTCGACCCGTGCGAGTGCCAATGGTAGACAGGTAGGTACCCGATTAGCAACCGGCAGGTGAGAGTGCTAATCGAGCCTCGGGGGTCACCGGCGCGACCGGCGTCCGGCGAGCAACACGTCGACGACCCGCTGCGGGGTCGAGGTGATCAGGGGAAACACCGCTGCTCGTCGCGGGAATCGAACCGTTGCACGATCCTTCTCGACGGCGTCGACCACCCCTGCCGCAACTCGATCACGGGGCACCTCGGGCATCAACTGCAGCCGGCGTAGCCGGCGAAAGCCGCGCTCGGATGGAGGATGCGAGTACACCCGATCGAGCATGTCGGTCGGAATAGGTCCGATCTCCACGATCGTCGACCGCACCGGCGACCCCCGCATCTCGCTGCGCAGAACGCGATGGAAGTTCGAGAGTCCGGCCTTCGAGCTCGCGTACAGCGACATCCCGGAGAACGCCGCGCTCGATGCCATCGAGCTGACGTTCACGATGTGCCCCCGGCCCCGCTGCTCCATCCGCGGGACCACCTGGCGACACAGTTCGATCGGTGTCAACAGGTTCAGCTCGTGTATCGAGTACACATCGCTCCCAGTCGCGTCGAAGAGCGACCCGACGGTCTCGACACCCGCGTTGTTGACCCAGACATCGATCGGGCCGTTGGCGGCCTCGATCCGCTCGACCAGAGCGTCGACCTGGCTCCGATCCGACAGATCGGCGACCACGGCGATGCCGCCCACGCGAGCCATGACCTCGCTCAGGACATCGGCGCGGCGAGCAACCCCGATGACCCGTGCACCCCGCGCGGCCGCCTCGGCCGCGATCGACTCGCCGATGCCGGCGGATGCCCCTGTCACCACCCAGGTCGTACCTCGAATCTGCATCGACGAGTTCTATCACCGCCCGAAGCGGTCGACGGGTCCGATTCGAACCGCGTGCTCAGGTGCCCGCGACCGCGACGCCACACGCCCGCAGCAGGCCGATCGTCTCCACCAGAGGAAGGCCGATCACGTTGCTGGGGCTGCCGTCGATGCGGTGCACCAATGCTCCACCTGCCGTCTGCATGCCGTAGGCGCCGGCCTTGTCGAGGTGCTCACCCATCGACAGGTACCAGTCGATGCGTCGCTCGTCGAGTCGGGCGAACGTGACCTGCGTCGTGACCGTGGCGGTGTGCAACCCTGAAATTCGCCAGCCCACCACCGAGGTGTGGACTTGGTGGGTCCGCCCCGACAGCAGCAGCAGCATGCGACGCGCATCCTCGTCGTCGACCGGCTTCGCCAGGATCTCGCCGTCGACGTCGACGGTCGTGTCGGCAGCCAGCACCACGACCGCGCCGGTCGCACCCATACCGAGACGGCCGACGACCGCAAGCGCTTTCGACCTGGCGACACGTTCGACATAGTCCGACGGCGATTCACCTGGATGCTCGGTCTCGTCGACGTCGGCCGGACGTACCACGAAATCGAGTCCGATCGAACGAAGCAGTTGCTGACGGCGCGCCGACGCCGAGGCGAGGATCAGCGCAGGCCCGACCGCCGTAGGTCGAGATGGTGACACTGCATCGGCCATGATGCCGGTCAGCCGCCAGAGAGCGCCATGACGTCGGCATCATCGGGAACGACCAGATCGTCTCGATGATCGAGGTAACCGTCGGGCAGCGACACCTTGATCGGACCGTTCGTGTGCCCTCGCTTGATGCGTTCCCCACCTTCGACGATCCCGGTCGAGCGATCGAGGTCGCCGATGATGCGTTCGATCTCGGCGAGCGAAGAGATCTGGGACAGATCGCGTCGGACGGCCGGTCCGACCGGGTAGCCCGACATGTACCACGACGTGTGCTTGCGGAAATCGCGCATGGCGAACTGCTCGCCGCCATGGCCCTCATAGTGTTCGACCAGCAGACGGGCGTGGCGCATCATCGCGTCGAGCACCTCGCCGAGCAATCGGGGTGGCGGCGCCACACCGCCGTTCAGGACCGCGGCCAGGTCACCGAACAGCCAGGGGCGCCCGAGGCAGCCGCGGCCGATCACCACCCCGTCGCAGCCTGTGGCGCTCATCATCTCGACGGCGTCACTGGCCTGCCAGATGTCACCATTGCCGAGCACGGGAATCCCCTCGACGGCCTGCTTGAGTTCGCCGATCGCGTCCCAGCGTGCTTCGCCCGAGTAATGCTGCTGCACAGTGCGGGCGTGCAGGGCGATCCACGCCACGCCCTCTTCGGCGCAGATCAACCCGGTCGAGATGTCGGTACGCAGGTCGTCCCACAGGCCCATCCGGAACTTGGCGGTGACCGGCACACCGTACGGGGCAGCGGCTCCGACGGCGGCACGCAGAATCGCCCGCAGCAACCTCGGCTTGGCCGGCACGGCGGCTCCGCCACCCTTGCGCATGACCTTCGCCGCCGGGCATCCGAAGTTGAGATCGATGTGGTCGACGAGGCCCTCGTCGCACACCGAATGCACCGCCCGCTCGACCATCTCGGGGTCACTGCCGTACAACTGCAGGCTGCGCGGTGACTCGTCGGGGCCGAAGCTCATCATCCGCAGCGTCTTGTCGTTGCGGTACACGACGGCGGTCGCCATGACCATCTCGTTGACGTACACGAGATCGGGTGCGTACGAACGGCACATCGCGCGAAAGGCGCGATTGGTGACCCCCGCCATGGGGGCGAGCACCACTGGGGCGGCCGGTGTGAAATCTCCGATGCGAAGCGACGACATGACCTGACCACGGTACCGGCGACCGGCGCTGTGCAGGTCGCTACAGTCGCTGTCGTGCCTCCGGCGACCGTCATCAGCAAAGAGTTCGCCGAGCTGACGGCGACGGAGTTGCACGACATCCTGCAGCTGCGCGGTGACGTGTTCGTGGTCGAGCAGCAGTGCGCCTACGCCGACGTCGACGGGCGCGACACCGAGGCAACGACCCGCCACCACTGGATCGAACGCGACGGCTCGGTCGCCGCCTACGCACGCACCATGGTCGAGGCCGGCGGGGCCGTGCGGATCGGCCGGGTCGTCACCGCGCCCACCCATCGCGGCTGCGGCCTCGCCACCCGGCTGCTCGCTCATCTGGTCGGCCTCGCCAACGGCGCCGTCGTGCTCGATGCACAGAGCTATCTGGTCGAGTGGTACGAGCAGATGGGCTTCACCGTCGGTGGACCCGAGTTCGTCGAGGACGGCATCCCACACGTGCCGATGGGTCGGGTCAGCGGCGACCGGTGACCTCGATGCGAAACACCGGGAAGCCCGCAGCGATCTCGCCGAGCCGCTCATCGGATGAGTCGGCGTCGACGCCATCGAAGAACTTGCCGACCTCGAACCCCCAGGCCTTCAGGTAGGCCCGGAGCACCGCTGTCTTGCCGGTGTCGTCCAACTCGGCCGCCACGAACTCGTCGTACCGGCGACCCCGGCGCAACCGACCTCGGCCTGCCGCCCTGAGGTTGCGAACCCATTGTGTCTGACCACGTGGCGCGACCAGATACGTGACGCCGTCGAGTGCCAAGGGATTCACCGGCACGGTGCGCCACTCACCGGTCGTGCGCCCCTGCACCAGTAGCTGGCGTGATCCGCGGATCGAGATGCCGAGCTTGGCGAGGCCCACCACGATCGGGTTCATCACAGAACGAGTGAAGCGATCAGGGGCGAGGTATCTGGCGGCCGGACCGGTGCTGGTGCTGGTGGACATGGTGGCGACTCCGTTCGTGACGAGAGCAGTGCTCTCTGTTACCTGGACGAGTGAACCACGAGCGAGCCGAAGAATCAAGAGCAGTGCTCTCTTTTTGGTGTGGCGTCAGGCACACTGGCTACATGGATGCTCCCCGCACTCGCCAACAGCACCGTGAGCAGGTCACCGACGAGCTCATGTCGGCGGCCCGTCGACAGCTTGCGCAGGCCGGCGCAGCAGGCCTCTCACTGCGGTCCGTCGCCAGAGAGATCGGCATGGTGTCATCGGCCGTGTACCGCTATGTCGACAGCCGCGACGATCTCCTGACGCGACTCATCATCGAGTCGTACGACTCGCTCGGCGCGGCCGCGGAACACGCGGCCTCGGAACACGCCGACAGCGGCGACCTCGACCGTTGGTCGGCGACCGCGGCTGCGATCCGGCGGTGGTCACTCGACCAACCTCACGACTACCTGCTGCTCTACGGCTCGCCGGTGCCGGGCTACGCGGCGCCGCAGGACACCACGACACCGGGCGGACGCGTGCCGCTCGCGTTGGTGTCGATCGTACGCGATGCCCGAACAGCCGGGCGGCTCGTGCCCCCGGTCGAGGCCGACCGGGCCGCGCCCGCGACGTTGCGAGTCGATTTCGACCGGCTGGCGGAGGTGATCGACATCGAGGCCGCACCTGCGATCATGCTGGCCACGATCACCGGTTGGACCCAGATGTTCGGAATGATCGGTTTCGAACTGACCAACCAGACACGCGGCGTGATCGACGACCATGCCGGCCTGTTCGACGCGACGACTCGACTGACGGGTTGGCTGATCGGCCTGCGGTGACCGCGATGCTCAGGCGTCGACGAGCGGCAGCTTGAGGTTCGGGAACGCACCGACGTCGAGCGGCGTCGGCCCGTCGCTCGCGAGCCGGTACCAGCCGGCTGCAGCGATCATGGCCGCGTTGTCGGTACACATCGCTCGACTCGGCAGGAACCCCTTGATATCCGCCGCCGCGCAGGCGCCCAGCATCTCCTCACGAAGCAGCGAGTTGGCGGCGACTCCCCCACCCAGCACGATCCCCTTCGCTCCGACCGTCTCGGCCGCACGACGAGCCTTCTTGACCAGCACGTCGACCACGGCCATCTGGAACGAGGCGGCAACATCGGCCGACGCGACGTCAGGGTGCTTGCGGACATAGTTCATGACGGCGGTCTTCAAGCCGCTGAAGCTGAAGTCGAGGTTGTCACGATCATCGGTGAGGGCGCGTGGAAACCTGACCGCGTCGGGGTCGCCGTGTAGAGCGGCGGCATCGATCGCGGGCCCGCCCGGGTAACCGAGGTCGAGAAATCGGGCGACCTTGTCGAACGCCTCGCCTGCCGCATCATCGATGGTCTGGCCGAGCATGCGGTACTGCCCGTGGCCGCGCATCTCGATCAGCATCGTGTGGCCACCCGACACGAGCAGCACCACCATCGGGAACTCGAGCGTCGGGTCCTCGAGGAACGCCGAGTAGAGATGTGCTTCGAGATGGTTGACGCCGATGAACGGCACGTCCCACGCCAGTGACAACGCCTTGGCCGCCGAGACCCCGACCAGCAGAGCGCCGATCAGCCCGGGACCGACCGTGCACGCCACAGCGTCGATCCGCGAATCGTCGATGCCGGCCTCCACGACCGCTCGGGCCACGACCGGATTGAGCGCCTCGAGGTGCGCTCGGCTGGCGATCTCCGGAACCACTCCCCCGAAATCGGCATGGATCTCGATCTGGCTGGAGACCACGCTCGAAATCACATCGCTGCCACCCATCACGAGGGCCGCTGCGGTTTCGTCACAGCTCGTTTCGATACCGAGAACCAGCGTCGACTCGTCAATCTTCATCGGGCGATCGCTCTCAGTCGTTCGGCATAGGCCGGCGTGTGGATGTCGTGACACCACATCACGATCGCATCCTCGGTGTTCTCGTAGTAGCGCTTGCGTATCCCCGCCGGTGCGAAACCGAAGCGGCGGTACAGCTCGTGTGCACCCTCGCTCGAGGCGCGGACCTCGAGCGTCCAGGCGACACAGCCGTGAGCGATCGCCGCGTCGGCCAACGCCAGCATCAGCCTGGTCGCGATGCCCTCGCGTCGACGATCGGGATCGACAGCGATATTGGTGATGTGTGCCTGGTCACCATCGGGGTCGGCGACGAACCAGAGACCGCCGTACCCCACGACGCTGCGGTCCGAGCAACCGACGAGATAGCACCGTGAGCCGTCCTTCACCTGATCGAGCTCGCTCTCGAAGACCGACCGCGACCACGATTTCGGGTAGGCGCCCTGCTCGATCGGCATGACGGCGCGCAGATGCTTCCGGCGCATCGGTTCGATGGTCACATCGTCGGGCGCAGAACCGTCGGCTCTCGTGATGAACCTCGAGATCACGCTCATGGCCGGCTCTCCCGGATCGCCCAATTGATCTGGGCATCGGGGGCGCGGAGGTAGATCGGCTCGATCTCGCCCGGTCGAACCCATTCCTCGCGCAACGCGCGCGCGTGGGCGAGTTGGACGAGTGCCCCCGGTGACGGGTGCACCGGCCCCGAAATCTCACAATGGAATCCCTCGAGGATCTCCTCGCGGTACCTCTCGGCCCCATCGCCGACGCAGAGCGCGTCCTGGCTGCGCGCCAGAAGGTCCGCGACGAGTTCGTCGACCGGGCCGACCGCCGGAGCGCTGACCTGTTGGACGCCTCCCGGCACCTGGCGGTACATCGCCCAGAACACTTCGCCCTTGCGAGCATCGATCGCCGGCACGACCACCCGATCGGTGTGACGGCACGGAAAGGCCAGCAGGTCGAGTGAGCTGATACCGATCATCGGGATCTTCAAGGCCTGTGCGAGTGCCTTACCCGCCGCGAGTCCGACCCGCATGCCGGTGAACAGCCCCGGACCCACGTCGACCGCTACGCACCCGAGCTCGCCGAGTTCGACATCGGCCTGCCGACAGACGAACTCGATCGCCGGCGTCAGGATCTCGGCGTGGCGACGGCCGCGCGCCACCTCGAATGTCGCGATGACACCCTCGTGCCCACCGATCGACACACCGACCTGTTGGGTCGCCGACTCGATTCCGAGGATCAACATCGGTACGCCTCGAGTGCGTGGACGACCCGGTCCCATCTTCCGGCCCAGGACCGTCCGGTCGCCTGCACCTCGATCAGGCGCGATCCGTCGAGCCCGAACTCGTCGAGAGGGTCATCTGGACCTTCCGCCTCATCATCGAGATCGTCACGACCGAGCCGCACCTCGAGGTGATCGCCGAACCCGGCAGCGGCGACATCACCCCACTCGACCAGCACGATCCCGTCGAACTCGGCCAGCTCGGGCAAGGCGAGTTCGTCGACGTCGGTCGTCGAGTCGAGCCGGTAGAGGTCGGCGTGGTGCAGGGTGACCTTGCCGGGGCACGGATAGCTGTGGACCAACGTGAACGTCGGCGAGGTGATCGCCTCGGTCACACCGAGGGCGCGGCCGAAACCCTGCGCGAACGCGGTCTTGCCCGCACCCATCTCGCCGGCCAGCACGATGATGTCGCCGACGCGCGCCAACCCGGCCAGCACCGAGGCGATGGCGTGGGTATCGGACAATGAGGAGGCGCGCAGCAACATCTGCATTCGATGCTACGAGTTGTGAGAAGTACCCGGCACAACATTCGTTTCGACGCGGGGGATGCGCTTGCTGATTCCGCACACGATCTCGTAACCGATCGTGCCCAATCGCTCGGCCCATTCCTCGACTCGAATCCGTTCGCCACCCTGCTCACCGATCAGTACGGCCTCGTCGCCCGGTGCGACATCGGCATCTCCGACGTCGACCATCAGCTGGTCCATCGTGACGACCCCGACGATCGGACACCGACGACCACCGATCAACACATCGGCACCGGCCCGCTCGGGCAAGGTGCCGAGTCGACGCGGAACGCCATCGGCGTATCCCAACGGCAGCGTCGCGACTGTCGTGTCCTCGGCGAAGCGGTGACGCCAGCCATACGAGATTGCGCTGCCGGCAGCGACCCGCTTGACGTACGACACGCGCGCCTTGAGCGTCATGACCGGCCGCAGATCGGTCGTCAGGTGGTCGACGCCGGGGCCAGGCGAGATGCCGTAGATCGCGATACCGGCGCGGACGAACGACCGCCGAGCCGACGGTAGGGCGAGGGCCGCGGCCGAGTTCGCGGCGTGCACCGTCTCGGATCGAATGGCAGCGGTATCGAGATCGGCGAGTACGGCATCGAACCGGTCGAGCTGTTCGGTCGACGCCGTGGATCGGGGCTCGTCGGCACAGGCGAGATGCGTGTACACGCCTGCCAACCTGAGCGCAGGGCCATGTTCGACGACACGACGAATCACCGACACGGCGCGGTCGGCGGAGATCCCGACCCGCTGCATACCGGTGTCGATGTTGACGTGCACCGCCAGCTCGACGCCCACATCCAGCGCCTCCTGTGCAAGCCGATCGATCATCTCGATCGAATACACCGTCGGGGTGAGCTCGTTGCGGACGAGATCACCCAGTTGGTCCTCGGGCTGCTCGGTGAGCACGAGGATCGGCACGTCGATGCCCGCCTCACGCAACTCGATCCCTTCGTCCACCAAAGCGACGCACAGTCCCTGGGCGCCCGCTCCGATCGCGTGTCGAGCGACGCGGGTGGCGCCGTGACCGTAGCCGTCGGCCTTGACGACCGCCCAGACGTCGCTCGGTCCGATCGAACGCCCGATCACGTCGACGTTGTGGCTGATCGCAGCGAGATCGATCTCAGCCCATGCCCAGCGGCCGACACCCGTCACGACAGTGTCACGATCGCTGAGATGTCGAAGCCGAGCGCGTCGAGCGTCGATCTGTCGGCCATGCCGGTCACCGGCAACGACGACGCACGCTGGAACGACATGACCGCCGACGTGGTGGTCGGGTCGAACGAGCCGGTGGCCGACACGTCCAACAGGTCCAGTCGGATCAGCCGGGTCTGGAGGGCCCACACATCGCTGCCCGACATTCCCGGCCCCAACTCCCGTTCGAGCTGGATCAGGTGTGTCTCGTCCCGGCATTCGAACCGTCGGCTCTCGCCGACCTCGTAACACAGCACTCCATCCGCGCCGACCGGGTACAGCGCCGCGATGTCGGCGACCGGCCCCGTGACGTCGGGGTCGGGGCACGGATCCTGCAGCGGAGTGGTGGGACCGGTCGGCACCGGGCAGGCTCGATCCTCGAGAAACGCCATCTTGCGACTGAGATAATCGGATGCCGCCCAAGCTCCCATCGCCCGGTAGTGAACGCCGTCGGTGACGAACCATTCAGGCCGGTCGACCGTGTAGCGGCCCCAGTCGGCCAATACCACCTCTGGGTAGCGGCCCGTGGACAACCGGTCGCGAACGACCTGGTTGTTGGCCGCGAATGTCACGTGATTGCCGATGTAACCGGGCGACACGTAGTCGACGTCGGAACGCAGCGTCCACCACACGATCCTGGTGTAGCCGAACTCACGTGCGCGGCGGACGATGGCGTCGAACGATGCACCGAAGTCCGCCACACCATCGTTGTAGCCCGTGGCGACGACGAGGGTCTGGTACTTGCTGCCGTGGAATCCGAGCGCCTCGTACAGGCTCGGCGGGACGCGGCCCTCGCGACCTCTGCACGACATGGCATACAGCCGCCTGCACGACTCGAGATCGAGGGTGTGCTCGAACCCGACGACCGCTGTGTCGGCCCTGGGAACCCAGCGCAGTGCGGCAATCGCCGAATCGCCGATCACGACCACAGGGGTCGGTGGGTCGACGCGTTCGGCACGGCGAACCGCGGTTGCGGCGGTGTCCCCCAAGTTTGCTGCGGCCGCGGTGCCTGTCGATACAGCGACGATCGCGGCGACCGCTGCGAACGTCCGCCACCGACCCGAACGCGTCCGGGCTCTCTTGCTCATTGCCGGAACACGCCGGGTATCGCCCCCACGACATCACCCGCGACGAGTCCGATGTCTCCGGCGCGATTCGCCGCCTCGGCGTGAATCCACGCGCCGGCAGCAGCCGCTTCGGCAGGACGGACGCCCTTGGCGAGCAGGGCTCCGATGATGCCCGCCAACACGTCACCGGTCCCTGCCGTGGCGAGTCGCTGATCGCCGTTCGTGACGAGGCGGGTGGGTGCTCCCGGCGCACTGACGACGGTGGTCGGCCCTTTCAGCAACACGACGCACCCGCACGTGTCGACCAGACGCTCGGCGGCAGCGATGCGATCCGGCCCAGGCCGCGACCCGGTCAGCAATCCGAACTCGCCATCGTGCGGGGTCAGCACCGTGGGTACTTCGCGCTCTCGCAGGAACGCCGGCGTCCCCTCGTCGTTCCACGACAGGGCGAACAGACCGTCGCCATCGACCACCACCGGGACGACCGACTCGAACACCGAGCGAACGATCGACGGGACGGTGTGCTCCTCACGGCCCAGACCGGGGCCGATCACCAAAGCGTGGAACCGATGCAGATCGGCCAGCACGGCGTCCGCCCAGTCGGTGGCGGGCACCCGACGGTCAACGGCCTCGATCGGGGCCGACGCATCGATGCCCGGGCTCGACAGCGTCACCATGCCGGCCCCGGTGCGAAGCGCCGCGCCGGCAACGAGATGCGCTGCCCCGGTCATTCCCGGCGACCCGGCGACCACGCGCAGCGCGTCCCGCCACTTGTGGGCCGTGCGAGGCCGTCTGGGCACCCAGTCCAGCACGTCGGTCCGATCGACGATCGTGATCGTCGGCTCGCCGACGTCGAGGCCGATGTCGGCGACCTCGAGTTCGCCGACGAGATCAGGCCCGTCGCCCAGCACGTGGCCAGGCTTCACGGCGGCGAAGGTGACGGTCACATCGGCACGCAGTGTGCCCGGAGCGGCGACCCCTGTGGAAGCGTCGAGACCGGTCGGCACGTCGACCGCCAGCACCTTCGCATCACCGGTCGCCGGCGCTTCCCACACTCCTCGAAATCCGGTACCGAATGCCGCGTCGATCACCAGATCACATGGCCCGATCTCCGACGGGCAGGCGGCCGCCTCGTAGACGCGTACGGCCACCCCACGTTCTCGCAACCGCGCGGCGGCAACCCTGCCGTCGGCACCATTGTTGCCGGGGCCGGCGATCACCGCCACCGAACGGCCATATGCCCCTCCGAGCAATCGCAACGCTGCCCGAGCGACCGCCGCGCCGGCCCGATCGATCAGGACATCCAGCGGCTCCGGCGCGGCGGCGTCGATCGACCGCATCTGTTCCGGAGTGACGACCGGGATCACAACAGACAGGCTACGGCCATCATCGCGCCCATGGTGGTCACTCGGCCACCACGTACGCGACCGCCACCAGGTCGGAGTGCGTGAGACTGAGGTGCCACCGCGCGACCCCGTGCGATTCGGCCAACTCGGCGGCGCGACCGGCGAACACCAGGAATGGTGCCCCCGAGTCGGCGCGCTCGACCCAGACGTCGTGGAAACCGAACGCCCCCAACCCGACCCCGAGCGACTTCATCACCGCTTCCCGAGCGGCGAAGCGAGCGGCGAGCGACGGTATCGGGTCGGATTTCGGCGCGACATAGGCAAGCTCGGCAGCCGTGAACAACCGCTCACGCATGGAGGGGGTACGAACGAGCGAGGCGCGGAACCGCTCGATCTCGACGACATCGACGCCGATCCCGATCATCGAGATCAGCTCCGCCAGTGATCGGCAGCGTCGGAGATCGGATCGATCAGGAGGTCGACGACGCCCAGCTCGGCGAGCTTGGATTCGTCGAACTCACCTTCGGTCTCCGACACCCAGTCGACCAGCCGGTCGTATCGATTGTCGTATCCCTGGAGCACACCGCGCATCGAATCCGCCGGCAACCGATCGTGGAGGAGCACGTGCAACAGGGTGATTCCGGTACACGTGTCCGACTTCACCTCGGGGACGAAGATCACGGTGCGCTGGTCACGGCGGCCCCGGGCGACGAGCACTTCTCGAGCGGCGGCGACGCGATGCTTGGTGCCCAGCAGCCGATGGTCGTTGTCGACCCGGCTGCCGAGGTCGCGCGAGAGGCCGCCGCGGTCGAGGATCGAGATCGTGTCGCCCTCGATGTGATAGCGGGTGAAGCCGACGACCTCGGAGATCGCCGGGCTGAGGGCGGCGAGCACTTTGAGCGTCCGGTAGCTGAGGACATCTCGTCCCGCTCCGGCCTGCAAGGTGGCCTGCACGAGCATCCGGTCGAGCACGCCCTCGTCGCTGCGGGAAATCCCGACGGTGACCGTCTTGGCCTGGTGCTTGATCGCATCGACCGGGCGCGTGAGCTCTTCGATCCCCTGGGTCAGTGCCCCGACGAGTTCGTCGATCAACGCCCCGGGAGTACCGACTTTGCCCGACAACGCGGCATAGGTCTCGACCGGGTTCGGCGCCATCAGATCACGCAGCAGCCCGACGAGACGAACTGCGGTGCTCGCCTCGAGATGGCCGTCGTAGAGCCGACCGCGCAACCCGTCGTTGAACGGGCGAAGAATGGCCGGCGCCCCGACCCGGATCGAGGCCAACACTGCGTCGCCGTCTTCGTGTTCGGCAACCGATCGTTCGATCAGCTCACGCGCCTCGCGCAATGGGCGCGCCGAGGCGTCGATCGCGAGGGCCGCCTCGTAGCCGAACAGATGACCGACCATCGCCGAGAGCACGAACCCGAGCGCAGGGTCGACGGGAGGCACGGTGATGGTGGCGGCAGCGCTGTACCTCACCTCGCCCTCGTCGGCGACGACGATCGAGGTGGCCTTGTGGGCCTTGAAGATCGCTGTTTCCTTGGCGACGTCGTCGGCGGTGCTGCCCTGCAGCCCCGCAGCGCACACCAGGATCAGTGGCTCGGACGACAGGTCGATGTGCTTCTTGTCCTCGGTGACGTCGGAAGCGATCGACTTGTAACAGAGCTCGCTGAGCTTGATCCTCACCTCTTCGGCCGCAACGTGGTTGGGTCCGTTGCCGACGACCGCCCAGTAGCGCTTCGGCGGAGCGAACCGACGCGCCGCGTCGGCGATCTCGCTGCGCTTGGCGAGGACGGTTCGCATCGCGTCGGGAAGGGTTCGCAGTCCTTCGAGCAACTCGTGGCGACGACGGTCGGTACCGACGCCGGCAGCTTCGGTGATCGCGCAGGCCAACAGCGCTCCGGCGGCGACCTGGGCGTAGAACGCCTTGGTCGAGGCCACGCTCATCTCGACATCGCGGCCGTCGGACGTGTACAAGATGCCGTCGGCCTTGTCGACCAGATCGCTGGCCCTCCGGTTGACGATGCCGATGACCGCCGCGCCACGGGCGCGTAACAGATCGACGGTGCGGTTCGTGTCGGTGGTGGTGCCGCTCTGGCTCACGGCGATCGCCAGGGTGTCGCTCATGTCGAGGCGCAGGTGAAAGCCCGACAGCTCGGTCGCCGGAATCGCATCGACGTCGAGTGCGCCGCCGGCCAACTCGTCGAGCAAGGCAGCGGTACTCTGACCGGCGACGGCTGCCGTGCCCTGCCCGATCACCCGGATCCGGGTGATGCGCCCATCGGAGAGTCGTTCTGCGATGGACGGCAACAACGCTCGGGTGCCGACCGCAGCGCGAAGCAGCCCGCCGCGCTCGACGATCTTGGCGCGGAGCGTCTTCTGAAGGCTCTGGGGAGCTTCGCCGATCTCCTTCAACAAGAAGTGTGGCGCATCGCCTCGGTCGATGTCGCGTGTCGTGACCTCTGCTGTGATGATCTCCGACGACGAAACCGGCAGGTCGGCCCCGTCATAGCGCAGGCGACGTACCCGTCCCGGATCGCCCGCCGTGTCGGCGTTCAACACCACGATCTCGCCGCCGTGCTCGCCGTCGAGGCGGAGATAGTTGTCGGTCTCCTCGACGACGCCGTACGGCTCGCTGGCGACGATGTAGCAATCGTCGGCGAATCCGACGTACAGGCCCTGGCCACTGCCCTGCAACGCCAACATCAGCGTGTCGGGCTCGTCAGCGCTCATCGCCCCGATCGCGACCGATCCCTCGAACGCCGACACCGTTCGCCGAAAGGCCTCGACCAGATCGACGCCGGCAGCGACATGGCGTGAGACGAGGGCCGGAATCACCTTGGCGTCGGTGGTGATGTGCTGATGGATCCGTAGCTGATGCCCGACCCTCAGATCAGCGTGGTTGTCGACATCGCCATTGAGCGCGGCAACCACATACGGAGCGGGACCGATTGCCGGCGACTGCTCGAGTTCGTCGCTGTTGAGCGGGTGGGTGTTGGGCTCGGAGATGATGCCGACACTGGCCCAACGAGTGTGACCGAGTACCGACACTCGCACCTCCGACGACGCGACAGCGCGTCGCAACAGGTCGTCGCCGGCGACCGCTGTGCGGAGCACACGCGTGTTGTCGCCCAGCTCGCCGATCTCGGCGGCCGCCTTGTACACGAACGACAAGACGTCGCCGCTGACGCGCACCGAACCGGACTGGAACGTGGGGTCTTGATTGCGGTCGACGATGGCGGACCGCACCGCCGGCTCGTCGAGGTCGAGGGCGTGGTTCCACACAAGGACATGGATGCCGGCAGAGTCACGCCCTCGCACCTCCAACCGGTCGATCGCCGACAGCGACTGCTGGATCGCCAGAAAGGCCGCGACCGCACCGAGGCTGGCGTCGCGACCCGCCAGGGCAGACACCTCGCGGGCGGTGCGCAAGCGATCGTGGCGAAGGGACCACAGCACGTCTCGGACCGCTATCGCCTCAGCGTTCAGCCGCTCGAGTTCGCTCGGATCGTGGCTGCCGGACTCGAGCAGCGCATCGAGATCGTTCACATAGGCGTCGAGCTGGTCGAGCCTGCTGGCCACCGCGGCGACCAGCTCATGGTGTTCGTTGAGGGCGACGACGCCGGGAACGCCACGCAGCAGAGCATCGGCTGCCCGCCCGATTCGCGCCACTTCGATCGGGTCACCGAGCGCAGCAACAGCCGCGTCGAGCAGCGCGAGCACCTCGTCGGAACCGGGCACCGGTCGGGTCGCCCGACGACTGATCACTCCGATGATGCCGCACATGGAGATTCAGGCTACCGATCGCGACCCATCGCATGGGTCGCACCAGCGGCAAGCCGCTGGATGAGTCAGGTCCTCAGATCGGGGTGAGCGCGAACGATCTCGGCGAGGCGATCGGCCGTCGACTGGGCGAGCTCGGCGGTGGGCGCCTCGACCATCACCCGCACGACGGGCTCCGTACCGCTGGGGCGTACCAAGATGCGGCCGGTCGATCCCAGCGTCTCGCCCGCAGCCGCGATCTCGGACGCGAGCAGCTCGCTGACATCCGGTCGTCGCTCAGCGACCGGCACGTTCACGAGGACCTGCGGGAGCTGCGTCATCGCATCGGCCGCCAGTTGTGAAAGCTGGCGTCCCGATCGCTGCACCACATCGAGCAACGCCAACGCGGTGAGCATGCCGTCCCCGGTGGTGGCACGGTCGGTGAAGATCACATGGCCTGATTGCTCACCGCCCAGCGAGTAGCCCCCGGCGGCGAGCGCTTCGAGCACGTATCGGTCGCCGACGCCTGTCTCGACGACGCGGATCCCGGCAGCCTGCATGGCCAGATGGAACCCGAGATTCGTCATCACCGTGATCACCACCGTGTTGTCGACCAGGCATCCCCGAGCGCTGAGGTCCTCAGCGCAGATGGCGAGGATGTGATCGCCGTCCACGACGTCGCCGCGTTCGTCGACAGCGATCAGACGATCGGCGTCGCCATCGAGGGCGATTCCGACATGAGCACGCTCGGCG
>JAHEDX010000152.1 GCA_024641005.1 Acidimicrobiaceae bacterium
CTGAGCAACTTCGACATCGTGCTGCGACGCCAACCGGGCCGGGTGCTGTGGCACAACTACCCGATGGTGTTGCAGCAGGCACTCGCCGGTCGCGGTGTCGCTCTGGGCTGGCGACCGCTGATCGACGATCTCGTCGACGGCGACGCTCTGGTCGTGGTCGGACCGGAGGTGAGTTCGAGCCGCGGGTACTACGTGACCTGGCGGGCGGGTGAGCCCGACGCCGGCGTGCAGGCCCTGATCGCCTGGCTCACCAGCCTGATCTGATCAGGCGTTGCTGGTGGCACGCGCTCGCGCTGCGTTGGTGGCGATCGCGTCGGCCAACTCGACCCAACGGGCGCGCGGGAGATCGTGCGCCATGTCGTTGAACATCAACAGCCGTGAGCCGGGGATCGCGTCGGCGGTGGCGACACCACCCGAGAGTTGCACGAGCGGGTCGAGCATCCCGTGCACGACCAGCGCCGGAACGTCGAGGTGCTCGAGCCGCCCGGTGCGATCGCCACTGGCCATGATCGCCGCCGTCTGGCGACCGGTACCCGCCGGCCGGAAGCTTCGCTCGATCGACACCTTGGCCATCTCGCGGAACTCGTGTTCGTCGAAGGCAGGCCCGCAGATCTCTCGGAACGTCACGATGGCGTCGTCGATCGCCGTGGCCCGCGACGCCGGCTTGCGACGGGCGAACTTGCGGATCAGACGCATCGTCGGCTGGCCGACCCGCCGGTTACCGGTGGTCGACATGATCGACGTGAGGCTGCACACCCGCTCGGGGTGCTCGATCGCCAGGGTCTGGGCGATCATGCCACCCATCGACACGCCCACCACGTGGGCTCGGTCGACTTCGAGCGCCGCCAGAAGACCCGCTGCATCGGCAGCCATGTCGCTCAGCAGATATTCCGAGGTGATCGGCCGCCGGAACAACACGGCCTTGGCGATCTGCCAGTTGGTCGGCACCGGCCCACCGAACTCGGTCGACAGACCGCTGTCGCGATTGTCGAGTCGGATCACCCGATAACCCCGCTCGACGAGCAGATCGACGAACTCCTGCGGCCAATCGGTCAGCTGACCTCCCAGGCCCATCACCAACAACAGCGGTTCGCCCGAACCGTGCTCGTCGTACTCGATCGTGATGCCGTTCGCCTGCACTGAAGCCATGCCCAAAGGTTATGGGCGCCGATCGCTAGGGCGTCGCGACGACTGTGGTCTCCGGGCCGCCCGACACCTGACCAGCGTCGACCGTCGCAGGCATCGTCGATGCGGTGACGTCGACCGCGGGGGGGACGTCCCCGGCGACGCTGCCATCGGAGCTGGCGACGCCGACGGACACCCCCGACGTGTACCCGAGCTCTTCGGCACATGCCTTGACATCGGCGAGGACGGGATCGGCGATCGTGCGCAGATGCCCGTTGCCGTCCGGCTCGGCGATCACTCGGCACGGTGGTGACACGTCGGTGGCTTGCCCGAATACCTGATCGAGTTCCGAACGAGCGATCGCGCCGGCGAAGAACGGCAGCAGCGGCACGTCGATGATGTTCACGTCGTTCGGCAACGACCGCGTCGCCTCCAGCACCTGCGCCGCGATGGTCCCGATCGGCGACACGAACCACTCGCCGCCGTCTTGCACCAGCGTGAGGGGTGGCAGGTTGGTGAGCGAGCTTCCACCGCGGAACAGGATCAGCATCCCACCGAGACCGAGCGAATCTGCGTCGCTGCACGAGCGCACCGTGGTGTCGTCCAACCGCTCGGAGGAGGGGCCGTAGGCCAGCATGTCGCTGAACGGGGCGCCCGTTGCGGTGGTGCAGCCGTCGCGCCGTTCGATCCGGAACGGCTGTGGCTGCGATGACAGCGGCGCAGCTTCGGCGAAGGTTTGGATCGTGCCATCGGGAAGCACCCACGTCGAGTTGAACGGGTCGCCACCATAGACCTGCTGGGCTTCGGCGGAGTCGTACGGCAGCGGGTCGCCGAGCCCCTCGACCGTCTCAGGCGGAGCGACGCCCGGTTCGAGGATCCAGATGCCGCGGCCGTCGGAACTGTCGATGACCGTTGGCCACTCGCCGACACGGATCATTCCGGCATCGCCCTGCCCACCCCAGCTCGCCGGCACCGTTCCGTCGATGACGAAGCTGCTCGGCTGAAGGGTCACACGGCCATCGGAGCCCGCGATGCGTTCGAACTGCAGATCACTGAGATCGATCGAGAGCCCGTTGGCAGCCGAGTCCGTCAACGATCGTTCCGCCTGCGGCAGCCATAGCGATCCGTAGCGGCGGAAGACCTCGCCTTCGCCGGGGGCGACGATCGCCGAGGCGCTCACCAGATCGAGCTGCGCGAGGCGCCGGTAGAACGATTCGGCGGCCGCCTCGGGGGTGGCCGAGCCCTCCGCGAGGATGCCCATGCTGACGGGCGGCGCTGCGGGATGCCAGATCGCCTCCGCGATCGACATGCCGACGCTCACGTACCAGCGACCGTCACGCTGCATCGTGACGAGCGTGATCGGATCACGAGCAAGGTCGGCGGCCCCCGAGGACGGTCCGATCGGCACATCGGTCCGGTCGGAGATCAGTCGGCCGAGGGGAAAGGCGCTGTCGTCGAAGATCACAGCCAGCCGCCCACCAGCCGTCGTGACGGCTGCCAGGTCTGGGCCGAGTTCGGTCGTGGTGACAGCGAGGTCGCCGACGGTGACATCGACGCCCGCGACGCCGCCCAGTGCGAACGTGTCGTCGAGCAATCCGATCCGCTTCGCCTCGGCGGAGATGTCCTCGAACCCCGCCCGCAGAGCGGTGACCTCCTCGGGCACCGTGACGTCGATCATGCCGAGGAGGTCCTCGGCGGCGAGCGCGTCGGCGAACTCGCGGACCGCGGCCTCGGGGCTGTCGGCACCGCCGGGTTGGGTGGCGCCCTGGAGGGCGACCGTACTGAGCCCGACCCCACCGGCGAGCAGGGCGATCACCGCACCGATGCCGGCGACCCGGCGCCCACGGCGCGGTTCGGTCGCGGTGGTGACCTGGATGTCGTCCAACGCGGGCACCGCTGCAGGGGCATGGTCGGCGAGGCGATGCATGCGGTCGCGGAGCATCTTTTCGAATCCGTCGAGTTCGGTCATCGGCGTGTTCATCTCTTCACGCATCCTTGGAGTCGGCGAGGGCAATACGGAGTTCGGCGAGACCGCGGTGCACATGGCTGCGTACCGTCGCGAGTCGGCAGTTGAGGATCTTTGCGATCTCGCTGTCGGGAAGGTCGCAGAGATAGCGCAACACGAGCGCCGTGCGTTGTTTGATGGGCAGATCGGCGAGCGCGTCGCGGAGTTCGGTCAGGCCGACATCGAGGACCGCATCGTCGGGCGGTTGAGGATTCGGTGCGGATCGCACGCGTCGATGCAGGGATCGACAACGGTTCACCACGGCGACACGCAGGTAGGGCACGGGGTCGTCGAGCTCGGCGATGCGAGGACCGACCTTGGCGAAGACGTCCTGCACGACGTCCTCCGCCTCCGCCCCCGAACCCGTGAGCACGAATGCCACCCGGAGCAGCTGCCGGTAGGCCGAGACATAGACCGCCTCGGATCCCGCCCAGTCGGTGGCGCCACCCGTGCGAGCGTCGGGCACAGACGTGCGTCCCGACCAGTTCATGGTGAGTTCCATCACTCTCTATCACGCACGAGACACGCGATCTGTTGCAGATTAGCGAGCGATATCTCACCGGTTGGTCGGTGAAGGCCAACCGGTGATCAGGCCCCGCACGCCGGCCAGATCGCTCCCCACCGCGGTGCGCCCGGTCCGGTACGGTACGGGCAACGCTATGGGACTGTTCAAGAAGCGAGCCAACGACACCGCCGAGATCGACGAGCTGAAGGAACAGATCTCAGCGATGGCCGCCCGGCTCGACGCCACCGATGCCGTCAAGCAGCAGCTCGGCGCCCAGGTGCAGGGCATCGTCACCCGCCTCGACACACCGCCAGAGCCGGCGCCGGCTCCCCCGCCGCCGGCGCCGTCAGTGCACCCCGACGAGTTCCGGGCGATGGTCGTCCGGTTGAAGGACCTCACCGCCCGGGTCGACGCGCCGCCCGCACCACTGGTCGAACTCGAGCCGCCCGTCCCCTCCGTCACCCACGACGAACTCGAGGCAGTGAGCTCACGGGTACAGACGATCGCCGACCGGTTGGAGGAGGTCGACGCACGCATCACCTCGATCTCGAGCGAACTCGCGAACCAGATCAACGAGCTCAGCGGAGACATCGACAACCTCGACACGAGCGAACAGACCGCCGAGCTGATCGAACTGATCC
>JAHEDX010000024.1:0-38711 GCA_024641005.1 Acidimicrobiaceae bacterium
ACACCACGATCGTGCCGATGATCACCAGGAACACGATCGGCACGATCAGCTCGGCCCCTCGGACGCCCTCCTCTTCGAGGCGGATCGCGAAGATCGCGGAGACGGCCGCGGCCACGATGCACCGGGGCGCCATCGACATCAGGAACAGTCGCTCCCGCCATGACAGCGAACTGCGAATCGTCGCCGCGACCACCGAGAGCGGCCTCGCCACGAACACGAGCAAGCCGAGGAACGCGATCGACGGGATCGCGACATCGCGGAGTTGGTCAGGTTCGATCCGTGCTGCGAGCAGGATGAACAATGCCGAGATCAGCAGCGTTCGGAGGCTCTCGTTGAACTCGAGCAGTTGGCGGACCGCGGCAGAGTCTCGGCGAGCGAGCCAGATACCCATGACCGTCACCGTCAACAGGCCTGCCTCCTCCTGAACCTCGTTGCTGATCACGAACCCGACCACGACCATCGCCAAGGCGATCGGGTTGGCGAGATGGTCGGGGATGATGAATCGTCGCAGCGCGTGATCGAGGGCGTACGCCGCGAGGAAACCGATACCGATACCAGCGAGCAAGGTGAGCCCCACCACTCCGAGCACCGCGCTCACGGCTTCACCCGGCTTCTCGGTGAGCGCGACCTCGAAGGCGACGAGCGCGGCGGTGGCGCCGATCGGATCGATCAGGATGCCCTCGGCGCGCAACATCGGGCCGGTGCGGCCGCTCGGCCGGACGAAACGTAGCAACGGCCCGACGACGGTCGGACCGGTCACGACCAGCACGGCGGCGAGCACCGCTGCCGCCCCGTCGCTGATGTCGAACAGTGTCTTGGCTCCCCAAGCAGCGACGAGGAACGTGATGACCGCACCGATGCTGATCAGCCGTCGCACCACGGTGCCCGTCGATCTCAGCTCGCGCGGAGGCAGGTCGAGCCCACCCTCGAACAGGATCAGTGCCACGGACAGTGACACGACCGGGAAGAGCGTTCCCCCGAGGAAGGCATCGGGGTCGATCACGCTGAACACGGGACCGAGCAGCAGCCCGGCGACCAACAGCAGGATGATCGAGGGCACCTGGCTGCGCCATGCGATCCACTGGGCTGCCATGCCGACCCCGACGATGATCGCGAGCGTGGGTCCGAGACCGGAGTCGGTGGCGGCGAGGAGGGTGGTCAGCATCAGAATTCGGACCGCGAGCCCAGCCTGGTGCCGGACATCGCGGTGCCCTGTGTTCTAGTCGATTTCCGACAGCTCCGTCGCGCTGTCGGCCGTGTCGGGGGTGTGGTCTGACGGGTCGGCCGCGCCCATCGACATGTCGGGGATCACATGACCGGGAATCATGATCGCCGAGCCGATCAAGGCGGCGGCGAACGATCCGATCAGTACGCCCAGTCGCGCGTCGTTGCCGAGGATCTCCTGCCCACCGAATGCCAGCTCGGTCACGAACAACGACACGGTGAAGCCGACACCTCCGAGCGCTCCGGCACCGATGACGTATCGCTTGGTGACACCGGGTGGGAGCCGCCCGATCTTGAACGCAACCGCCAGCAACGTCGCGCCGGAGATGCCGATCGTCTTGCCGACCACCAGGCCGAGGATGACGCCCCACGTGACGCTGTTGCCGAGTGCGTCACCGAGCTCGGAAGCCGGGATCTTGATGCCGGCATTGGCGAGGGCGAAAATCGGGACGACCACGAATGCCGACCAGGGGTGCAGGAGATGCTCGAGCCACTCGACGATCGACACGGTCCACTTCGCTTGACGGGACACTGTGGCTGCCATGTGCACGTTCGGGTTGGCGGCGAGTTGTTCGGCGTCGATCATGCCGGATCGGCGTCGCGGCGTGACCGGTGCGAGCAAACCGAATGCGACACCGGTCAGCGTCGGGTGCACGTGGGCTTCGTGCAGCCCCAGCCAGCACACCGCGCCGAGTAGGAGATAGACCGCGATGTACGGCACGCGGTTGCGGATCAGGGCGGCAACGACAACGGCGCCGATCGCGAGGGCCAACCATTGGAACGACACCCCCTCGGAATAGAAGATCGCGATGACGAGGATCGCCCCGATGTCGTCGACGATGGCCAGCGCGAGCAGGAAGAGCTTCAACCATGATGGCGCTCGGGACCCGAGGATCGCGACGACGCCCATGACGATTGCGATGTCGGTGGCCATCGGGATTCCCCAGCCCTTGGAACCGTCCCCACCGGCGTTGAGCACCGCGAAGATCGCCGCAGGCACGATCATGCCGCCGAACGCGGCGATGATCGGCAGGGCAGCCTGGCGCGGATCTCGCAGCTCCCCTTCGGTCAGCTCGCGCTTGATCTCCAGACCGACGACGAAGAAGAACAACACCATCGCCAGATCGTTGACCCACTCGCGCATCGTGAGATTGATCACGTGATGGTTCAACTCGACAGCGGCCTCGAGGTTCCAGAGGTCGAAGTAGCTGTCGGACCAGGGCGAGTTGGCCCAGATCAGCGCGACGACTGCGGCGGCCACCAGCAACAGACCGGCGCTGGCCTCCTGTTGCAGGAAATCGCGCAGTGGTCGGATCATCCTGGCCGTGACGCGATCAGGATCGCGCGCATAGCGGTCGGCGAGAGGGTCCACGGGGTTGGTCGACACGATCGACCAGTATCGCAGCCCACGGCGCCGCTTCATACTTGCTGGTTCCCCGAAGTTGGTACGTTCCTCGGATGCCCACGCGCGTCGAACGAGTCACCTTTCCGGGCAGCGGGGGCGAACTGCTCGCTGCTCGGCTCGACCTGCCCGCCGGTCCGCCCAAGGCGTTCGCCCTGTTCGCCCACTGCTTCACCTGCAGCAAGGACCTTCTTGCCGCGACGCGCATCGCTGCGGTGTTGACCGATCTGGGGTACGGGCTGTTGCGGTTCGACTTCACCGGGCTCGGCGACAGCGAGGGCGAGTTCGCGAATACGAACTTCTCGTCGAACGTCGACGATCTGATCGCCGCCGCGGTATGGCTGCGCAACCATCACCGCGCACCACAGCTGCTGGTCGGTCACTCGCTGGGTGGTGCCGCGGTGATCTGTGCGGCGGTGACGCTTCCGGAGGTTCGAGCGGTGGCGACCCTCGGTGCGCCGGCCGATGCAGGTCATGTGGCTCAGCTCCTCGGTGGCGTGCTCGACGACCTCACCGAACACGGCGAGGTCGACGTCGAGTTGCACGGCCGGTCGTTCACGATAGGTCGGCAGTTCATCGACGATCTGCGCGCCGGCGCCGTCGTCGAGGCGGCGGCGACCCTTCGGGGACCGCTACTGGTGATGCACTCGCCGGTCGACAACACCGTCGGCGTCGAGCACGCCGCCCGCATCTTCGGCGCGGCCAGGCATCCGAAGAGCTTCGTGTCGCTCGACCGTGCCGACCATCTGTTGTCGAGCGTCGCCGACGCCGAGTACGCCGCGTCGGTGATCGGCGCGTGGGCCGCCCGGTATCTGGTCGACGAGAGCGGGGTCGCCGCTGCACCTGTGGCGTCGGCCCAGGTGGTCGTCGCCGAAACCACCCAGGGCGCCTTCTTGAACCATGTGGTCGTGGGACGACATCGCTTTCTCACCGACGAACCCGAGTCGGTCGGCGGCTATGACGCCGGGCCCAGCCCGTACGACTTCCTCGCCACCGCACTCGGGTCGTGTACCTCGATGACCCTGCGGATGTACGCCGAACGCAAGCAGCTCCCGCTCGACAAGGTGACCGTCGAGGTGTCCCACGACAAGGTGCACGCAACCGACGCGGCGACCGGCACGGCCGATGGTTCGCTTCCCAAGGGCGGCAAGATCGATCAGTTCACCCGCGTCCTGCACCTGTCCGGGGATCTTGATGACGGTCAGCGTGCCAGCTTGTTGCGGATCGCCGACCGCTGCCCGGTGCATCGCACCCTCGAACAGACCTCCCGAATCGTGACGCAGCTCGCGCCGGGATTGGACGTCTGATCAGCCGTCACGGCCGTCGGCGGAGGCGACCGACGGGACCGAAGGACTCGGATCCGGCCCTTCGGTGCTGGTCCGTGGTCTCGCCAGCGCAGCGTTCAGTTCGGCTCCGATCAGGCTGATCAGCGCGTGCAGGCTGAGCCAGCTCAGCAAGGCGAGGGTGGCCGCGAACGTGCCGTAGACGTTGGCGGCGTCGTCGAGGGTGTTGGTGACGAGGCGCGTCCCTGCGAACTGCAGCACCGTGTACATCACGCCGCTGAACACCGCTCCGGGCCACAACATCGCCCAGGTCACGGATCTGGACGTGAGGTAGCGATACATGGTGCCGACCACGATCACATTGAGCACCAGCCCACCGAACGTGATCAGCATCTGGCCGAGGCGGGGCAGCCCGGCCTCGCTGACGACCGCCGCCAGCGCAACGGCGCCGATTTGTCCGATACCGATCACGGCGATCCCGACGAGTGCCTTCGCCCGCTGGATCGCACCGTTGGCTCGATCGTCGATCGGCACGTCCCAGATGTCGTCGAGAGCGGACTGCAGCGCGACGAACGCCTTGAGCGACCCCCACAGTGCGACGCCCAGCCCCACGAACAGTGCCCACCAGCTCCCGCTGATCGTCGAACCCGGCTCGAGATCGGCGCCGACGACCGGGATCCGGCTGAGCGCGGAGTCGACGATACGGGCTTGCAGGTCGGGGTTTCCTTCGAGGACGAACCCGAGGATCGTGGTCGCTGCCATCAACAGTGGGAACAGGGTGAGGAATCCGTAGTAGGCCAGCACGGCGGCGTTGCGCCCCGTGAGGTGACGCCGAAAGCCGTCGAGCAACTCGACGACGACATCGAAGACGACGCTGCGTCGACGCACTCGCATCACCTTCGGATGGGTGGTCCAGGCCATGGCGTTCTACAAGCTCCAATCGATCGGGGGTTGGCCGTGGGCGACGAGCGCTTCGTTGGTCCGGCTGAACGGTCTCGAACCGAAGAACCCATTGTGGGCCGACAGCGGTGACGGGTGCGGCGATTCGATGATCGTGTGCCGGGACTGGTCGATCAACGACTTCTTCCTGCGAGCGTAGGCGCCCCACAGAATGAACACGACGTGATCGTGCTTGGTGCTCACCGCAGTGATGACCTCGTCGGTGAACACCTCCCAACCCTTGCCCTGATGCGACCCTGCCTGCCCGGCGCGAACGGTGAGCGTGGCATTGAGCAACAGGACCCCCTGACGTGCCCAGGCCTCGAGATTGCCGTGGTCGGGGATCGGTGTCCCGAGGTCGGTCGACAGCTCCTTGTGGATGTTGGCGAGCGACGGCGGAACCCGGATCCCGGTCTGCACCGAGAAGCACAGACCGTGTGCCTGATCGGGCCCGTGGTAGGGGTCCTGCCCCAGGATCATGACCCGCGTCGACGAATATGGGGTCAGGTGCAAGGCGGCGAACACCCGATCGTGCGGTGGGTACACGGTGGAGCGCGTGCGTTCGTCGACGACGAAGCTCTGCAACTCCGCCCAGTACGGTTTGGTGAACTCACCACGCAGGATCGGATTCCAGTCGGTGGTCACATGCACATCGATTCTGGCCGGCCAACGTCGCTCACGCCTCCCGTGCCTATCATGCCGAGGGTGTTCGGTCATCTTCCGCGGGCCAGGCTGGCGACCCTCCCGACACCGCTCGAGCGTGGGTCGGAACTTCCGGGTGGAGCGCGGCTCTGGGTGAAACGTGACGATCTCACCGGTCTCGGGATGGGTGGCAACAAGGCCCGCAAGCTCGAATTCCTCTGTGGTGCTGCCGTCGCGAAGGGGGCCCGTTCGCTGCTCACGGTCGGTGCGGCACAGTCCAACCATTGCAGAATGACCGCCGCTGCCGGTGCGGTGCTCGGCCTCGAGGTGCACCTCGTGCTCTCGGGCGACCGACCCGAGACGGCCACCGGCAATCAGTTGCTGTCGACATTGTTCGGGGCGCAGCAGCACTTCACGGGATCCGAAGAGAGTCACTGGGGTGAACTCGAGATCGCTCGCGAGGCGCTCGCCGACGAACTGCGCGCTGCCGGGGCCGAGCCCTACTCGATTCCGATCGGCGGCTCGACGCCCGTCGGGGCAGTCGGCTACGCGGCGGCATTCGTCGAACTGATGCAGCAGTGTGATGCCGCGGGGATCAGCCCAACAGCGATCGTCCACACGTCGTCGAGCGGTGGCACCCATGCAGGGTTGTTGGCCGGACGGGCCCTCTGGCGCGACCGGGGTCACCACGTACCGGAGGTGCTGGCGATCGGCGTTGCCAAGGGGGTCAACATGGGGATGCCGGACATCGCCGATCTCGCGCGCGACACCGTCGAGCTGATCGGTGGTGACCGTTCGGTGGTCGACCGCGCCGATGTGCGGGTCGATCCGAACTGGATGGGGGACGATTATGGCGTGCCGACGCGGGCCGGCGATGCGGCCATCAGGTGGGCAGCGCGTCATGGCGGCTGGGTGCTCGATCGCGTGTACAGCGGGAAGGGCTTTGCCGGCATGGTGGGCGTTGCCGAGTCGGGCCGATGGCCCGCCGGCAGTGATGTGGTGTTCATCCACACCGGCGGTTCACCGGCGATCTTCACGCCCGGTGGTGCCCCGCCCGAACGCTGATTGCCCTGCCGCGGTCGACCGCCCGGTCAGCAGTCGAGTGCGGCGAGCGAGGTGGCGACGTGGAGTTGGGCGTGTCCGCCGTACTCGTGCGCATCGTCGAGCGAGTCGGACGCCAGCGTGAACGTGGCCCAGCCGACGATCCGCATCGGATGGCTCGCCAGGCTCGGCATCGTGTTGTTGTCCGGAGTCCATTGGTCGATCGCCGACTGCATCTCTGCCCAACGATCGGCCGGATCGGCCCAGCTGCCACCCAAGACGTCGTCGACGATGCACTGGTTGTCGGCGAGAGCGCTCGCCGCACCGTCGGGTGAACCGTCCAGTCCTGGAAGGACGCCGAGGTCGATGGTGCCGTCGACGGTGCCATTACCGTCGCGGTCGCCGTAGCCGGGCCCGCCCGGACCGACCACCATGTTCGCGGCAGCTTCGGCCACGGCGTGCGCCTGCTCGATCGAATCGGCGCTCTCCCAGACCGTCACGGCGTCCTCGATCTTGGTGATCGTCTCGCGATAGGTGAGTTCCGCCGCGTCGCCGGCGCCTGCGGAATCACCTCCGTCACCACAGGCGGCGAGCGCCAAGAGCAGGACGAGCGGGACTGTTTTCCGCGTCATGTCCACAGTCTAGGAATACTCCGGACAATTCCCTTGGTGAGGGGCGACCGTCGGGTGAATCGCGGTGCCCCACTAATCTCCGGCCATGAGTGAAATCCTCGAGGTCGATCTGCTCGCGTTCGAGAATCGCAGCGGCCCTGCCAGGCGCGCCGTCGTCGATGGGGTGGCCCGCAGCTTGGCGACCGGGTTCGTCTACACGTGCCACGATCTGTCGGAGGACCTGCTCGACACTGCCTACGGCATGTTGGCCGAGTTCTTCCATCTCGATCCAGACGTCAAGCAGGGGTTCAACGTGCCCGGCGCCCACGGTCAGACCGGCTATACGGGTCTCCTGGTGGAGACAGCAGCATCGAGTGATCTGCCCGACTGGAAAGAGATGCTCAACTGGGCATCACCGATCGCCGCCGGCCACCCGTTGAAGCGGAAGTTCGCCACTGCCTATCCAGATCAGGTGGTACCCGAGGCGGCGGTGCCGGGTATCACCGAGGTGCTCTACCGGTTCCATGATGCCGTCGCCGACCTGCAGCGGCGATTCCTACGGGTGATCGCCGAGGGCATCGGATGCCATGAGTCGTTCTTCGACGACATGGTCAAGGATGGACCGACGCTGACCCGCGCGATTCGTTACCCACCGATGACGGGGGTGCCCGGAGCAGGTCACGTCTGGGCCGGTGCACACGGTGACATCAACCTGATCACGGCGCTGCCCCGCGCCACGGCCCCCGGTCTGCAGGTGCTGGTCGACGACGAATGGGTCGATGCGGTCGCACCCGACGATCAGGTCATCATCAATACCGGGATCATGCTCGAACGATTGACCAATGGGGTGATCCCGATCGGGTGGCACCGGGTGGTCGCGGCGCCGGACTACGAAGGCGAGCGCTACAGCGTGGTCCAGTTCTGTCACCCGCGGCCGTGGACGGTGCTGTCGCCGGTACCGACCTGTTGCACCCCCGAGCATCCGCAGCGGTTCAGTGCGATGACCGCGGCCGACGCGCTCGACGAGGTCTTGTACGAGATCAATCTCGTCGAGGAGGCTCGCCGGGTGTGAGGTGAGACCCCGTCGCGAGCGGTGCTCGTCGTGTGGACTTCTCGGCCCCGGGGTGCGGGTGTTCCAGCGCCGAGCCGAGTTCCCGAACGTGGCTCCCGTCCGTCGGGCTGTGGGCTGCCGACCGCGTCGGATCAGAACACCTCCAACGGTGGCGTGCCTCGCCGGTAGCGTGCGACGGCGATGAGCACGATCGACGCACAGCGAGATGTGATCCTCGCCGTCGATGCCGGCGGAACGAAGTTCACCGCCGGCCTGGTGACGTTCCGTGGCGCGCTGCTCGACCGATCCACCGCCGAGATCGAACGCGATGTCGGGCCGCAGTCGCACTTCGCCGCCCTGGCGGCGATCGTCGGTGAGCAGCTCGAGCAGGCGCGTGTGCATCACGGCGTGCGGGTTCGGGCGATCGGTATCGGGTGCGCTGGGCCGATCGGTCGGAACTGCGAAACGGTGTCACCGGTCAACATCTCGTCATGGAGCTCGTTTCCGCTTCGTAAGCATCTCGCGGACCTGACCGGGCTGCCCGTGTACGGCGACCTCGACGCCAAGGCGCTGGCCTTGTCGGAGGGGTGGCTGGGGGCGGGGCGCAATGTCTCGAGCTTCTGCGCGATGATCGTCTCGGCCGGTGTCGGTGGTGGCTTCGTGATCGACGGGGAGCTGCTCGACGGAGCGACCGGCAACGCCGGCCACGTCGGGCACATCATCGTCGAACCCGGTGGTCGGAGATGCAGCTGTGGCGCACGCGGCTGCCTCGAGGCGGAGGCATCCGGCCTGGCCATCGAGGCGATCACGGGCCGTTCGCTCGAGGAACCGACCTACGACATCATGCGGCGCACGGGGCGGCTCGTCGGGCGTGCGGCCGGCATGATCTGTACCGCGATGGACCTCGATCTGGTCGTGGTCGGGGGCGCCGTCGCACTCGGTTTCGCTGCGACGTTCTTCAATGCCGCCCAGGAGGAGATCGACGCGGTCGCGCGTGTCGGGCAAGGAGCGGCAGCGCGTATCACCCCGGCTCGACTGGGTGATCAAGGCCCGTTGATCGGGGCCGGAGCGGTGGGCTTGCGCGGGCTTCGCCGGGCGGGCCGGCGCTAGGCGGTGAGGCGTCGGTAGAGCCGCTCGGCCGGTCCGCGCCCGTATCGCTGTTGATAGACGAACGCGGCCGATGTCGCTGTCACCCAGAACACCGTGGTGCATGCGAGCGCGGTCCGGATACCGCCCGGCTGGACGATGTCGAGCGTGTCGACGAACAAGTTAAAGGCCAGCGCGTGGGCGAGATAGATCGTCAACGACATCTGTCCGGCGCGGCGTAGCACATCGATGACCGGGCTGCGCTCGAACCGATCGGCGACCCAGGTGATCGCCGCGAAGGCGATCAGGGCGGTGCCGAGAGCGCTGGCCGTGTACGCGAGTCCTCGGTCGAACGGGTTGTCGCTCAGCACCACATACATACGGTCGCTCGCGGCCGCTGCATCGGCGAGCGTTCCTGCTGCGTACAGCCCGAAACCGATTCCTGCGATCGCGGGGCGCCACCAGCTCGTTGCGAGCATGCGCCCGACGATGATCCCGGCGCAGAAGAACGCGAGCCAGGGGAGCAGCGGATGGGTGCCGTTCACGAACACGCCGAACACCAGGCCCCGTGGCGAACGGGGGCCAGGGTTCGTGAGCCACTCGGTCGAACTCCCGTCGAGGGAGCGTTCGTACATCCACCAACGGATGAGCCAACCGGCGAGAGCGGCCCCACTGCCGATCAGCGCGATCCATCGGGAGCGCAGTGTGAACAGGCCGGCCGCGAGCACGAACATTGCGCCGTAGTAGGGCAGGATCGTTCCCTGCCAGACGAAGTCGAACAGCAGACCGGCCCCGTAGAGCACGAGTCCGCGCCGGACCAGTCGCCATCGCATCTCGGTGGTGCGTTCGGCGTGGCCGATCGCCTTGGCGGTCATCAAGGAGACGCCGACGCCGGCTGTGACGACGAAGGTGGCGGCGAACCGGGTCGACAGCGGCCCGACCCACGGGTCGAACAGCTCGTACAGGGTCCCGCCCCCTTGTCGCGCGCCGCGCAGGATGAGATAGCCGTGGTAGTTCATCATCAGCACGCCGACCATCGCGAGTGCCCGCACGACGTCGGGGCCGGGTCGGCGAGATGAGAGTTCCATCGCGATGTGGGTCAGGTCCAGCGGAGTTCGTCGGCGGTGGTCATCGTGAGCGGGCGCTGGAGGTCGACCCAGTCGCCGGTTGCCGGGCATGGCTGGTCGGTCGGGACGAATGTCATCGACGTGTGCATGTGGGACGGTTCCAACAGGGCCATCCGCTGCCGCTCGAAGTGGAACGGGCTGCGACCGTCCGTCAGTGCGGTGACGCCGTTCGCCGTGCCGGCGCCGATCATCACGAGTGTGCCGTCGCCGGGGACCGGCGTGAGTCGATATCCGGCCTGCTGCCCGGCGCTCACCGGACGCGTGTCGAGCACGTCGGCCTGGAGGCGCAGGGCCTCGCGGTCTCCGTGCCAGAGGTAGGTGCCCAGTCGCAGCTTGTAGTTGTGGCTGGTGGGCAGCGTCTCGTAGGTGGTCGGCGCGAGGTGGCTCACCCACACGTCGAGCGAGGGATCGATCTCGGGGAGGTGGCGCACGATGTCGGCCCGGTGGGTGTCGTCGTCGCCCGCGAGCGGGGGGTGGATGGCGACACCGACGGTGCGCAGCCCCGCCCGTTGTGCTGCAGCGACGAGCTCGATCCCACCGCCGTATCGGCGCATGCTGCTGGTGAGCTTGACGATCACCCTGCCACTCCAACCACGTAGCGCGGCGATGTGCGCCTCGCTCCCTACGGTGAGCACTGGATCGGTGGACTCGGGTGCGGTGAGCGTGGGAGTGAGCACGACCGGCGTCGACTCGTCGGGGAGGCCGGCGAGCTCGTGCACGGTGCCGACGGCGATGATCGGCGAGATCTTCATGGCAAGCGGGGCGAGGGCATCGCGGCCGAGTCCGTACCCGTTGCCCTTCACCACCGGCACCAGACCGTCGACGGTGTCGGCCACATAGGCGATGTGGTTCCACCAGCGGGTTCGGTTGATGGTGAGCCGGACCGTCACGTAGTGGCACGGTAGTGGGTGGACCAGGTGTCGATGCGGTGCACCTCCATTTCTGATTCCTGACTAATCAGATCATAATTATCGAGATATAGTTTCCCGATGATCGAGTTGTTCCGGTTCCCTGATCCCGTCAACGAGACGTCTGCCCGGCTGGTCGCCGCCGGCGTCGTGCTGCAGGCGGCCGCGTTCCTCGTCCTCAGGGAGGGCTGGGTCCTGCTGCCATTGGTCTACGGGTTCCTGGCGAGAGCGCTGACGGGGCCGACACTCAGCCCGCTCGCCCAGTTCGTCACCCGCGTCGTGACGCCACGGCTGCGCGTCGAGCACCGTCTGGTGCCGGGGCGCCCCAAGCGGTTCGCGCAAGGGATCGGGCTGGCGTTCAGCGGGCTCGGCGCGCTCGCCTGGGCCTCCGGCGTGCATACCGCGACCATCGTGTTGATCGGACTGCTCGCCGCCGCTGCGGCGCTCGAGTCGCTGTTCGCCGTGTGCCTTGGCTGTATCGCCTACCGGTTCTTCTGGGAGTGCGACGACTGCAACGACATCAGCGAACGTCTGCGGACGTCGCTGGCCTCGAGCGTCCCGGCCAGGAGCTGATCTGCGGGATCAGGGGATCGGGCGTGCGCTCCTTCAACATGCCCTTCCAGACGCCTATCGAGTAGGCGAGGTCGTCCGCGAGCACGAACGGGTGCCGGGCGGCGAGCGCTGCTGCGAACAGCACGCGGCGTGGTGGCTTCCAGCGCCAGGCCAGCAGCAGCAGTAGCGGCCACCAGACGCGTCGGATTGCACCGGCGATCTGCCCGCCGGCGTGCAGATTGCCCGATCCGGCGAGTCGCAGCGCGGCGGCGGGCGGGATGTCGGGCAGCTTCTTCACGAGGGCGGCCGCAGATCCCGCGCCCAGCGCCGCGCCGAGCACCGGTCGACCGATAGCTCCGAGTGTCCAGGCGCCGATACTCCAGCCGCTCATCCGAAGTGGTGCCAGTGCTCGCGGGTGCCGCTTCGCCAATGGGGCGGCCGACGAGCCGTAATCGATCCGCTGACGAACCCACGACCTGGTGTCTGGGCGGACGGCGTGGTTCACCTCGGTCGTCGGCTCATAGCGGCACACCCAGCCGGCGCGATCGAGCCTCCAGACGAGATCGACGTCCTCGCCGAAGCGCAGCGACGCGTCGAACCCGTCGATCGAGCGGATCGCCTCGGCGCGGCACACGATCGCTGCCGCTGGGACATAACTGACCCGGGAGCCGGCTCGGACGCGGGCCGGCTCGGACCCGAGATCGAGGGGGCCGTGGTCGTGTTCGTAGCGCCCCAGCAATGAGGTGGAGGGGCCCGAGCGGACACGAGGCGCGACGAGCGCGACGCGATCGTCGACGAAGTGGGGCAGGAGCGTGTCGAGCCAGCCGTGGGGCAGCTCGACGTCGGCGTCGACGAATGCGACGAGCGGGGTCGTGACCTGGGCGAGCCCGGCGTTGCGGGCCGCACCTGGGCCTTGATTGGACGACAGTCGTACTGCGGCTCCCGGAACGGGCGGATCGGATCCGTCGTCGATCACGATCGCGCCATCGGGTACGTGGGCAGGCATGCCGAGGGTCGGCACGACGATCGTGACGTCGGCGACGGTGTGTCGCTGGTGATCGGGCACGGGGTGGATGGCGCCCGCTTCCGACAATGCGGTCACGAGGGTCGAAGCGGCGACCGGTTCACCTTCGGCGATGCGTTCGACCACGCTCGAACCCGCAGCGGTCAGACGGAACAACTTCAGTGGGGAACCGCCCACGAGGACATTGCCGTGTCGTTCGACCGTGCTGTCGAGTTGGTAGCGGCGGTGCACGGTCATCAGCCGACCCACTCGGCGACCGCGGTCGCGAGTTGGTCGGCGAGGCGACCGAAGATCTGCGCGCCGTCAGCGGCACGTGCCTGTGTCGGGTCGCCGAGCACCCCCGACTCGCTGAGAGGTCGAACGCCCCTGCTCGTCAGTTCGAACAGCGTCGGGACCGGACCAGGGATCGCAGCGTCGATTCGCACCTGGTCAGGCGCCAGCGCAAGCATCAACGAGGTCTCGGTGTGGCCGGCATGCGGGTCGCCATCGGGCACCTTCGGCCACCAGATCAGTGCGGCGCGTGCCTCGTCAAGAAACACGGCTGCCGCTCGCTGCATGGCAGCGGTGTTGCCACCATGGCCGTTGACGAACACGATCCCCGATGCCCAATCGGCCGACCGGGCGACTTCGACGACGACGTCGGCCATCACGTCGGTGCCGATCGACAAGGTGCCGGGAAACCCCTGATGCTCGCCGCTGGCCGTGATCGTAATCGCCGGCGCCAACACGCAGTCGTCTCGTCGCGCGACGAGATCGCGCGACAGTTCGGTGGCGATCAGCGTGTCGGTGTGCAGCGGCAGGTGGGGGCCATGCTGTTCGCAGCTGCCGACGGGCACGACGACGATCGGGTTCGTGAGATCGGTCCAGGTCATGCTGCCGAGTTCCATCCGGAGGGACGCTACTCATCGGCGGCGCGAACGGTGATCGACCGAGGATCTGGCCCGGCGCCCGCCCCCGTGAGTTCAGCGCGGTAGCTCAGGGACCGGCCTCGCGGGAGGTCGGCGACTTAGGATGGCAGCTCGTGAGTGAGATCGACACCGCTACCGACAACACCTGGCTGTCCCATGAAGACCTCGAGCAGGTGCGAGCCCAGATGCCGATCGTCTACGTCGAGGCGGTGCCGGTACGCGTCGACCCACTCGGCAACGTCACCGAGATCGGGCTGCTGTTGCGCCAGGCGGCCGATGGCACGATCAGTCGTTTGATCGTCAGTGGCCGGGTGCTGCACGGAGAACGCGTACGCGACGCACTCCTCCGGCACTGCGAGAAGGATCTCGGTCCGCTTGCGCTCCCGCGCATACCGGTCGACCCGTCACCGTTCACCGTTGCCGAGTACTTCCCGAACGGCGAGCGCTCAGGCTTCCACGATCCGCGCCAACACGCGGTGAGTCTCGTGTACATCGTTCCGGTCGACGGTGAGTGCGAACCAACGCAGCAGGCACTCGATCTGGCCTGGTACACGCCGGCACAGGTGGTGAGCCCGAGTGTGATCGGCCAGATGACGGGTGGCCAGGACCGGCTGCTCAGAGTCGCCTTGGCCCACGTGGGCCAGTTGCCCTGAGTCACTGCCCGATCTGATCCTCCGCGCGAGCCGCGACGCCGAAGTGCGCATGATTCCTGGGGCATCCCCGCTTGGGACCTCTGGCGTGCGTACGATCATCGTGCAATGCCAGTGGGGGATATCGCTCGAACCGCAAGCGCGATGCGGACTGCACTCGTCGGTCGGCCGATGGTGCGATTTGATGCCCCGAGCTTGATCGGTCCGGTGCCTCAAGCCGGCCGCATGGTCGAGCTGGTCGAGGCCAAGGGCAAGCATCTCGAAGTGATGTGGGACGACGGTCTCGTGCTCGATTCGCATCTGAAGGGCCGCAGCGAGTGGCACGTGTATCGACGCGGTGCGCCATGGCGTCGGTCGTGGGACCAGCTGCGCGCGTCGATCCAGACCGATGATTTCGTCGCGGTGTGTTTCAATGCGCCCACCGTCGAGACGTACCGACAGAACGAGAAGCAGCGGCACCCCGGTCGGGGTCGTCTCGGGCCCGATCTGTGTCGCAGCGATGCCGACCTGGCCGAGGCGATCGATCTGCTGATGTCGTATCCCCAACCCGAGTCGCGTCTGCGCGACGTGATGGTGGATCAGCACGTGATGCAGGGTGTCGGCAACGTGTACCGGTGCGAGGTGCTGTGGGCCGCGGAGCTCAGCCCGTGGGCGCACATCGCCGACCTCAATCATCACGACGCCGTGATGATCGTCAACACGGCGGCGAAGATGGTTCGCACCAACCAGGGACGTATCCGCCGCGCGACCACCAACCACACGCCGGGTGGCCTGGCGGTGTACGGCCGCTGCGGCCAAGGGTGTATCCGCTGCCACGAGACGATCGAGTCGCGGCCCGTCGGGCGCTACGGCCGGATGCTGTACTGGTGCCCGGGATGCCAGGTGCGCCTCGATCGCCGTTTGCCGACCGAGGTCCGTGAGATGGATCCCCACCCGGCCGCCGTCAAATACCTGAACGAACTGCCCTGGCGCTGTCGCGAAGTGAGCTGAGCGCTCCGGCACGGAGTGCCGGCCCAGGTTGCTTGCACGGTGCTCTCCTGAGCGCTGGGACCTGATCTGGGGCGACGCCATGCCTGCGACACGATGTCAGCGCGACCGGTCGACGACCCGTGTCGACGAGGCTCGCGAACGCGACAGGTGATGCAGGCGCGCTGCGGGTCAGCAGAGACTTGGCTGTCGGTGCGCGCTCACAGCGCGGTCGCCTGATGGCAAGTTGGGCGGGTGCTCGCGTTTGGTGCGGTTGTTGCCGGCGCCGGAGTACCCGATGGTGCCGTCGGGCCGCCTCCAGGTGCAGGCTCGGTCGGGTGCCATGGAGATGGACCATCGCCCCTCGTGAACGAGGTGGTGATGCGTCTCGCACACGGGGAGCAGATTGTCGATGTCGGTTGGTCCGTTGTCGGACCACCATGTGATGTGGTGGATGCGGCAGTGGTCGAACCCGACGGTGCAGTGGGGGTGAGCGCACGATCGGTACATCGCTCGCAGAGCCCGTCGCTGGGCGCGACTCGCGGTGCGGTGCTCGCGACCGACGGCGAGCGCTTGCCCGCGGTCGCCGATGATCACGGGGACGATGGTCGCTTCACAGCACATCCGTTGCACGGCCGAGACGGGCAGCGGCGCGCCGTCGCTCGTTTCGCAGATCGTGTCGACGTGGCGACCGTCGCACAGGCTGGTGTTGTCGATCACCAGCGTGATTTCAGGCACTCTTCGTTCGCCGGGCTGTTCGGTCGAGATGGCTGCGAGCAGTGATTCGATCTGGAGTTGAGCGAACGGTGTGTGGGCGTGGTCGGCGCGTTGGCGGAGACGGGCGAGGTGTGCGTCGATCGCAGCATGAAGGGTGGCGTCGCGGATCGGGTCGAGTTCGACCAGTGTCTTGTGCATACCGGTGGGCTTGTCGATCCAGCGCTTGATATTGGATGTGTCGCGCTGGCGGTCGAGTTCGGCGGCATCGTCGTGCGGGGCGTGGGTGGTGCGGATGTGATCGATCAGGTTGCGGGTCTTGCGCTCGAACTCGGAGACGTAGTCGGTGGTTGCAGAGGCGACGAGGTCGTCGGCGACGAAGTGCAAGTCAGAACGTTCGCTGTCGGTGAGATTGCGGGTCAGGCGTGCGAGCACGTCGAGATGATCGGACGACACCGCTCCGACGGCCAGGGCGTCCTCGAGCGCAGGGATCTGCGAGCAGATCCGCTCACGATGCTCGGTTGCCTTGGCTTCTCGGCCGGAGCGACGGCCATCGTCGGTCAACGCCATGGCGGGGGCTTCCGAACGGCCTTGGGCTTCGAGCTCGCGCAGTCGTCGTGCGAATCGGATCTTGGCGGCGTCGACCCAACCGTGGATCTGATTGGCACGACGGATCATCGCCCCGATCTCGGCGCGGTCGGCGACATCGGGATCGGCGTGCAACAGCCAATCGACTGCATCGCTGACTCCGTCGTCGCGCATGTGGCCCCTCCTCAGCGGTCGATGTCGTTGCGAGCAATCTATCGGCTCCATGCGTCAAAAGCGAACATATGTTCGACAAAAAGGGTCAAGTCGTCGAGTCCGGCTGGGTCGGTGGTCGCACGGTCGCGGCGCTGGACCCGGCTGTTCAGCCGCGGCCGAGTATCCGGTCGACGCGTATCTCGATCGCCACGCGGTCGGACCGTTCGCTCGGCGCCTGGTACCGCTCGGTGTAGGCAGCGACGGCACGTGCGATGCCGACATCGTCGGTGACGACGCACACGGTGCCCTCGAGCGTCAGCCAGCGACCGCCGTCGATCTGCGACACGGCGGCCCTGCCGCCGCGTCGGGCGTTGACGACCTTCTGCGACCCCTCGAAGGTGATGATCCGAACGACGTGACGGTCGTGGTCGTATCCGAACCCGACCGGCACCACGTGGGGTGACCCGTCCCGGCGCAGGGTGGTCAGTGTCGCGAGGTGGCGCTCACGTAGGAACGCGAGCACCTCGTCACCCGGATCGTCGACGTCGATCGCCACCGAACCAGTGTGGCACCGACCCGGTCAAGGTTCGCGGGTCACTCGGTCGCGATCGCGTCGAGGACGTTCATGCGTGAGGCCTTGAACGCCGGATACATCGCAGCGACGACAGCGGCGATCACCGCGAACACCAGGACGAAGGCGAGTGTGCCGTAGGGGATGGTGACCCCGTTGATCACGTTGTTCGGCACGGCGTACGACAGGGCGAGCCCGAACAGCAGCCCGAGTGCGATGCCGATCAGCGCTCCGAACAATGTGACGATCACGGCTTCGCCCCGCACAGACCGACGAAGCTTCCGGCGGTCCATGCCGACGGCTCGGAGTAGTCCGATTTCGCGGGTGCGTTCGAACACCGACAATGCCAACGTGATCGCGATACCGAAGAACGAGAAGGCGATAGCAAAGGTGAGCAGCATGGTCACCAGGAACAGCAGCGAGTCGATCTGGCCCTTCTGTTCGTCGACGAACTCGTTGTTCGTCTGCACGGTCGCTTGAGGGAACTCGGCGATGGCGGCGTCGATGGCGTCCCGGGCCGTCGCAGCCTCCACTCCGTCGGCCCGCTTGGCGATCACGAACTGGTCGGTCGGTGTCTGGGTCGACACCGATTCGAGCAGACCGATCGAAACCAACCAGTTCGCGCCGAGTGAGTCGTCGTCGAACAGGCCGGCGACGGTCACCGTCGACTCCTTGCCGTTCTGCCACGTGACCGCCAACTCGTCGCCCACGTCGACGCCCTGGTCTTCGGCAGCCCCACGGAACACCATCACGCCGTCGGTTGCGCCCACCGCGTCGAAACTGCCCGCGGTGACGTCGAGGTTGGCGAGCTGTGGGAATGCCACCGGGTCGATCGCCGTGAACGTGGCGGTCGAGTCGCCGACATTGGCGCGGATGTTGCGGAACGGGGATACCGCCGACAGCTCGGGGAGGGCCTCGAGTCGGCTCGCCACCTCGGGAGTGAGCGGTTGGAACGACTGTGTATCGAGCACGATGTAGTCGAACGAGGTGCCTTGTTCGAGGATCCGTCCGAATGTGTCGCGCAGCGACGACGTGAACACCGCCGCACCGGTGATCAACGTGACGCCGATCATCAGCGCTGACGCAGTACGCGCCGTGCGTCGCGGCGTCCGCGCCGCATTGTCTCGGGCGAATCGGCCGGCTACGCCGAGCAGCTTGGCGACCGGCGCACCGATCGCCCGGCTCGCCGGCCGAGCGATCGCGGCCGACAGGGTCGTGACCCCGAACACGATGGCGAGCGCTCCCGCTCCGGTGACGAGCCCCCACTGCGGGCCGGTGCCGGGCCGGACGAACAAGCCGACGAGGAACATGGCGAGCCCGATCCCCGCCAGTACGAAGCCGCGGAGCAGACGCTGGCTGAGGCTGAGGGCGCTGAATCCGACCTCGGGTCGCATCGCTGCCACAGGGGGGATGCGAGAGGCCCGGATCGACGGGAGCAGCACGGATGCCACGGAGACACCGATCCCGACGATGGCTGCGACGATCGCAGTGCGCGGCTGGAACACCAGCGGCGTCGGTGGGAACCCGCCACCACCGGCCGCGTTGAACGCAGCGATGAGTGCCTTGGCGACACCGAGACCTCCGACCATGCCGAGCAGCGTGGCGATGACCGAGACGACCAGCGATTCCGCGAGGACGAGCCGTCGGACCTGTCCGCCGTTGGCGCCGATCGCCCGCATCAGTGCCAGCTCTCGCAACCTCTGGCTGATCGAGATGTTGTAGATGTTGTTGATCACGAATGCCGCGACGAGCGCGGTGATGAGGGCGAAAATGAGCAAGCCTGTTCCGAAGATCGACACGATCTGGCCGACCTGGTCCTTGGTCTCGTCGGCAAGCTGTTTGCCCGTCACGACCTCGGTGCGCTCCGGAATGACCTGTTCGATCGCTGTCTGAACGGTGGCGACGTCGGCGCCGTCGGCGAGCTTGATGTCGACCGTGTCGACCGTGCCCTCGCTGTCGAGCCAGCGTGCTGCCGACGTCGGATCCCAGACGACCGTCGTGGCGCCGACGAAGCCGTCGCTGTTGCCGAGCCCGACCAGGCCGACGATCGTGAAGTCCTGCTGACCGTTGGTGAGGACGACCCGGATCGTGTCACCCACCTGGTATCCGACGCGATCAGCGGTCGCCTTGTCGATCGCGACCTCGCCGGGGCCGTTCGGGGCGCGGCCGTCCTTGAGCACGACCCCAGAGAGCCCGGAGTCCGGATCCCACGACACGCCGAGGGTCGGCGCGCCCTGTGTCGTGACGGGCTTGCCGTTCTTGTCGAGCATCTGGGCGAACCGGGCGTAGCCGGCCTCGGCGACCTGCACTCCGGGAACCGCAGCGACCTGCTCGGTGAGCGATGACGGGAGAGGGTCGCGGACGGCATCAAGGGAGTCGACGGTGAGCTGCGAGCGGACCTCGAGGTCGATGTCACCCGTCAGGCCGTCGATCAGGTTGTCGAATGTCGCCTTCATGCTGTCGGCGAGGATGAAGGAACCGGCGACGAAAGCGACCCCGGCCATGATCGCCAGGCCGGTGAAGATGCTGCGGCCGAGACGGGCGCGCAGCGAGCGTCGGGCGAGGGTGACGATCACGACGCGACCCCCCTGCAAGTGGCGCTGTGCGCAGGGCGTCGAGAGTTGTCTGGCATACGAGTCATGGCGTTGCCTCAGTGGCCGATCTGCTTCATCCGGTCGATGATGCGATCGGCGGTCGGGTCGCTCATGTCGTGAACGATCCGGCCGTCGTCCAGGTACACGACACGGTCCGCGTAGGCGGCCGAATAGGGGTCGTGGGTCACCATCACGATCGTCTGGCCGAACTCGTCGACCGCGTTGCGCATGAACCGGAGGATGTCGCCGCCGGCGTTCGAGTCGAGGTTGCCGGTCGGCTCGTCGGCGAAGATGATCGTCGGTCGGCTGGCCAGAGCGCGGGCGACGGCGACGCGCTGTTGCTGACCGCCCGACAACTCGCTGGGTCGGTGCTTCAGCCGATTCTCGAGGCCGACCGTCTCGATGACGCGATCGATCCATGCCACGTCACCCGTCTCACCGCCGAGCATGAGGGGCAACACGATGTTCTCGCGCGCGGTCAGGGTGGGGATCAGGTTGAAAGCCTGGAACACGAAGCCGACCTGACGACGCCGCAACTCGGTGAGCTGCTTGTCGTTGAGCGAGGCGAGATAGGTGTCACCGATGTACACGGCGCCCTCGGTCAGCGAGTCCAACCCGGCCAGGCAGTGCAGCAATGTCGACTTACCGGAGCCCGATGGGCCCATGATCGCCGTGAAGCGACCGGGCTCGAACTGGATCGAGACCCCGTCGAGTGCGTGCACAGCGGCATCGCCGATGCCGTAGGTCTTGCGGGCGTCGATGGCGCCGGCAGCCGCGGTCAGCGCCGAAGGTGGACGCGGCGGAGGCGGAGGCGTGGACACAGAACTCGTCATGCCGTCCTTTCTACGCCGCGATGACGGCAAACCCATCCGCCGCGAGGATGAACTGGGGTGGCCTCACGAATGACCCCGACGTGGAGAGTACAGTCGGCTGCTTGGCGACCTGTCTGTCCTGTTCACTGCCCGTTGCGGACAGCGCCAACTTCTGTCCCTCGTGCGGCACGCCCCAGCGAGTGAGCAGCCGGTTCACGGGTGACGAGGAACGCCGGGTCGTGACCGTGTTGTTCGCTGATCTCGTCGGGTTCACCTCGCTGTCCGAGCGACGCGACCCTGAACAGGTCAAGCGACTCGTCGATGCCGTGTTCGAGGAGCTCGTCGCCGATGTCGAATCGCATGGTGGCGTGGTCGACAAGGTGCTCGGTGATGCGATCGTGGCGCTGTTCGGTGCCCCCGTGGCTCACGAGGACGATGCCGAACGAGCGGTGCGTGCGGGCCTCGCCATGCAGACGACCATGCGAGAGTTCCGCTCGGCGCACCCGTCCGAAGCGATCGAGATGAGGGTCGGCGTCAACACGGGGGAAGTGCTCGTGGGCACGGTGGCGGGCACCGACTACACGGCGATGGGCGACGTCGTGAACACGGCTGCACGGTTGCAGCAGTTGGCCGCCGCCGGGACCGTGTACGTCGGCGACCCCACTCGGCAGTTGTGCTCGTCGGCGGTGCAGTTCCGCTCACTCGACGACGTGCGGCTGCGCGGCCGAACGCAGGACACTCTCGTGTGGGAGGCGCTCGGCATCGAGAGTGCTCCTGTCGCCCGGCGATGGGCATCAGACGTCGAGTTCGTCGGGCGAACGGTCGAGATGGCGATGTTGCGATCGGTCTGGTCGGTGGTCGCCTCTGGTCGCAGCGCGATCGTCACCGTGTCGGGCGAAGCCGGCATCGGCAAATCGCGCTTGGTGCACGAAGGGGTGCGCTCCCTGACGCGCGTCCGCCCCAACACCCTCGTCATCGATGGAGCGTGCGCTCCGTACGGCGAGTCGAACGTGTGGTGGCCCGTGGTGGGCAGCTTGTTGGGTCGCCTCGGCTTCAGTCGGAGTGGAAGCCCCGACGAGATCCGTCGGCGGGTGGTTCGGGTGGTCGACCGGAGCGAGGACTTCTCGGCGGATCCGTCGAAGTTCGACGGCATGGTCGAACTCGTCATGCACCTGCTCGGGCAGCCGTCGGCCCTCGACGCGCTCGGCCCAGCGGCGACTCGTGACGCTGTGTTCGCCGTGATCCTCCAGGCCCTTCGCCGGCGAACGGCGCTCGGTCCCGTGGTCGTGTGGGTGGATGACATCCAGTGGGCCGCGCCGTTGCTGCTCGAGCTGCTCGAATCGGTGGCACGACAACTCGTCGGCAATCCACTGTTGATCATCACGACAGAACGTCCGACCGATCAGGCAGCCCTCAACTGGCCGCCGTCGTCGGAACATGTGCTCACGCTGCACCTGGCGCTGGAAGCGCTCGACGAATACGAGTCGGCGGTGCTCGTCGGACACGCTGCCGGTCCCGAACTCCCGGCTTCGGTGGTTCGCCGGATCTCGACGCGCAGTGGCGGGAACCCGCTGTTCCTGATCGAACTCGCGCGGCTCGCCAGTACCGGCTCGTCCGGGCACGCCGACGGCGAGTTGCCCGGATCGTTGCGTGCGCTGATCGCTGCACGTCTCGACGAACTGGCGGCTGCGCCGAGAGCGATCATCGACAACGCTGCAGTGCTCGGGAACCTCGGCGATGTCCGTTCGCTCCGCGAGTTCGCCGCTGCACTCCAGCAGCCGTACGATCCCACTGATCTCGACCTGCTCGAGGCTGCCGGCATGCTCGTGATCGACGGCCAGTTCTGGAGATTCCGGAGCGATGTGGTTCGCGAGGTCGCCTACCACACGCTGACCAAACAGGCGCGCGCTCAGCGGCATGCCGGCGTGGCCTCCTATCTCGGTGTCGCCGAACCCGGCGAACTCGATGCTCGAGCCCATCACGCTGCCAGCGCCGCCGAGCTGCGAGCCGAGCTGGGCTCGGTCCCCGGCGTGCTCGACGGCATCGCTCGAGAGGCGATCCAACTGCTCGCTGATGCCGCGGAGCGCTGGTTCCATCAGGGCGCCCATCGTCACGGGCTCGAGATGATCGAACGCGCTCTGGCGCTGCCCGATCCGTCGCCCGAGGCGTTGCGACGTCTGTTGTTGCTGCAGGCGGAGGCGTTGGTCGAAAGCCATGATCATCGGCGTGCTCGGCGTGTGCTCAACGATCTCGCCGAGCGGGCCGAGGCCGCGGGTGATCGTGTGGCGCGCGGTGAGGTGTTCCGGTTGCTGGGCTCTGTCGAACAGGTGGAGGGCAATCTCGTCGCGGCGCGACGCGAGCTCGGTCAGGCCGTGTCGGTCTTCCGCGAGTTGGGCGACGATGCCCATCTTGCCGAGGCGCTCAGGGCACGCGGCTTCGCGGAGATCTTCGGCGGTTCGCTGTCCGACGCCGAATGGTTCCTCGGCGAGGCCGAGGCGCTGTTCTTGTCGACCCACAATGCACGGGGGAGCGCGTGGGTGCAACAGAACCGCGCCTGGGTGTCCTTCCTGGCAGGCGACCATGCGGAGTCGCTGTTGCGTCTGTCTCGTGCGATCGACGAGTTCGAGGCGATCGGCGATCGCGCCGGGCTGACCTGGTCCCAGGGGCTGCTGGCCTATGTGCATCATTTCGGACGTCGTACCGACGAGGCGCTCGACCTGGCGGCGACGGTGCTCGACGAGGCCCGTAGCTGGGGGGATCATTGGGGCGCCTCGATGATGCTCAACCTGCAGGCGAACGTGAATCTGTGGCGCGGCTCGGTGGAACATGCGACCGCGTTGGCGGAGGATGCGTTGGCCGGCTTCCGTAAGGTCGAAGACCGCTTCGGCATCATCCAGGCTCTGGGCACGTTGAACCGGGCGTATGTCGCATCCGGTCGATTCGCGGACGCGAACCGATCGGTCGAAGAGGTGCTGGTGCTCTCCAACTCGTTCGGTGCAATGGCGTATCCCGCGATAGCAGCGGCAGGCGCTGCGATGCATGTAGGCAGCGGGGCTCGAGCGGCCGAACTGGCAGCCGAGGCGGTCAGCCGACTCGACACCACGGGTGCCAATGTCGACGAGGGTCGCGTCGTGCTCGCGTTCGGGCACCTGCTGGATGGCCAGCCCGACCTGGCCCTCGCTCAACTCGACGACGTCGACGTCGAGGCCTCACCGTTCGCGCTCGCGGCGCGTGCGACAGCGCTGGCCGCGATCGGGGATCCTCGCCGGGCGCTCGACGATGTGGTCGCTGTCGAGGCGATGGAATCGGTCAGCTACTGGGACCTGGCGATCGCTCAGATCATCGGCGCGGTCGTCGCCGTCGGCGAAGATGCCACGAGGCGACGCGGCGAGCTGTGCACGATGGTCGACGAAATCGAGGATGTGGTCATCGCCTCGTTCGCCGCAGATGTGCTTCATAGGTTGGACGCGGTCGATGCCGGCGGCCCGGGTCCGCAACGGGTCGGTCACCCGGATCTCCAGATCGGTGGGTGGCGGGACATCGCTCGGCTCCTCGTGTCGGGTGCTCCGTGATGTGCACCGCGGGGCAGGTTGCCTTGCATGGCGTGTCCGCTGCAGCACAGAATGCTTCCGTTCGAGGAGCTTGATATGGCAGCCACTGCTCACCTCTACGAGATCTTCATTCGCGCCTCGCGGGAAACGGTGTGGAACGCGCTCATCGATCCTGCGTTCACGGTGCGTTACTTTCATCACACGCGGCTCGAGTCGTCGTTTCGTCCCGGCGAGCACTACAGGTATGTGCTCGACAGCGATGACGAGGATGTCGTCGAGGGATTGATCGAGACATTCGACCCGCCTCATCGGCTGGCGATGACGTGGCGTGTGCTGTACGACGCCGAGATGGCGGACGAGCCGCCGAGCCGTGTCGAATGGACTCTCACTGCGGCCAACCACGACGCGAGCGTGACCCGTGTGTCACTGCGACACGGACAACTTGCGCTGAGTCCCACGACCTGGGCCAACGTGCGGTTGGGCTGGGTGGCGGTCCTCGACGGCCTCAAGACGCTGCTCGAAACCGGTGAACCGCTGCCCGACGTCGACACCTCGGCCGGCGAGATCGACCCGGTCGAGATCGAGGGGAACTGGCATCGGGCCCAGGCGATCGCGGCGAACAACTCGGTGTGGGAGCTGCTCGGCCGGAGTTCGTACACGCGCGACGAGACCGATGATCTGCTGCATCGCGCCTACGCCGCCGCCTACCACTGGCGGCGGGCCGCGGGCTCGACCATGGTGAACCAGGCGCGGGCTTCGTGGCTGGTCTCGCGGGCCCATGTCGTGCTGGGGCATGGCGAGGTCGCACTGCATCACGCCGAGCAGTGCTCCGCGTTCACCACCCAGGCGGCTCAAGACGCCGCGGATTTCGATCACGGCTACGCCTACGAGGCGCGAGCCAGGGCGCTGGCCTGTCTCGGCAGGCTCGAGGAGGCCCACGAGGCCTACCGTCGGGCGGCATCGGTCAGGGTCGCCGACGAACAGGACCGTTCGATCTTCGAAGCGGACCTGCACGGCGAGCCCTGGTTCGGCCTCGACCGCGCCTGACGGGTCTGACCGCAGCGAGGCCTCGTCACCGCTCGCCGTCATCGTGCCGCGTCGCTGTGGCCGGTCACGGGCGGACGCCCCTCGAGCCACGAGAGCTACGGTTGGTCACATGAGCATCGAGGTGCCGCTCGACCGGTTGTTCGACGAGATCGGAGGGTGGGGATTCGGCTATCTCGTCACCGTCTCCGATGATGATCGATCCCATTTGTTGGCCTTGCGCCCGACCGTGCTCGTCGGCGTAGATGCCCGGCGGTTGCGCTTCGACGCCGGCGGAGGACGAGCGTGTCGCAATGCCGCGGTGCGACCGAATGTCTCGATGGTGTTCCCGCCGACGGCGACGTCCGAGGGCTACAGCCTCGTCGTCGACGGAGAGGCGACGGTCCTCGATCGTTACGTCGACGTTCGCCCGACCTGGGCAGTGCTGCACCGTCCGGCGCCGTGAGCATCGATCGGATCCCGCTGCCGCGCACCGACGGCGCGCTGTGGCTGTGTGGGCGAACCGACATCGCCTTCGACCCCGAGGGGGCTCTGGCATACGCCGATGGGGCGACCACCGTGGTCTGCCTCAATCCGATCCACGAGCTCCAGGCTCGCTTTCCGAGCTACGTCGACTGGCTACAGACCAACAAGGCAGGTCGGGCGTTGTGGTTCCCGATCCGCAACTTCAGCGCCGAGTCGGCGAGCGCCACCATGCCGTTCCTCCGGATGATCATCGACCGTCTCGAATCGGGGGAGGGTGTCGTGATGCACTGTGCCATGGGCCAAGGACGTGCGGGCACCATGGCCGTGTGCGTGTTGATGATGCTCGGCGCCACCCGCGACGAAGCCCTGCACACGGTCGCGTCCCATCGTGCATTCGCCGGTCCGGCCGACGGGTCGCAGTGGGCGCTCGTGGACGATGTGGCCGCTGCGACGACGACCTGACGGTGCCACGAGCGATGTGGCGACGTCACCGACGCGTCCTGCGGCTACTGATCGGGAAGAGACACCGTCATCGACTGGCTGGCGGTCGCGAGCAGTTCGCCGTTCTCGGCCCACATCAGGCAGGTTCCGTTGGCGAAACCGTTACCGACGAATTCGACCCGGTTCTCGCACAGCACCCAGTCGTCATGTGTGTCCGTCGCGATCGGCCGGGCGAAGCGGATCGTGTTGTCGAGACTCGTGCAGTGGACGCGAGTTCCGAACGCGTTTCCGACCGCCGAGGCCATGTAATCGGCCATCAACGCGAGCGCGGCGGCGTCGTGGCGGACTTCGGGCATGCGCGCCCACAACCAGCTCGATCCGTCGCGCGTCGGCTGACCGGTGCCGACGAACCCGAACATGCCGCGCGCCATACGGACCTCGACATGTTGATGAATCGACTCGGCTCCGTCGCGCACGACGAGTTCGCATGCGTCGGGCGGCGCCGGGCGTGGACCCGTCTCCCACACTCCGCTCAGCACCTCCCGTCGCGCCCCCGCTGCCCCGATCACCGTGATGATCTCTCGATCCCCGACATGCCCGCGCACGCGCCCTTGTGTGACCGATCGGCCGATCGCCGGGAGTTCGATCGACAGCTCGAGCGAGGCCGGCGGCGCGATCGTGGACAGATATTGGCCGGTCGCCCAGACGACGGGCCTTCCCGATGCCTCCTCGAGCGCGAGCACGCCGGCGGCCAGGCCGACGCCGCCGAACAATGATCCACTGCGGCCGCCGATCACGTGCGATCGGATCGGCAGTTCCCAGCGATCCGGAGCCGACCGGCTGACGCCGAGGAAGTCGTGTGTCGTCGCCGCCGCCATGGGAGCCGACGCTAGGTCCGGTGCTCCATCATGCTCTCATCGGGTGTGGGCGATCGATTCTCCGGCCCAGGTGCCGATTGGTCCCAAGTTGCCGGACCTCCTACCATCTCGTAAGTGGGTGCGATGGAGAACGCTCCGCAGGAGATGGCGGCCGGGTGGCGGGCTGTCGTGTGTAGCGCCGGCTACGCGGGCGCAGACGCGCTCATCGAGGCACTCACTGTCGCCGGCTACACCACCGCGAAGATGTCGACTTCCTCCGAAGCGGCCGCGCACCTCGCCCCGCACGAGGACGCGGTCGTGGTGCTCCACGGGCAACACGACGATTGGCTGCGACCGGTTGCCGATCTCAGCGTGTCGCATCCCCTGGCGCGTCCCGTCCTGCTGGCCGACGTCGAGGGCCCTGAGGAGTTGCTCGCAACGGTGGTGGCCGGTGTGTCGGGCATCTGTCGACCTGATGCTGAGATCGAGGCCATCGTCCGGACGGTCGACGCTGTGCGCGTCTCGGGCGCAGCCATCCCGCGTGGGTTCGTCGCTCCGCTCGTCGAAGCCGTACGTCACGGTCGGGGTCACCGAATCAATGCCGACTGCGGCGCGATCGACCTCACCGATCGAGAGTGGGAGATCCTGCTCCTGCTCATGCAACGCCGCTCGACACGTGAGATGGCCGACACCCTGTTCGTGTCGCCGGGCACCATCCGTGGCCACGTGTCGACGGTGCTCAAGAAACTCGGCGCGGTCGACCGTGAGGATGCGGTCGCGATGATCGAGCACGAAGAACGGTTGTGTTGACGTAATCCCGCGCTGAACATCTGGATCGGGGAGCGTTGATAAATTCCAACGGCCTCGGCCCTATGCGCGGACGGCACCGAGCCCTACCGTCGAAAGAAACGCCCGCGGTGGACCGGCGAGCAATGTGGTCGTTCGGGCGGGCTTGATCAGAGGAGAGCAGTCATGAATCCTCCACGTCTCCGCGCGGACCGCTTCGCTCCAGCCGGATCGACACGCTCGGACCTGAGACAGATCTCGGTCATCGTCCCGACCAAGAACGAGTCCAGAAACGTCGAACCCTTGGTCGCAGCCCTGTATGAGGCGCTCGCGACGTTCGATGCCGAGGTCATCTTCGTCGACGACAGCGACGATGACACGGCTGATGCTGTGCGCGGCGTGATCGATCGGACAGACAGTGACCGATTCGACGTGAGGTTGATCCATCGTTCGCCGAACGCTCGCACGGGTGGCCTGTCCGGCGCGGTTCTCGAAGGGCTCCAATCCGCCCGCATGCGGTGGGCGTGTGTGATGGACGGTGACCTCCAGCATCCTCCCTCGACGATCCCGCGGATGTTGGAGAAGGCAGAGTCTTCGGGGGCGTCGCTGGTGTTGGCCTCGCGCTACGTCCAGGCCGGCTCGCCCGAAGGGCTGGCCAACCGCGGGAGGCGCGCTGTGTCGATCTTGAGCGGATCGGTCGCGAAACTGGCTTTCGGCCCTCGGCTCTCCGGGGTGAGTGATCCGATGACCGGCTTCTTCGTCGTCGACACCGCTCAGTTGGATCTTTCCCGAGTTCATCCGATGGGCTTCAAGATCTTGCTGGAGGTGTTGATCAGCCATCCGGACCTGCATGTAGCGGAAGTCGGATTCGATTTCGGTCCTCGCGAGAATGGTGAGAGCAAGGCCTCGCTGGGACAGGGCATCCAGTTCGCTCGCCAGCTGATCGAGCTCAGAAGAGGCGGCTCCACCCGCCTCAACTGGCGCTACGACATCGACGGAATCATCGCCGTCGAGAGCGAGCAGCGTCTCCCCGAGCTCGACAAGTTCGTCTGTCGTCGGCCGACAGCGGCGAACACCATCACCGTTCGGGTCACCGATCTCGGCCACCTGCCGATCGGCGAGAGCATCGACACGACGGAGTTCAGCCCCGTCGTGAGCTATCGCGAACGCGGTGGCTTCGCAATGTCGCTGCGCCTCGGGGTGCTCGGCACGGAGGTGATGGTGTCCAAGTTCGTCGCCAAGTCACCGCACGTCTTGTACACGAACGTCATCGAGCCGATCCTGCGCTGGCGGTTGGTCGAGCTCGGCTACGTCCTCGTGCATGCCGCCTGCTTCGCCGACGGCGAGGACGCCTATCTGGTCACGGCCCGGACCGACACGGGCAAGACCACGACCATGCTGAAGGTGCTCAAGCAGTCGGAGCTGTCGTTCGTCTCGGACGACCTCGTCGTGCTGTCGTCCGATGGCACGGTGCGCACGTTCCCGAAGCCGCTCACCATCAGCGCCCACACGGTGCACGCGCTGCACAACACCGACCTGAACCGGTTCGAGCGGATCGCCCTGTTCCCGCAGAGTCGGATCCACAGCCGCCAGGGCCGTCTCATCGCCTTCTTGCTCACGCGGTTCCGACTGCCGGTTGCCAGCATCAACGCGATCGTCCAACGCGTCGTGCCTCCTCCGAAGTATCACGTCGAACGGTTGGTGAGGGGTGTCAACTCGCAGTCGAGGTCGACCGCCCGCGGCATGTTCATCATCGAGCGTGGCGGGTCGGGAGACATGGCGATCTCGTCGGAGCGGGCGTTGCAGATCCTGCAGGCGAACTGTGACGATGCGTTTGGCTTCCCTCCCTACAGCTCGCTCGAGCGGCTGCTGCTCGCGTCCTCGGAGCACGACCTCAAGGCGAAGGAGAGGGCAATCATCGAGACAGCGATCTCGTCGCTGCCGGTGATCGTCATGAGGAGCGAGACGATGGATTGGGCCGAACGCATCCCTGCGTCGGTGTTGGCGTGGCGAACCATCGACCAGGTCCCTGAGGAGCCGTACGCCCTGGCGACGCTGCGGTCGGCATGACCGTCGTCACCGCTCCCCAGCCCCATCGGGGAGCGGTCGTCGTGCGAGCCGGGAAGTTCGGTCTGGTCGGTTTGATCGGCCTCGGCGTCAACCTGGCCGCCCAGGCTGCACTCACCGAGTTCGCCCAGTGGAACTATCTCGTGGCTGCAGTCGCGGCGACGCAGATGTCGTCGACGTTCAACTTCGCACTCGCCGAATCATGGGTGTTCGAAGCCGTCGGCGACTCCGCCGCCCGCGCCCGCCGCTACCTCTCGTTCCTGTTGATGAACAACGTCGCCCTCATCCTCCGGGCCCCGATGATGTGGGCGCTGGTCGACGGGTTCGGGGTTCACTACTCGATCGCGAACTTCCTGTCGCTGGCGTTGCTGACGCTCGTTCGATTCGGCCTGTCGGATCACGTCATCTGGGGACATGGAGGCGATCTGCCCGCGGACCGACGGCGACGACCAGGCGCAGCGACGGTCTGGTCGTCTCCTTCGCGCTACGTCGTCGACGAAGCCATGCACCCGGTCGTGCGCTTCATCGTCAACGCGAAGACCGCACTGCGGCCGCGATCGCGCCGCTGGGCTGAATTGCAGCGCGACCAGTGGACGAACCGGTCGCCTCCGCAACCGGGCGACGCCTCCCCTGATGCCGTCGAGGACAGCGACCCTCCGCCTGGGGACGGGGCGAACCGTCCGGAACCGCCTTCGTCTGACTTGGTACCGGCCGAACCGGAACCGGACCCGGATCCGCCCGATGAGTCAGAGTTCTCCTCTCGCGCTCAGGCGTTCGCTCTCACGCTGGTCCTGCTCGTCGGCGCCGGTCTTCGCTTGTGGAAGCTGATGGCGGTCGGATTCAACAGTGATGAGGCCGTGTACTCCTCACAGGCGGCGGCGATCGCCGGTGACAGATCGATCGCCGAATTCTTTCCCGTCTTTCGCGCCCATCCGTTTCTGTTCCAAGCCGTGTTGTCGGTTCCGTATCAGCTCGGAACCAGCGACGTGGTCGGCCGCCTCTTGTCGGTCGCGTTCGGTCTTGCCACGGTGGTGGTCGTCTTCGCGACTGCGCGGAGCATCTATGGAGCGCGGGTCGGTCTGGTGGCCGCGGGTCTCGTCTCGCTCATGCCCTATCACGTCGTCGTCACCCGTCAGGTGTTGCTCGACGGCCCGATGACCTTCTTCGCGACCCTCAGTCTCTACTTCGTCGCCAAGTTCGTGCTTCGACGCCAGTTGGTCTGGCTGTTGGCTGCTTCGTGCACGCTTGCCATGACGGTGCTGGCCAAGGAGACCTACATCATCCTGGTCGGCTCGGTGTTCATGTTCTTCGCGCTGAGTCCGGAGATCCGGCTGCGGCTGCGCGAGATGATGCTGGCCGGGCTGGTGTTCGTGGCGGTCCTGTTGCCGTTCCCTGTGACGATCCTGCTTGCCGGCAAGAGTGAGACGGGCAAGAACTATCTGTCGTGGCAGCTCTTCAGGCGGCCGAACCACGGTCTCGGCTTCTACGCGACGGTGCTGCCGCAGTATGTGGGTTATGCGGTGCTGGCCGGTGCCGTCGTCGCCTTCGCGCTCACCTGGGGACGACGTCGAACCTGGCGCGAGCGCTTGCTGATCTCGTGGGTCGTCGTCCCGGTCGCGTTTCTGGAGATCTGGCCCGTCAAGGGGTACCACTATCTGCTCGCAGCGTCGATACCGATCGCGATCCTGGCCGCTCAGGGGCTCTGTCTGTCGCTCGACCGCCTGGCGAACGGCCTTCGGCGTTGGCGCACCCGCCCCGAGTTCTCCTCCGGTCGCAGCCCGGTGACGATCGTGGGCACATTGATGACCGTGGTGGTGGCGGGTTCGCTCATGATCCCCAGTTGGGCGGCCGTCCAGCCCGCGACCGATGAGGCGTTCCTGGCAGGCACCGGCGGTGTTCCAGGAGGGCGTGAGGTCGGAGAGTGGATCGGCGAGCACGTTCCGGAAGGCGCGGAGTTCCTGACCGTGGGGCCGTCGATGGCCAACCTCGTGCAGTACTACGGGCGCAGGAAGGCATATGGCCTGTCGGTCAGCTCCAATCCGCTCAATCGCAACCCCTCGTATGAACCGATCGCGAACCCGGATCTGGCGATCCGGACGAGTGATCTCCAGTACCTCATCTGGGATTCGTACTCGTCGATGCGTTCGTCGTTCTTCGGCGACAAGCTGCTCTCCTACGCGGAGCGCTATCACGGACGAGTCGTGTACTCGTATGAGCCCGAGGGCCGACCGTTGATCACGGTGTACGAGGTGCGGCCATGAGGCACTATCGGCTCGCAGCTCTGTTGCTCGTCGCAGCCGTGACCCTGAGCAATCCGGTGCGTGCCGGCGGCCAAGGCTCGGTGCCGCCGCCTCCCGAGGACGCGCTGGCGGCCACACCGATCGAGCACTTCTTGTTCCTGATGCAGGAGAACCACTCGTTCGACAACTACTTCGGTACGTATCCCGGTGCGAACGGTCCGCCGGCGGGCACGTGCATTCCGATCGACCCCGCCGATTCGGGATCGGGATGTATCGCACCGTCTCACGTGGGCAACCGAGCGGTCACCGATCTGTCGCACAGCCGCAAGACGTTCGAGCGTCAGTTTGCCGGCGGTGCGATGGATGGATTCGTCCACGCCTTCGACGACCCGCAAGCCGGTGAGATCGCGATGGCCTACTACGACGATCGCGACCTGCCCTGGTACTGGAACATCGCCGACAACTACGTGTTGTTCGATCGGTTCTTCTCGTCGTCAGCCAGCGGCAGTGTGAGCAACCACATGTACTGGGTGTCCGGGGTGCCGGGCGCGACCTATGAGATGGACACCGTGCCGCCCGAGGGGTGGGGTGACGACATCCCGACGATCTTCGATCGCTTGGAGGCGGCGGGGATCTCGTGGAAGTTCTACATCCAGAACTACGACCCGACCGTGAACATTCGGGCCGGGCGACTCAACGAGAGGTTCGCGCAGGTGGTGTGGGTGCCACCCCTGGCGATGGACCGGTTCATCGACGACGAACGGCTGGCGAGCCGGATCGTCGACATGTCGGAGTACTACGAGGACGTCCAGGACGACACCCTTCCGGCGGTGTCATTCCTCGTTCCTTCCGGTGCGAGTGAGCACCCGCCTGGTCGGGTCCAGGCCGGCGAGGCCTTCGTGCGCACATTGGTCGGCAGCCTCATGCGGAGCGACGCGTGGTGGTCGTCAGCCTTCATGTGGAGCTATGACGACTGGGGCGGCTTCTACGACCACGTGAGTCCACCCAGCGTCGACGCCCACGGCTATGGATTCCGGGTACCTGCTCTGCTCGTGAGCCCGTACGCGTGGGCAGGCCGAGTCGACAGCACGACGCTCGACTTCACATCGGGGCTGGCATTCATCGAGGAGAACTGGGGGATCGAGCCGCTGGGCGACCGCGACGCAGCGGCGAACTCGTTGATGTCGGCGTTCGACTTCGACAGCCCGCCGCGCCCGGCAGTTCTGCTACCGGCATCGCGGACCGTCACAGAACCGGACGACGTCAACACCACCCTCCTGTACGCGGCCTACGCGACCCCGGTCGCCACGCTGGGAGCATTGGTCGCCGTCGGCCATCGGCGCCGTCGCGATCCGGATGAGGTCGAGGGGCAGGTGTGACGTGCACGCGTGGCCGTTTCGTCGTGGCTTCGGCGTCGTGGCCCTGGTGCTCGCCGCGATGTCGACCGTCGACACGGTGTCGGCCTCGCCTACCGACGACCTCGGCCTCACCATCGTCACGGTCCCGACCTTGCCGGGCGCGATCTTCGAGTTCGACGGTCGACGCTATGTGACCGATGAGACCGGCGGTGCGTTCGTGCCCGATGCCGGCGTCCTGCAAGGGCTCGCAGGTCGGCTCAACTACCAAGGTTTCGAAGGCGATGTGACGGTCGGCGTGTTGTTCACCAATTTCGCGGGCGCCTACAACGCAAACCGCACGCGTCGCGTCGAGGCGGTCTTCGAGACCACACGCGCCGTGACGTTCTCGTTTGTCGATCTCGATGGTCGTCCCGTCGACAACGAACGGGTGACCGCGATGACGCTGAAGAACTCTCTGGGGGTCCTGTTCGAGATCGATCCGACGATGTTCGACATGGCGGTCGTCCTGCCGTCCCAGCGCGCTGTCCAAAGCTTCGACGGCTATGTCGCCAAGGACATCTACTACACCGTTCAAGACGTGGTGATCGATGGTTCGAACACCGTGAATCGGTCACAGCAGAAGTTCCTCCCCGCCGAGGTGACCGCAGTCGAGGTGGAAACCCAGTTCTACAACGTCACGATCTCGGTGACCGACGCGTTGTTCGGTTACGCGAACGGTGATGCAGCGCTCGTCAGGTGGCCGGACGCACACGAGTCCAGGCACGAGGTGGTCGACGGGGTCACCGCTCTGTACCTGCCGCGGGGTGACTACGAGATGAGGGTCGATGGACCGGGGCTCCAGACGTGGCGGCCGGTGTCGGTCTCTCGCGATCAGGACATCGAACTCGAGTTGTTCAGCTATGTCGACATCGTCGTGCTGGTGCTGTCGACCCTGGCCGTCGCCATCGTGCTCGTCATCATCGGTCGGCGCCGGCACCATGCGCGTCACCGGGAGACCGGGTACTTCACCGATGTGTCACCCCAGGTGCCCGCGCAAGTCCAAGGTGCCGACGCTGAGCGGTCCGAGCCATTCGAGGCGGGTCGGACATGAATGCCGGTCCCTCCCTGGGGAGTGCCGCGAGGCACCGACTGGCGTCCCGCCGGGCGGGCGTCGCAGTCTGTGTGCTCGCGATCTGTGTGTCGACGGTCTGTGCAGTCGGGCGTGCGCATGCCGACGACGCCTCGTCCGCACCGACTGCGACGTCGGTGCCCGTGCTGGCGTATTACTACATCTGGTTCGATGCGACGACGTGGAATCGGGCCAAGTCGGACCTGCCTCTCACCGGTAAGTACTCGAGTGATGAGCGCTCGGTGATGCTCGAACACATCCTGACCGCGCAAGCGGCGGGTATCGACGGTTTCATCGTGAGTTGGAAACGGACCGAGAAGCTCGATCGCCGACTCGAGACGCTCATCGAGTTGTGTGCTTCGAACGACTTCAAGCTCGCGATCATCTATCAGGGCCTCGACTTCGAGCGCGAACCGCTCCCGGTGTCCCGGATCGTCTCTGACCTCGATCATTTCATCGAGACGTTCACGCCGAATCCGGTGTTCGATCTCTTCGAAAAGCCAGCGGTGATCCTGTCGGGTTCGTGGCGGTTCGGCCGCGACGAGGTCGAGGCGATCGGCCTCGGACGGCGCGACCAACTGATGCTGCTGGGCTCCGAGAAGGACGTCGAGGGAATCGAGCGCCTCGACGGACTGATCGATGGCGATGCCTACTACTGGTCATCGGTGAATCCAGTGGAACAGGGCAAGTATCAGGAGCGGCTGGACGCGATGTCGGAGGTGGTGCATCGTGCAGGGGGGATATGGATCCCTCCGGCCGCTCCAGGTTTCGACGCCCGCTTGGTCGGCGGTACGTCGGTCGTCGAACGCAACGACGGTGAGACGCTGGCACTCGAACTCGAGGCCGCCCTTGCCGCTTCCCCGGATGCCATCGGTTTGATCAGCTGGAACGAGTTCAGCGAGAACTCGCATGTCGAGCCGAGTCGGCGATACGGCACCCGATATGTCGAGAAGGTGGCCGAGTTGCTGGGAGGGACCGGACCAGTCGAACCGATCCCGGCGGGTGATCCATTCGACTCGAGCGAGCCAGGTGACCGGGGGTCGGGAACTCCGCAGGTGGCCGCGTTGGGCCTCGTGGTCGTGATCATGGTCGCTGCGACGTGGGTTGCGTCGAAGCGGCGTCGTCGGCAGTTCGCGGGGGAGGGGCAATGACCGCCCGAAGCGCAACCTGGGTCGGTCGCGTCGCATCACTGGTCATGGTGTGCGCCGGATGCACCTTGGGCACCTCGGGAGCGGGGGCCGAACTACGACCGCCCACCCCCTCGGAACAGCTGGATCGTCCGGCGCGTTACGTCACCTGTCCGACGAGTGGCATCACTCCGCCCGGTTCCATGGTCCTGGTCGATCGATCGCTACCGAACCTCGGCGGCGGTGTGCTCGGACGGGTGGAGGTCTACGAGGCAGCGGGCGCAGAACTGCAGATCGCGGTCGGTGTCGACGTGCTCGATCGCTATGACGACCTCGACTTCGCGACCGAAACAACCGATGTCCAGGGACGTCCGGCAACCGTGTCCACTGCAGCAGCACTAGGACGACTCGACCAGTTGGTGATCGTCACCTGGGACGAACCGGCCGAGGTCGCGGCCTGCACCTCGCGTGCGCTCGTCGGATCGAACCTGCCCGCTCGTGAGCTGCTCGCCATCGCGAACGACGAGGGGGGAACGGGATGAGCGGGCAGGACATCACGGCTCGGGAGTCTCGACATGGCCCCAGGCCGCTACGGCTCGAGTCGGTGAACGGGTACCAGCGAACCCTGCGACAACAATCGTGCGCTCAGGGCGCGTCGGTGCTCGCCGCTGCTGACCGGTTCGTGCTCGGGTGGCAACGTCTCGGAGCTCGTAGGCACCCCGAGTTCGACCAGCAAAGCAATCGTGATCGCAGGCAGCGGCACGTCGACGCGAACCCGACATTCGGTGCACCAGAACGATGCGCCCACGAGCGTGATATCCGTGTGGGAGACGGCCACGTTTCCGCTGGGGAGTTCGGATACATGCCCGATCGGGCAACGCAGACGTACGACCCGGGGCGGTTGCTCCTGTGCCACACCGTCAGCGTACTTGACTCGGAAAGGGCACGAACGCTCACCCTCAGCGTCGACGAGTTCCGCACTGTGCGGGCGAAATCGGCTCCCCATCGTGGCTGGATGCAGTTCGACGTGACGATCGACCGGCCGATTTCGATTGACGTGTGGCGCACGATTATTAGGCTGGGAAACGAGGCGGAGGTCTCGCCATGAATCGACTCGTGAAGGTCTTGATTCCGGTTGTCGCCTTTGTGTTACCGCCGTCGTTCGCGTCGTCGGTGGCCGTTGGGGCATCAACGTGTGTGAGCGAAGGATCGGGCCTCACGGTCTGCATCGACGCCCCTGGCGACAACTCGACCGCAGTCGGTGCCGTGCCGGTTTCGGTCAGCGTCGACATCGTCGGCCTCAGTACGTCCGTTCAACGGGTGAACACCTATCTCGACGGCGATTTCCTCCTCGAGGACGTCGCCCCGCCGTACACCTTCGTGCTGCCCACGGCGACGTTCGTCGATGGCGCCCATGTCCTTTCGGCCGAAGCGACGATGCGCAACGGGATGATCACTCCCTTGGTGAGGGTCACACTCCATTTCGCCAACGGCGTCACCGAACCGCCGGTCAATACGAACACCTTCGCCATCCGGACCGGCACGACGCCACCCGATGGCGCTCCCTTCGTGTTTGCAGCGACCGGTGACGGCGCAGGCGGCCGACCCGAGGCGGATGCGGTCGTCGCGCTCTTGGAGGGCTGGAATCCGAATCTCCTCGCATACCTGGGTGACGTCTATGCCAAGGGCACGGTCACCGAGTTCTACAACTGGTATGGCCACGACGGCTCTCGGTGGGACGCACTGAACGGCGTCACCAACCCCGTCATCGGCAACCACGAGTACGAGAACGGTGTCGCCCCCGGCTACTTCGACTATTGGGACAACGTCCCCGACTACTACAGCTTCGACACCCATGGCTGGCACGTCGTGACCCTCAACACGACGTCGCAGTTCGACCAGACGGCACCCGGGACCCCGCAATACCAATGGCTCGTCGACGACCTGGCAGCGAATGGCACCGATTGCTCGATCGCGTATTTCCACCATCCCGTGGTCAGTGCAGGTCCGCAGGGTGACTCGCCCGAGCTCAACGAGATCTGGAAGGTGCTCGCCGACGCCGGGGTCGACATCGTGCTGACCGGCCACGACCATCAGTATCAGCGGTGGGCGCCGTTGGACCGCAACCTCCGGCCTGACCCCGATGGGGTCACCGAGTTCGTCGTCGGCACCGGGGGCCACGGCATCCAGGCATTGGTGAGGAGCGACCCTCGCCTCGTCGCGTGGTCCGACAGTCCCGTCGGATCGTTCGGTGCCCTTCGCCTCGAGCTCAACCCGGCCGGCGCGAACTATGCGTTCGTCAATACCGCCGGCACGCTGCATGACTCCGGCTCGATCGGATGTTCAGCGGCGCCCGATGGCACGCCACCCTCAGACCCCGGTCAGGTCACTGCGACCGCGCTGAGTCACTTCGAGGCGACCGTTTCCTGGTCGGCATCGAACGACGACGTCGGTGTGGCCGGATACACCGTCCGCCGCGACGGCGCGACGCTGTCGACCGTCGAGCCGGGGCTGACAGAGTTCCTCGACGCGACGGCGTTGCCTGGTGCCACGCATGTGTACGCCGTGCAGGCCTTCGATCTGGCGGGCAACACCTCAGCGGCCGTCGCCGCCCCGCCGCTGCAGATGCCCGACGTGCCGGACGTGATCACCTACGCGGCGTCGGCTGATGCCTATGTGAACGAAGTGAACCCGACGGTCAACTATGGGTCGGCGACGGTGTTGCGTGTGGATGGGTCGCCGGTGTTGCGGTCGTATGTGCGGTTTGATGTGGGTGGGTTGTCGGGTGCTCCGGTGTCGGTGGTGTTGAGGGTGTTGGTGA
>JAHEDX010000024.1:38811-49417 GCA_024641005.1 Acidimicrobiaceae bacterium
TGTTGCCGGCGTCGTTGTTTGCTGGTGGTGACGGCTCGTATTCGTTGGTGTTGACGGGGGCGTCGTCGACGGGGATTTCGATGGCGGCGCGTGAGTCGGGCAACGCTGCCGAGCTCGTGATGAGCACGGGTGTGGGGTCGTTGCCGGTTGCTGGTGCGGTGTCGGTGTCTGGTGTCGAGGATGCGGTGTCGCTGGGTTGGGTGCCGGTGGTGTCGGATGCTGATGGTGATGTGTTGTCGTGTGTGATCGAGTCGGGTCCGGTGCATGGTGTGGCGTGGGTGGCGTCGGATTGTTCGTCGGGTTCGTTCGTGCCGGCTGCTGATTGGTCGGGGTCGGATTCGTTCGGGTATGCGGTGTCGGATGGGGTGGGGTCTGCCAGTGGTGTGGTGAGTGTTGTGGTGGCGCCGGTGAACGATGTGCCGGTGATGGATGCGGTGTCGGTCGATGTGGTCGCGGGTTCGTCGGCGACGGTGGTGGTGTCGGGTTCGGATGTGGATCGGGAGTGTGGGTTGTCGTTCGTGGTGTCGTCGGGCCCGGCGCATGGTGTGGTGGGTGCGGTGTCGAACGTGCAGTGTGTGGACGGGGTGGGGTCCGCTGAGGTGGTGTACACGCCTGAGGTCGGGTTCGAGGGTGTCGACGGGTTCGAGGTGACGGTGTCGGATCCGTCTGGTGCGGTGTCGGTGCCGGGTGTGGTGTCGGTGTCGGTGGCTGCGGCGCAGACGGACTTCGTGTTCGCGGCGTCGGCGGATGCGTATGTGTCGGCGAGCAAGCCGACTCGGAACTATGGGTCGGCGACGGTGTTGCGTGTGGATGGGTCGCCGGTGTTGCGGTCGTATGTGCGGTTTGATGTGGGTGGGTTGTCGGGTGCTCCGGTGTCGGTGGTGTTGAGGGTGTTGGTGAACAGTTCGTCGTCGGTGGGGTTCGAGGTGCGTGTTGGTGGGGATGGTTGGGTGGAGTCGGGTGTGACGTATGCGTCGGCGCCGGTGTTTGGTGGTGTGGTGGCGGTGTCGGGTCGGGTGGTGTCGGGGCAGTGGGTCGAGGTGGTGTTGCCGGCGTCGTTGTTTGCTGGTGGTGACGGCTCGTATTCGTTGGTGTTGACGGGGGCGTCGTCGACGGGGATTTCGATGGCGGCGCGTGAGTCGGGCAACGCTGCCGAGCTCGTGATCAGCACCGGATGACCGTCGCCGTGGTGCCGACCTACGAGACCCGCTCGCTCGCGATGAAGTGATCAGTACATGGCTCCGAGCCCCCCTGACCACCCCGTTCTGTTCAGCATGTGGCCGCACCGGTACTGCAGTGTGTTGAACAGAACGGTTGGACGCGGCCGGTCGTCGTCGTCTCGGTAGCCTGTGGGCGCCGCACGCTGGTGCGTTGCGGCCCCGCCCCAGTAGCTCAGTGGATAGAGCATCGGTTTCCTAAACCGTGTGTCGTAGGTTCGATTCCTACCTGGGGCGCTGAGAGGTTTCCAGCTGGATGGATTCGGCCGTGTGCAGGCGAGCCTTCGTTCATCGCGGCTACGTCGCGGTGATGCCGCTCGTGGCCAGTGGGACCGTCGACCGGTCGTGATCGTGCCGGCTCGGGGTCGTCGTCGTGGATCGCCAGTGCCGGCGAACGGTCTCGTGCAACTGGCTACCGTGGAGGTGTGGGGCGAGGGGGAGTCGGGCGCGTTGGCGTCGTCGTGGGGAGTTGGGCGCTGTTGGGGCTGCTGTTCTGGCCGGCGCTGAGCGGGTCCGAGATCGACAGCCTGCCGGTCTCGAACTACCCGATGTTCGCCCATGATCGGCCCCGAATCAGCCGGTTCGATGTCGCCGTTCATATCGACGGCGATGGCATCGAGCGCCGACTCGACCCATTCGAGGTGGGTGGTACCGATCAACCGGTGCAGGCGGCGATGACCGTGCTGCAAGCGATCCGATCCGGACGTCCGGATGCGCTGTGCAAGGAGATCGCCGAGAGTGTCCACGTCGATGGCACGATCGAGGTCGTGTCGGTGCACTACGACACGATCGCCTGGTTCCGCAGTGAGCGCGAACCGGTGAGCCGCAAGGTGCATGCTCGTTGCCTTGCCGGCTCGGGGGATTCACCGTGATGGCCGAATCTTCGCCGACCCGGTGGTTCGCACCTGTTCCGGCGCGGCGACTCGACCTGGTTCGAGCAGCCACGTTCGGGTATGCGGTGCTCTGGCTGGTCGTGCGGGCTCGCTACGTCTGGGATGTGGCCGGGCTCCCGGCGAGGCGGTTTCATCCGATCGGCGTGTTCACGTTGGTCGATTCGCAACCGAGTCGTGCCGTGATCATGGGTGTCTGGGCCGTCGCACTCTGTGGTTCGGTACTCGCTGCCTCGGGCAGGGCGGTACGGATCTCCGCGCCGGTCGGCGGCATCGGGATGCTGTTGATCGCCAGCTTCACCAGCTCGTTCGGGCAGGTCTTCCACACCGAACATCTGCTCGTGCTCCATCTGCTCGTGCTTGCGGTCTTCATGGTCGTCGACGACTCGGCCGGTGAGGACGAGCGCACCGGATGGGCGCTCAACCTGATGATGGCGATCGTCGTGGTGAGCTACGTCGTCGCCGGTCTGGCGAAACTTCGGTTCAGCGGCGCCGACTGGTTGACCGGCGACGTGTTGCGGAACTGGGTCGCGGCCGACAACCTGCGCAAACTGCTGTTGAACGATCTCCATTCGCCGCTCGGCGGTTGGTTGGCCGGTGTCGAGTGGATCTGGCCACCGGTCGCGGTCCTCACGCTGGTGGTCGAACTCGGCGCGCCGGTCGCCCTCACTATGGGGCGCGCCCGGCTGGTGTGGCTCGCGTCAGCATGGTGCTTCCACGTCGGAGTGTTCGCCATCATGGCGATCACGTTCCCGTACCAGCTCACCGGTGTCGCATATCTCGCCTTCCTGCCCGTCGAACGAATCGAGAGCTTCCTGCGCACGAGGGTGCTCAGCAACCCGGCATGGCGGCCGGCCGTTCGGCCCTCGTGGCTCGCTCGGAGGGGTGGAGGCGGAGGGTGAGGAGCCAGGTGATGGCCACGAAACCTGCGGATCCCCACAGTGCTGCCTCGAGCCCGCCCCACAGGTACAGGACGCCGGACAGAAGTGTGCCGACGAGGCGGCCGGCTGCGTTCGCCGAATAGTAGAACCCGACGTCGAGTGAGACGTCGTCGCCGCGGGAGTAGGCGAGGATCAGGTAGGAGTGCAGGGACGAGTTCACGGCGAACACGAAGCCGAACACGATCAGCCCGCCGATGACGGAAGTGGTGACTGCGACGTCGAACGCGACGGCGATCGCGATCGCGGCTGAAATGCCGACGAGCAGTAGCGCCCACGTCTGTGCGGCGCCGATCTCGGCATCGACGCCCGCGAGCGATCGCCGCAGGAGCCGCGGGGCGAACGACTGCACGACCCCGTAGCCGATGACCCAGGCAGCGAGGAACGCGCCGATCTCTTCGAACGACCAGCCGAGCACCTCGTCGAGGAAGACCGGAAGAGCCACCACGAACCAGATGTCGCGTGAGCCGAACAGGAAGAACCGGGCGGCCGAGAGCCGGTTGATCTCGCTCGACTTCGACAGGATCGACGTGATCGCCGGCTTGGTCTTGGCGCGGCCGATGTCCTCATCGAGCAGCACGGCGACAGCGACGAGCGCGATGGCGATCAGTGTGGCCATCGACCACAGTGCGGCGTCGTAGCCGAGCCAAGACAGCAGCGCTGCTCCGAGGAAGAATCCGACGCCCTTCAACGCGTTCTTCGAACCCGTGAGGATTGCGACGAGGCGAAACAGCGCGCCGTCGCCGGCGATGAACTTGACCGCGCTCTTCGAGCTCATCTTGGTCAGATCCTTGGCGACGCCCGAGAGCGCCTGCATGCCCATCACGAATCCGACCGATACCCACTCACGCCAACTCGTCTGGTGGAACGTGAGACCGACCAGCGCGACGATCTGTAACGCGAGCCCGGCCAGCAAGGTCCGGTTGAGGCCGCTGCGGGCGCCCACCCATCCACCGATCAGGTTGGTGACGATGCCCATGAACTCGTACAGCAGGAACAGGAACGCGATCGACACGGGCGAAAAGCCGAGTTCGTGGAAGTGCAACAGCACGAGCATCCGCAGGGCGCCGTCGGTGAGCGTGAACGCCCAGTAGCCGGCCGTCACCAACGCATAGTTGCGCAGCTTCACAGGGTCGCCCGAGCGGCCACCACGCCGCCGCCCGCGTCGGGTACGGCTGGAGTCGCTGACGGCCCGTGCCGACATCCGACTCGAATCATCCAGGGTTCACCAAGATGTCGCTCACCTGGGCGAGTCGGTCCCGACGTAGAGCGAACCATGCCCACTTGCCTCGTTGCTCGCGCTCGAGCAGCCCGGCCTTGACGAGTATCGACAGATGGTGACTCACGGTCGGCTGGCTGCGACCGACCAGTGCAGGGAGGTCGCACGTACAGATCTCGCCATCAGCGGCGGTGGCGATGAGCGACACGAGCCGCAGCCGGACCGGATCGGCAAGCGCCTTGAGCACATCGGCGAGCTCGGCCGCCTGGTCCTCGTCGAGCGTGACCTGCAGCAGCGGCGTGCAGCACAGCGCGGGAGTGGTCTCGGTGAAATCCACAACCTTCATATTGACATCTTTCGAAATGTTCCGCTATCATATCGATCATCATCGAAATGATCCGGATGGTCCGGGTCGAAAGGATCCCATCTCATGCGCCTGCAACTCGCCCTCAATGTCGCCGACCTCGACGAAGCGATCGCCTTCTACAGCAAGATGTTCGGCGCCGAGCCGGCCAAGATCAAGCCCGGCTACGCGAACTTCGCGATCGCCGACCCGCCCCTCAAGCTCGTGTTGTTCGAGGGGGGCGGCGAGTCAGGCTCGATCAACCACCTCGGGGTCGAGACCGAGACCGCTGCGGAGGTCGTGGCAGCCGAGGCCCGCCTCGCCGAGTCCGGCCTCGCCACCACCGGAGTCGACGAGACGATCTGCTGTTACGCCGAGAAGACGGAGACCTGGGTCCATGCCCCCGATGGCAACCGGTGGGAGTGGTACGTCAAGCAGGGCGATACCGAGCAGCTCTCGAACGTCGTACTCACGAGTAGTACCGGCAACTCTCCTGGATGCTGTCAGTGATCGATTCGGTGGTGGGAGTCGAACGCCACCGGGTCCGATGAACCAAGCTGCAATGTCGTGACGACCGAGCAGAGCCCAGACACCGCCGAGACGGCGCAAGACCCACCGTCCGGACGGCTCTCGACACTCGACCGGTTCCTGCCGGTATGGATCGGTGTCGCGATGCTCGCAGGGATCCTCCTCGGTCGTGGCTTTCCCGACCTGAACGACCAGCTCGATCGGGTCAAGATCGACACCGTTTCGCTCCCGATCGCGATCGGGCTGCTGGCGATGATGTATCCGGTGCTCGCGAAGGTGAAGTACCGGTCGATCCACGAATCGATCGACCGACGCTCGCTCACCATGTCACTACTGCTGAACTGGGTCGTCGGCCCCGCGGTGATGTTCGCTCTGGCCTGGCTGATGCTGCCCGACCTGCCCGAGTACCGCACCGGTCTGATCATCGTCGGGCTCGCCCGCTGCATCGCGATGGTTCTGATCTGGAACGATCTCGCATGTGGCAGCAGTGAGCTGGCAGCGGTGCTGGTCGCGATCAACTCGCTGTTCCAGATCGTCGCCTACTCGCTGCTCGGCTACTTCTATCTCGAGCTCCTCCCGGGCTGGCTGGGGCTCGACAGCGACGGCATCGACGTCACGATCTGGGAGATCGCCAAGTCGGTCCTCATCTTCCTGGGCATCCCGCTCCTCGCCGGCTTCCTCACACGCACCTTCGGCGAACGTGCCAAAGGCACCGAATGGTACGAACAACGCTTCCTGCCCCGCATCGGGCCGGTCGCCCTGTATGGACTGCTGTTCACGATCGTCATCCTGTTCGCACTGCAAGGCGAACGGATCACCGACCAGCCGTGGGACGTCGCCCGGATCGCGCTCCCGCTCCTGGCCTACTTCGCGATCATGTGGTTCGGCTCGTTCTTCGTCGGGATCCGTCTCGGGTTCCCGTACGAGCGCAACGCATCGATCGCGTTCACGGCTGCCGGCAACAATTTCGAACTGGCGATCGCGGTGTCGATCGGGGTGTTCGGTGTCGCCTCAGGTCAAGCCCTCGCCGGCGTCGTTGGTCCTCTCATCGAGGTGCCGGTGCTCGTCGGGCTCGTGTACGTCGCATTGTGGGCGCGGCGTCGCTACGCCTCACTGTGAAGCGCGAGATGACGGTTCGCGAACCGGTGGCGTGTCCGCCAGGTCGGGTCGGCCCGCGGCCAGCCCGTTCATCGCGAGGGAAGCGTTGGTGTATGCGACATCGTCGGTGACCTCGCTGCCGAACCATGGCGGCGGCTCGAAGGTTTCGAGTGCGTGGTCCGACTCGAACTCGACTTCGGCGAACATCAGACCGTCCAGGTCGTCGTGGAACACGTCGAGCTCGACCACATGGCTCGCGAGCGGGAGCCGGTACCGCGTCTTGTGAATCCGGCGACCGCGCGTGTGTTCCCATGCCGCCGCGAACTGCTCGTCGGAGATCGGCCATTCCAATTCGGTCCGAACCGCACCCCGACCGGCCTTGATGGTGAGGGTGCATCCTTCGTTCGCGGCATCGCGTACCCGGACCGACACGGTCTTGTCGATCGCCAGGTACCCCTGCCGCAGAACGGTGCCGCCGTCGGGCAGCTCTGGTGTGTGGGCGACGAGGAACTTGCGTTCGCGTTCGAGGACACTCGTCGAGCCGGCCGCGTCGGGCGGGGTGGCCTCGCGGCGCTCGTCGCGGGCGAGTTCGGCGATACCGGCGGTGACGAGCTCGGGCCCCAGCTCGATGGTGCACGTCCAGTAGGCCTCGATCCTCGCGGCGAACGATGCTGGCGTCTCGGCGTACACGGTTGCACCCAGTCGAAACGCTCGCCGGCGAAGGTCGTCCTGCTGCGCCCGGGCGAGGCGAATCGCTCGCTTGACCTGGCGCTTGTCGCCGAATCGCCGCGGATGACGGGTCAGACGCCCGACCAGTACGGCCAGATCGTGATCGTCGCCGAGTGCTTCGGCGAGACCGTCGAGTCGTTCGATCATCGCCTCCAACACGCTGGGTGCTGCGCGCTCGAGCAACCGAAGCTGGTACCAGAGCGTCTTGACCGACTTGCGCCATTCGTGCATCCGATCGTCGGTCGGCTTGTGACGCGCCCGTTGCAGGGATCGCAGTCCGCGCTCGTAGGTCTGTTCGACGCCCTGGCGCAGGATGTCGAACTCATCGGGAACGTCCCAGCGATCGATACTGTCGCGGCTGCGACGCAGCAGGTCTCGGGCCCGCCCGATGCGAGGGTCGAGACCGTGGACGCCGTGCGTTGCCTCGTCGGCTGCGGCGGCCTGAGCGGCACGGACGCCATCGAGTTCGTCCTCGGCCGCGTTGCTGCCCGACATCCTCAGATTGTCGAACGTCGCCAAGATGGCATGGGCATCGCGGATCGATGCCAGCTCGTCGGCGGCATCACGGACGAGCCCGTTGAACACGCCGAATTCGTCACCGAGCGAGGAACGCACGAGTCGTGCGAGGGCCCGGGCCTCCTTGCATCGCTTGCGCACCTCGTGGACGTCGTGCTCGATATCGTCCTCGGCGCCGAGGTTCGCAAGGATGTCGATCGCCTCGTCGACCCGGTCGATCGCGACGCATCGGACTTCGTGCGTCACCGACGCAGCTGGGTCCAAGACGTACGCCACCGTTCCTCCCGTGGTCTGCTACGAGCCTGCGTTCACCGTACCGTCCCGCGTCGCACGAGCAACCCGTCGGAGCCTCGATCGCGATCCGGCCTCAGATTCGGCGCGGGAGGAACGAGGTCGCGACGGCTGCTCCCCCCAGCAGGACTGCGATGACCACGTAGAGAATCCGAAATGATCCGGCTGCGAGCGCGATCGCAGCGATCAGCGGGGCGATGAGGAACGACACCTCCCGCCACGTCGAAAAGACCGTGGTCATAGCGGTCCGTTCGCGAGGCTTGACCATCCGCATGAAGGGGATGTTGCCGAGCACGTCGAGTGCCGCTCCGCCCATCGCGCCGAGCAGCCAGAAGACCACGCCGATCGGTTCGGGCCGTTTCAGCAGGGCGAGCGCCGACATGCTGAGTGCCATCAGGGTGAACGCGCCGATGATGATGGTGCGGGTGCCGAATCGATCGGCGGCGCGCCGGATCAGCGGGCTGGTGAACAACATCGCGCTGGCGGTCGACAGGAAGACACCGGCCGTCCAGGTCGGCATGTCCGCCTCGACGATGTAGATCGGTCCGTAGACGAACAACGCGGCCCAGAAGACGGCACGGCTCAGGGTGATGGCATAGGCGATCCGAAGGTTCCGCTGCCTGAAGTAGCGGATCACGTTGCTGAACGGATTCGAGATCGTCGAGGTCGGCGTCATCAACACGGCATGGTGATGGAACCTCAACCTCCAGAAATAGGTGATCATCACCAGGGTGGCAGCGCCCGAGACTGCGAACGGCGCCACCGTCGAGCCTCGTCCCCAGAGCCAGACCCCCAGCGTCGGCCCAACGAGCCATGCGGCGCCCGAGTACACGATGCGACGCGACTCGGTCACGGTGAGATCCCGCTTGCCGATGAAATCCATGATGTAGAGCGACAGGCACACCGAGAAGATCGACGCCTCGGCACTTCTCAGCCCGATCGCGACCGCGAACAGAGGGCCGTCGGCGACGGCCAGGAGTGCGGCAGCGGCGAACAGGAAGCCGGCGGCCAGCGTGACGACCCAGCGTCGCTGCAGGTGCCGCTCGAGCGCACCGACGTTCAACGTGAACAAGACCGTGATCACCGCGCCGCCGATGAAGACGTAGGAGACGGCCGCCTTCGACCCCAACGCATCGAATGCGGCGAGCGGGACGACCCCCGTCATGACGGCACGTGCGAAGCCCTCGAGGCCGGTCAACCGGGCGAGTTCGGTGCCGACCGATGGCTCCAGAACCAGGAGGCCCTCGGGCCGGCGCCAACGCATCGTTCGGCAACGCTACGTCATGATGTCGTTCCAGGCAGAGATGTGCCGCGAGCGAGATTCGCCCGTGCGGTCGGCGACCGATCAGCCGCTGCCGACGTGGTCGCGATGCACCCGCTCGAGGAGTTCGCGGATCTCGTCGAGCGATGGGACATCCTGGTCGACCACCTTGCCCGCATCGTCCCACCGCCGCAGCCGAACAGCATCGCTCGCGAACGACTCGGCCTCGAACCGTGCCGCCTGATCGGCCGAGAACGGCCCGCCCTGCTCGTCGAGGGACCTGATCGATGCCTCGCTGAGCTGATCGGCATAGGTGTCGTCGGTCGCCACCAGGTACCGCTTGGCGTCGACATGGAGGCGGATCGGTTCGACCACCTCGGCCGGTAGCCCGTTGCCGAGGTGGGCGGCGCCGACCCGAGCATGGTCCGCGAGCCCCCATTCGCCTGCATTACCGAGCACGTGGCCGACATCGTGCAGGAGCGCCGCCAACACGAGATGATCCGACGCCCCGTCGGCGCTCGCCCTGGCGGCGGTCTGCAGCGAGTGGTCGAGCATGTCGACGCGTTCGCCGTACCGCTCGTTGCGCATCGCCTGCAGCAGTTCGACGATTTGGTCGGCCCAGGAAGTGCTGCCGTCGCCTGACATGACGCGATCGTACGCCGATCGTTGGATCGCTGCCGGTTGCGACCACTCCGCCTCGGAGCCAGGCCAGTACGGTCGCCCTTTGTGAACGACGAGACCGTCCCCGCTCCCGATTTTCCCCTCCGCGACATGTTGGGGTTCACGATCGAGTCGGGCGCGGGCACATCGACGACATCGCTGACGGTCGACGAACGCCACATCAACCCGCACGGTTCGGTCCACGGCGCGGTGATGTTCACATTGCTCGACACAGCGATGGGCGGCGCAACGATGAGCGTGCTCGAAGCAGGCAACTGGTGCTCGACGGTCGATATCCACACCCGATTCCTCGCTCCGTGTTTCGGGGGCACACTGACAGCGTCGGCGATCGTGCGGCGGGCAGGTCGTCGACTCGTGCACCTCGATGGCGTCGTGACCGACGAGGCGGGCAACGAGTTCGTCGCTGCATCCGGAGTGTTCGCGGTCATTCCCGCAGCGGGATAGTCCGGATGCATCGGTGGTGTGATCGCCGGCCGGCGCGTACCGTGTTGCGATGTGCCGGAACATCACGACCCTGCGTGGCCTCGAACCGTCCGCTACCCCCGATGAGATCGAGGCGGCGGCCCGTCAGTACGTGCGCAAGGTGAGCGGCGTCCAGAAGACGTCGGAGGCCACCGAAGAGGCGTTCGAACGGGCCGTTCGGCAGGTGACCTCGGCGACAGCCGAGCTGCTCGCTGAACTCCCACCGCGGAAGGTTCCACCGAAGACGGAACCACCGATGCGGCGCATCGCACGCACCCGCGTCGCACGCTGATCGGCCGATCGTCCGGTCCTGCGGGGTCGAAAGCCTCTGTCTCGTCCGGGCTCGCCTCGCGACGATCGAATCAGTACATGGTTCGTCCAAGGAGGTTGCCATGTTTCAGCATCTCGTTGTGCCGATCGATGGCTCGGCAGC
>JAHEDX010000025.1 GCA_024641005.1 Acidimicrobiaceae bacterium
ACCCACGATCCGCCAACGTCCGCGAAATCGCAGCCGTCAACGTCGTCTTCCCATGGTCAATATGACCCATCGTCCCAATATTCACATGCGGCTTCGTACGCTCGAACTTCGCCTTGCTCATTGCAGTGTCCCTTTGTCTCCGGGGTTATTTGGATAACTTCTCGAGACCGAACGGATTCGTCGCTGCGTTCCCTTTCGGGTCCGCTCGGATCTCTTCTTTGATCGGGCTCGCTGTTGCTCGCCCTCTTGTAGCGCCGATCGGGATCGAACCGATGACCTTCCGATTATGAGCCGGATGCTCTGACCAACTGAGCTACGGCGCCCTGGCCTTGGCCCCCGGGCGGGTTGCCCCGACCGGTTGGTCGAGCCCTCTGTGGGAATCGAACCCACGACACCAGCCTTACCATGGCTGTGCTCTGCCGACTGAGCTAAGAGGGCGCTCTTCTAGGTTTCGGTGCGCGGCAGAGCCGCGAACCGACGTGCCAGTGTACCGGCCGACATGGCGATCACACCTCGCGGCTCGGCGCGATTTCTTGACGATCAGGCTCGGTGAACATCCTGCTCAGGGCACCGATCAGCTCACTACGCTGTCGACGATGAGCGATCCGAAGCAGGCTGCCGGCACACGTGTCACCATCCGGCCCGCAACCGCCGCCGACGCCGGAGCGATCGCAGAGATCTACAACCGCGAAGTCACCGAGACAACCGCCACGTTCGACCTCGTTCCGCGTACCCTCGAGGGCCAGCAGGAATGGTTGGCGGCCCGATCGGGCGCGTTCGCGGCAATCGTGGGCGTCGACACGACGACCCGGCAGGTCGTGGGTTTCGCCTCGCTATCGCCGTACAAGGAACGAGCCGCCTATCGCACCACCGTCGAGGACTCGATCTACATACACCGTGACTTCGGCGGTCGAGGTATCGGCAAGGCCCTGCTGGAGCGGTTGATCGAGGTCGCCCGCCAGAGTGGGTTCCACTCGGTGATCGCACGGATCGAGGCATCGAGCACCGCGTCTCGAGCGCTGCATTCGAGTTGCGGCTTCGAACTGGTCGGCATCGAACGCGAGGTAGGGCGCAAGTTTCACCGCTGGCTCGACGTCGCCGTCATGCAACGTATGCTCTGAACGGCGCACGAGCCGAGTGCCACCGGTAACGACAATGGCGCCGCCTCGAAAGGCGACGCCATCGCAGATGTGTGGGCCGGGAAGGATTCGAACCTTCGAAGGCAATGCCGACGGGTTTACAGCCCGTTCCCTTTGGCCACTCGGGCACCGACCCAAACTGAGTTGTCGACCCCGACGACGACCGAACGAGTCGATCGACAGAGTCGACCCGCGATCGTATCGGCCGGGAGTGCGAATGCGACGGCGTTAGCCTGTGCCCATGCCGAGTTTTGACGTTGTCTCCGAAGTGGACCGCCAGGAAGTTCGAAATGCGATCGACCAGGCTCAACGCGAGATCGCGACACGCTTCGACTTCAAGAACACCAACTCCTCGATCGAGCAGAACGATCTCGTCATCACGCTGGCAACGGTGAGCGAGGACCGGCTCAACGCGCTGCGCACCGTGCTCGAGGAGAAGCTCGTCAAGCGGGGTGTATCGCTTCGCGGCGTCGAGTACGGCGATGTTCAGGAGGCGACGCAGAACACGGTGCGACAGGTCGTCACGATCAAGGTCGGCATCTCGTCCGACAAGGCGCGGGAGATCAACAAGCTCATCAAGGCCGAAGGCCCCAAGGGTGTCCAGAGCCAGACCCAGGGCGAGTCGGTGCGAGTGTCGAGCAAGAAGCGCGATGACCTACAGACCGTGATGCAACTGTTGAAGGCCGGCGAGCTCGGTATCCCGCTCCAGTTCAACAACTTCCGCGACTGATCGCAGTTGCTCTCGGCTTCGGTCGGGTGAGACCGAGGGACCTCGAACTCCTCAGCCGTCGAGACGGACGATCTGACGGTCGATCAGCGAGTCGACGGTGCCCACATCCGACGTGACCGTGACACCGGCGCCCGGATCACAGGCCTCGAGCTGCACGCGGGTCGGGGTCAGCAACGTGGCGGCGGCCTGGGAACCCTGAGGCGCACGCGACGCCCAGAGTTGCATCGCCCCGAACATCGACAAGCCGTCTTCTTGGGTCGCGGTCTGCAGCAGCGCCACGAAACATGTCGCGCCATCCCTGCTCACCGAACGATAGGAGTCGGCGGTCAGCGCCTCTGCGGCACGCTCGACCGAAAGGGCGGGCAGTCGCACACCCCATACGAGCGACCAGTCATCGGCGCCGAGCGCCAATGCGTCGGTGAGTGGCTGCTCGCCTGCCCGCAACAATGGGCTCGGCGCCGACGTCGGGTCGTCGTCCAGCGCGCCGTAGATGGCGCCCGGATACGGCGTCTGGATCTGGAAGGTGGTCGGTTCTGCGCCGGCCGCCCTGAGAATCGACGCTCCGAGACGATCGACTGCGGCGAACTCGTACGCGATCGGAACGGGAAGGGTTTCCGATGTCACCGCCGTCGCGTCCACCCCGGATGGTCCGATGGCGAGCCCCCTGCTCAGATACGTGTCGACAGCACGACGGGCGATCGACTGCGGCGTGGACACGCCCGTGAAGCCGGTCCGAGCAGTCTCGACGACGTTCTCGTCGGCGCTCACGGTCTGATGCTGGAAGGCCGCTACGAGAGCCGCCTCGAGCGCAGGCTGCGCCTGTTCCGGATCGCTGCCTGCAACCTGGAAGATCGTGTCGGAGGCCGGATCGTAGAAGGCAGGCTGCGCCTGCGCGAGTTCGGCGGCGATCGAGGACGCGGTCACGTCGCCGTTGGCCAGCCCGAGCGCACGCCATTCAGGCACGCTGGCCTCCCAATCAGACCCGATGGAGCGCTCGATCAGTGTCGTCGCGTACTCGTCGGGAGGCTGAACGATCAGGGGTACGGTGTGGTCGAACTCGACGCCGGTCGACTCCTGGATCGCATCGACCACCGGTGTCAACGACGCGTCCCAGTCGGTCGGGAACAGGTACGACCGGCCAAAGATCAACGCGGCCGCGATCAATGCGCCGACACCCAGGACGGCCAGCAACATCCGCCCGAACACCTTGCCCTGGCGCTGTTGACGGCTGGCGCGAAGTTGCGCCGAGCGAAGTGCGTTGATGTCGGGCACAGCAGGTGCCGACGTAACCGGCATGGTCATGGCCGGCGGCGCGGCCGGGGTCGCCGCCGGAAGGGTCGGCAAAGCCCCCGTGGCAGCTTGCACCGACATGTCGGGGCGTCCGGAGGGCAGCTGCGGACCGGCAGCTGCGACCGGGTTCGACGGGGACATCGAGGTTCGGTTCGCCGCCGATCGTGCGGGCAGCGCGGGAGCGGGGGCAGCAGGATCGAATACCGATCCCACAGGTGCGTTCGTACGGCTCGGCGGCGGCTGATACTCGTCGCGCTGTTGTTCGCGCTGTTGTTCGCGCTGCTGCGGCACCACTGGAGGTACCGGCGCTGCCACCGGACCGCGCGACCGTCGAGGCAGCGGCTCGTCGTCGAAACGGGCGGCGACGGCGTCGTTCGCGCCAGACGTCACCACCGGTCCCACGGCCGGTTGCGGTGAGGTCGGCGCCGCCTGGGCTGCTCGAGCGGATAACGACGAGGGGTCCGGCCCCACCTGTTCGACACGCGGGACCGGCGGTGTCGGCAGCGGTGGCATAGGTTCGACTCGCGAGACCTGCGGCGTCGGCGGGGGCACGTGTGCCTCCCGGGGTGGTAGGGGTGCCGGTGGAGTGCCGGACCCCGACGGCTCGGCGAGAGGCGACGGCTCGGACGGTCGCTGCGGCCGGACATCTTCGGGCACCGGAGTCCCACCGGCGAGCGGCGGGGCAGGCACGGAGGAATCGGGGGCCGATTGCGGTTCGGAGTCCCCGCCGAGCCGGGCAAGCGCACTACCGAGATCGAACTGGAACGATGATCGATCGGTCTGAGCCTCGTCGTCGACGCGGGGCGGTCCCCCAGCATCGGTCACGGGACTCCAGTTCCAACGCGCGGATGATCCGATTCCGTCTTCCACGGGTGTCGTATCGGCAGAATTGTCAGCGATCTTGAGGCTGTCCAGAGCCTCGGAGTCTTCGGTCGGGGTGGGTCCGTCTGCGACGTCAGCCATCGCCACCACCATCTGCAGCGCGCCGCTGCAGCTCGTCGACGACCGATGCGTCGGCGAGCGTGGTCGTGTCACCGAGATTCCTGCCCTCGGCGACATCGCGGAGCAGACGCCGCATGATCTTGCCGGAGCGGGTCTTGGGGAGATCGGGGGTGATGAAGATCGCCTTGGGCTTGGCGATCGCACCGATCTCCCGTGCCACATGGTCGCGGAGTTCGGCGACCGACACGTCGGCGCCGCCGCGCAAGATGACGTAGGCGAACACGGCCTGCCCCGTCGTGGCGTCGTTGGCGCCGACAACCGCCGCCTCAGCGACGGCCGGGTGCGACACCAACGCAGATTCGACCTCGGTCGTCGAGATGCGGTGGCCCGAGACGTTCATCACGTCATCGACGCGGCCGAGGAGCCACAGATAACCGTCGTCGTCGAGCTTGGCGCCGTCGCCGGCGAAATAGCGCCCCTCGAAGCGCGCCCAATAGGTGTCTTCGTACCGCTGTGCATCACCCCAGATGCCGCGCAGCATCCCTGGCCACGGCCGTGTCAACGTCAGATAACCACCGCCGTTGGTCACCTGGTTGGCATCGTCATCGACCAGTTCGGCCGAGACGCCCGGCAACGGAAATGTCGCCGAGCCGGGCTTGGTCGTGGTCGCCCCCGGAAGTGGGCTGATCATGATGCCGCCGGTTTCGGTCTGCCACCAGGTGTCGACGATCGGGCAACGCTCATGGCCGATGTGCTCGTGGTACCACATCCATGCCTCAGGGTTGATCGGCTCGCCAACGGTGCCGAGCAGGCGCAGCGACGACAAGTCGTGTTTCGCCGGCTCGTCGGCACCCCACTTCATGAACGTACGGATCGCCGTCGGTGCGGTGTAGAACTTCGTGACCTGGTACTTCTCGACGATCTCCCAGAATCGGTCGTTGGCCGGGTAGTTCGGGACGCCTTCGTACATCACCTGTGTGCACCCGTTGGAGAGCGGCCCGTACACGATGTAGCTGTGCCCGGTGATCCAGCCGACATCCGCCGTGCACCAGAACACATCGGTCTCGGGATCGAGATCGAACACATATTTGTGGGTGTAGGTGACGTGGGTGAGGTACCCACCCATCGTGTGCATGATGCCCTTGGGTCTGCCGGTCGTGCCGCTGGTGTACAGCAGGAACAACAGGTCTTCGGAATCCATCGGTTCGGCCGGGCAATCGGGTGAGGCGTCCTGCATCAGCTCGTGGTACCAGTGGTCGCGACCCTCGACCATCGTCACCTCGTTGCCACCACGTTTCACGACGACGACGTGTTCGATGGTGGTGGTGTCGTCGACCGCCTCGTCCGCGGCCGGCTTGAGCGGAAATACCTCACCACGGCGGTAACCGCCATCGGCTGTGATCAGCACCTTGGCCTCGGCATCGTTGATGCGGTCGGCGAGCGATTGAGCGGAGAAGCCGCCGAACACGACGCTGTGGGGGGCACCGATACGGGCGCATGCGAGCATCGCCACGGCCGCTTCGGGAATCATCGGCAGATAGATGTTGACCCGGTCGCCCTTGCGAACACCGAGATCTTTCAGAACGTTCGCGAACTGCGAGACTTCTGCGAGGAGTTCCCGATAGCTGATCGTGCGACGGTCGCCCGGTTCGCCCTCCCAATGGATCGCGACCTTGTCGCCGTTTCCGGCCTCGACGTGCCGATCGAGGCAGTTGTCAGTGACATTGAGTTGACCACCGACGAACCATTTCGCGTACGGGAGCTCCCACTCGAGGATCGTGTCCCACGGCTTCGTCCAACGAACGAGGTCGGCCGCCTGGCGAGCCCAGAAGCCCTCGTCGTCGGTCGCCGCCTCGTCGTACAGGGACGTGTCACGAACGAGCGCGGTCGCCTTGAACGTCTCTGACGGTGGAAACTTTCGGTTCTCCGCCATCAACGCGTCGATCGTGTCGTGCTGCTCGTCGCTCATGGGCGTTCATGGTAGTTCGCAGGCCGTGCCCGGCGCTTCCGGGCAGACGGATCACTCCGGCCGAGGTAGGGACATGAGGCGACGGCACGAGGTCGCACCCCTGAGGCACCTGTTCCCATGTGCCTGAGATTGCATCCCGTGGCTCGGGCCCTGCAACCTGCGGTCGAGCCAGGCCACCAGCTCACGGCGTCGGCATGGTCAACCGGCGCTCCACTCGATCACCGAGAACCCGCCGAGGCCACTCGGGTCGAGCAGTGCTTCGGACTCGCTGACCCGGCTGCGCATCCGCATCGCCGCGAGATCGGGACGGTGAGCGTGTTGCTCCCAATACCGCTTCCCCTCCTCGACCAACTCGTCGATGCCGTGCAACTGCAACCATTGGGCCTGGCTGCGAACCGCGTCGGGCTCGGGGAGCTGATCGATGGCGATTTCCGTCGTGATGTCCTGCGAACCGGGGGCAACGAGATAGTGGTCGCCGCGCTCGTGCCGCCGATACGTGCGCAGCCAGTCGCGCCACGGCCGCAGGGCCAGACCAGCGGTGGTCGCCGACGAGTAATCGATCGCGATCACGGTCCCGAGACGCAACCGGGAGCGTGCCTCGGTGATCCAGGCACGAGCGGCGTCCTGGAGAGGTGCTCTGGCGCCGAGCGGCGCGACTGCCGGCAGCACGCTCGGCACAGGATCGAACGGCGCGCTCAGGTGCTCGACGAGGCCACCGTCGGGCAAGGTGACCACGAACGCCTCACGCCAGCCATCGTCGTGCACCGCCAGTCGAAACGGGAGGTTGTCGAGCAGCTCGTTGGCGATGATCACCCCGTCGAATGGTCCATCCGGCATCGCCGCAAGCGAATCGACCCCCTCCGGGTGCTGGACACGCTGTGCCGACGACACATCGACGGCGACATACCTCATCGATGCCGAGCACGCTGGTCGGGACGCGATCACGGACCTCGCCAACGTACCGGGCCCCGCACCGGCATCGACCACCACGAACGGATCGGGACACCCGAGCCGCCGCCACTGCGCATCGAGGAACCGGCCGACGACCGCCCCGAACAGTGGGCCGACCTCGGGCGAAGTGAGGAAATCGCCACGTCGACCGGCGTGCCCTCCAGTGGTGTAGAAGCCCGATGGCCCGTACAGGGCATCTGCCATGAACTCGGAGAACGGAATGACTGCGCTCATACCGTTGACGTCATCACGCTGCAGATCCAGGTCTGCGACACGACGAGTGGGAGGAGATCCTCAGCCGCCGAGCGCGTTCGTGAGATCGGAGAGATCCGCGAAACGAAGCACCAAGCCCGGCAGGATGCCGAGCACGATCGTGCCGGCAGCACAGATACCGAGTGCGGCCCAGATCGGCTGCGGCGGATTGATGGGCGTCACGTCGCCGTCGGGCACCGGCTTCATCCACATCTCGCGCAGCACCTTCATGTAGTAGGCCGCCGCGATCACGGTGTTGACGGCGGCGATCACCGCGAGCGTGTAGGCGGCACCGCCACCCGCGTCGAGGAGCGTCTTGAACGCCTGCAGCTTGGCGATCCAGATGCCCAGCGGAGGGATGCCCGCCAGCGAAGCCAAGAAGAGCGTCATCAGCAGCCCGAGGCCCGGGGCGTAGCTCATCAGGCCACCGAACGACGAGATCTCGCCGCTCTGGGTCTTGCGACTGACGGCCATGATCACCGCGAACGCTCCGAGGTTCGAGAAGGCGTAGATCAGCAGATAGATCACCACGGCCTTCAGCGCCGACTCGGCGGCGTCGCCCGTCGCGAGCACGGCGAGCGGCATCAGGATGAACCCGCCCTGGCTGATCGACGAGTAGGCCAGCATGCGCACGATGTTCGTCTGGCGGAGCGCCACGACATTGCCGACCGTCATCGTGAGCGCTGCGAGCACCCAGATGAAGGGCTCGTAGACGCCGTCCGCGGCGTACATCGCGAGATACAGCATCGAGACGAGGCCGACGAAGCCAGCTGCCTTCGACGCGACCGACAAGAAGGCCGTGACCGGGAGCGGGGCCCCCTCGTAGGTGTCGGGTGCCCACGTGTGGAAGGGCACGGCCGACACCTTGAAGCTGAACCCCACGATGACGAACACGACGGCGATCACCTGCATGGCGATGAGGCCGGCACCTGCGTCGGCCTCGGCGAGCCGTGCTCCGATCTCGGTGAGCTTCGTGGTGCCGGTGGTGCCGTACAGATAGCTCATGCCGTACAACAGCACTCCGGACGCGAACACTCCGAGCAGGTAGTACTTGACGCCCGCCTCGTTGGATTTCGCGTCACGCTTGCGCCATGCCGCCATCATGTACGCGGGGATGGACAACAACTCGAGTGCGACGAACACCGAGACGAGGTCGCGGCTCGACGCCATCATCACCATGCCGAGCACACTGACGAGCAACATCAGGTAGAACTCGCCCTGGTAATAGCCGCCTTCTTCGAGCTCGTTCTGGCTCATCAGCACGATGACATAGCCGATCAGCAAGAACAGCGCCTTGAGGACCAGCGCGTACTGGTCGACCACGTATCGATCGAAGAACATCGACCGGACGTCGTCGCCGATGACCGCCAGCGTGACGACCGGGATGAACGCGCCCAGCAGGATGAACCCGGTCAGCGAGGCCATCATCCACTTCTTGGTGTCTTCCAACCACAGGTCGATCAGCAGCACCAGGTTGATACCGACCACGAGCACGAGCTCGGGCGCGAGCGCATGCCAGTCGACATGTGGCCGGATCCAGTCCGGCGCCTGGGCGAGGAGCGTGGCGATCACGGAATGCCGTTCCCCACTCGCTCGACCAGCTGGACCACCGCCGGGTCGAGCACCTTGAACATCAGCTGTGGGTAGACACCGAACACCACGATGGCCAACAGGAAGGGCGTCCAGGCGATCCACTCGACCACCGAGACATCGTGGATCTCGTCATGATGGTCTTCGTTGCCCGCCGCGCTGAGCGAATGTGCCGGCTCACCGTGCGACACGAACTCGGGGTTCGGCTCGCCGAACGCCGTGCGCTGGTACAACCACAGGAGGTAGCCGGCCGCGAGCACGGTGCCCAGCGCAGCGACCACCATCAACGTGCGGAACAGCGTGGGGTTGAGCCCGAATCCCGGGTTGTACGCCGACAGGATCGCGGGGAACTCGCCCCAGAAGCCGGCCAGGCCGGGCAGGCCGAGCGACGCCATCGCTGCGAACCCGAGGATCCAACCCATCTTGGGCATCTGGATCAGCATGCCCGAGAGGCGCTTGATCTCGAGCGTGTGATACCGGTGCTTCACAGAACCTGCGACGAAGAACAGCATGCCGGTGATCAACCCGTGAGCGACCATGCCGAACAAGGCCGCGTTGATCCCGAAGGTGGTGAGCGTCGAAATGCCGAGCATGACGAATCCCATGTGAGCAACCGACGAGAACGCGATCAACCGCTTCATGTCGGTCTGAGCGAGGCAGCCGAGGGCACCGTAGATGATGCCGATCACGGCCAGGATCCCGATCACGGGCGCCCATTCGTGGGCACCCATCGGAAGCATCGGCAACGCGATCCGCACGAATCCGTACGTACCGAGCTTCAGGAGGATGGCGGCAAGGATGACCGAGCCCTGCGTGGGGGCCTGCGTGTGGGCATCGGGCAGCCACGTGTGGAACGGAAACATCGGGACCTTCACGGCGAACCCGACGAACATGCCTGCGAAGATCCAGACCTGCACGTCGTGATCGATCAGCGCGCCGGCCGACATCAGGTGTTCGAAACTGAAGCTCTCGGCACCCGTCTGGAAGAAGAGCGCCAGGAACGCCACCAGCATCAACGCCGAACCGAACATCGTGTAGAGGAAGAACTTCAGCGACGCGTATTGGCGATCCTCACCGCCCCACACGCCGATCATGAAGTACATCGGCAGCAGCACCAACTCGAAGAACACGAAGAACAAGATCAGGTCCTGGGCGACGAACGAACCCGCCATTCCCACCTGCAGCACCAACATCAACATCAGGAACGCCTTGGGATTGCCGGCGTCCGGCACGTTGTTCCATGTGTAGATCGCCACCAGGAACGTGACCGCCATCGACAGCACGTACAACGGCAGGCTGATGCCGTCGAGGCCCACGATGTAGTTGGACTTGATGACGCTGATCCACTCTTCGTTGACGGCGAACTGCAGCGTCGCAGAGTTGCCGTAATCGAACTGGATCAGCGTGTAGATGCCGACCGCCAGCGTGAGACCCGACGTGACGATCGCGATTTGCTTGTGGGTCCGCTCTTCGGAGCCGGGAATGAACATCATGATCAGCACGCCCACCAGTGGGAGGAACGTGCCGATCGTGAGAAGGGCGTTGTTGCTGTAATCCATGAAATTGAGCCTCAGACGTTGAGCAGGACGAGCACGATCGCGCCAACCGCGGCGGCGCCGAACAACAGCGCGCCGTACTGGTTGACCTTGCCGGACTGGACGGGTTGGAGGGCGTGGCCGGTCTCACTGGCAACCAGGCCCGATGCGTTGACCGCGCCGTCGACCACACGTTGGTCGATGTTGCGGTAGACCCATTCGCCGGTGCGTTTGGTGGAGCGTCCGGCTCCGTTGACGACACCGTCGATGATGTTCTGGTTGACCCAGTACGCCGCCTTGGCGATGGGGTGGGCCACGCTGTGCACGATGACCTTCTCGTAGAGGTCGTCGAGGTAGTACTTGTTGACCAGGAAGCGATGACCGGCACCTGCGAGCCTGTTGCGCTGGGTGAGCCCCTTGAACGGGTTCTTCCTGTCACCGAAGATGCCGAGGCACAGCCACAAACTGGTCAGCGCACCGAACGCGACGAGCAAGATCGACGGCACGGTATTGATCCATTTGAACTCGGCATGCGACAGAGCCGGGGCGTAGCAGACACCCTCGGTCGGGCCCTCGAAGCCGCAGCCCTCGCCACCGCTGTGAGTGGCCTCGCCATCTTCGGCAGCGAGCAGCGGAGTGGCACGACCGAACACGCCGCTGGCGAACGCCTCGGGCTCTTCGGTGTCGGTGTGCGTGGCAGCACCGCTCTCGTCGTGTTCGGCGCCGACGACCACGCCGGCCGGTTCGACCCACTCGGTGAAATACTCGGTGCCGACCGCCGGCGCGTTGAGATAGCCGGAGAACACCGCCAACGTGCCGAGGATCATCAGCGGGACCGTGATACGCCACGGCGACTCGTGCGGACCGGCGTGCGCATCGTGTCCGTCATCGCCATGCCCGTGGTCGTCGTGTCCGCCGCCGTGGCCGTGACCGTCGTCGCCCTGGGTTGCCGCGACGGCGGCGCCGACGAGGACCGGCTCGGCGACGTGTTCGTGCTCCTCGATCTCGTCGAGGGCGTGTTCTTCGCCATGGGCGTGGGCAGGGTCGTGTGCATCGTGGTGCTCACCGGCCGCTGCTCCGCGGGGCTGGCCGAAGAAGGTGAGGTAGGTGGCACGAGTCATGTAGGCGGCAGTCATCGCGGCGCCGATCAGCCCGACGTAGAAGAACACGGTGTACCCGTTGTGATTGGCGTTGTCGATGATCTCGTCTTTGGAGAAGAATCCCGAGAAGAACGGAACGCCGCACAGCGCGAACGTCGACACCATCCAGGTTGCGAACGTGATCGGCATGAACTTGCGCAGACCACCCATGTCCTTCTTCATGTCGAAGCTGTGATGCGAACCGGAATGGCTGATCGAGCCGGCAGCGAGGAACAGACAGCATTTGAAGAATGCGTGGGTGAAGATGTGGAACACGGCGGGGGTCCAGGCGCCGACGCCGAGACCCATCATCATGTAGCCGAGCTGTGAGACCGTCGAGTACGCGAGCACCTTCTTGATGTCGTTCTGAACGAACGCGAGTGCGGCGGCGATGATGATGGTGATGCCACCGATGACGGCGACGAGATTGACCCCTGTGTCGAGGATGTCGAGACCGACGAAGAAGACCGGATAGAGGCGGGCCACCAGATAAACGCCGGCGACGACCATCGTCGAGGAGTGCAACAGCGAGGACACCGGCGTCGGACCTGCCATGGCGTCGGGAAGCCAGGTGTGCAACGGGAACTGGCCGGACTTGCCGATACAGGCGATGAACAACGCAACGGCGCCCCACATCAACACCTTGCTGTCGGCGCCTTCGCTGAGCGCCCACCCGGAGATGGCCTGGATGCTGAACCCGTTGGAGCCACGGGCCTGCGCCCATTGGCTGGCGCCGAAGTAGATGATCGCGGTGCCGACGAGCAGGCCCATGTCGCCGACGCGAACCGTGAAGAAAGCCTTGAGGGCCGCCCGGCTGTTGGCGCCGTCCTCCCACCAGTGACCGATCAGCAGGAAGGACGTCAGTCCCATGATCTCCCAGCCGAGGATGAACTGCACCATCGACTCGGCGAGCACCATGATCAACATGCCGGCCGAGAACAGCGTCAACGCTGCGAAGAAGTGCGTGTACCGGCGGTCGCCCTTGACGTATTCGGTCGAGTAGACCTGTACGAGCAGCGAGATGAAGGTGACGACCAGCAGCACCATGATCGCGAGCCCGTCGATGTGCTGTCCGAGCGTGAACTCGATACCGCCGCTCTGCCACCAGGTCCAATGCCGGATGACCGGTTCGACGTAGGCGGCCGAGTGACCCGTCTCGGCAGCACTCGGGAGCGCAGAACCTGCGAAACCACGGATCGCTCCGAGCGCACCCTCGCTGCCGCCCTCGACCGACTGGACCCGCTGGATCCACTGATAGGTCGCCCCGGCCGCGAGGACCAACGAGGCCATCATCGACGCTATGCCGACTTCGGATCCGCCCTGAGGCATCCGCTTGCCGAAGCCGAGGATCACGAAGAACGCGACCGTTGGGATGAGAGGGATCAGCCAGGCGTTCTCGAGGAACCACCCCGATGTGAGTGCTTCTGTTGCGAACATGTCAGCCCTTCATCTCCGACAGTTCGTCGAGTGCGATCGAGCGGCGATTGCGGTAGATCATCAGCACCATCGCCAGGCCCACGCCCACCTCGGCAGCGGCGACCGCGATGACGAACAGCGCGAAGATGTGCCCGTCGACGTCGTTGTTCATCAAGGCGAATGCGACCAGGTTGAGGTTGACCGAGTTGAGGATGAGTTCGATCGACATCAGCACCATCACCGCGTTGCGGCGGGCGATGACACCGAAGACGCCGATACAGAACAACGCGGCACTCAACAGGAGAAAGTTGACGGCATACATCGGTCGCTCCTCCTCAGTCTTTCCTGGCCAGGACGATGGCGCCGACGGCAGCGGCGAGCAGGACGAACGAGAGGGCGATCAGCGGTACCAGGTAGTCGCCCAGGTAACCGTCGGAAATCGCCGTTGTGGTGGAAGCGATCTGGACCTCGGACCGATCGACGAGCACCGTGTTGTCGAATGCATCGATCACGGAGTAGGCCAGCACGCCGAACATCAAGAGCGCCACGGGGATACCGATGCCCCAACCCTTGTTGTTGACGTCGGTGTCGGAACCGATCATCGACCGGGTGAGCATGATGCCGAACAGGAACAGCACCATGACGGCCCCGATGTAGACCATCACCTGCGAAACCGCCACGAACTCGGCCGCAGCGAGGATGTACTGAGCTGCGACACCACCGAGCACGACCACCAGCCAGAGCGCTGCATGGACGACGTCGCTGGTGCTCACCACCGAGAACGCGGCGAACAACATGATCGCAGCGATGACGTAGAACCCGACGTTCTGAGCGACGTTGACGTCGGAAGCGAGGACCGCGAGCAAGCTCATTTCTTCTGCGCCCCCGCCTCGAGTTCGGGTGCCTCGGGCACGGTTTCCATCCATTCGCCGAGCTTCGACTTGTCGTGCAAGAGGTCGGCGATGTGCGGCTCGGAGTACTCGTACTCAGGACTCCAGAACAATGCGTCGAACGGGCACACCTCGACACAGATGCCGCAGTACATGCACAGCGCGTAATCGATGTCGAACCGATCGAGATGGTTGACCTGGCGCGGCTTACCGCCGGCCCTGCGCGGTGGAGCGAGTTGCTTGTGCGCCTCGATGTAGATGCACCAGTCGGGGCACGAGCGGGCACAGAGCATGCACGCCGTGCAGTTGTCTTCGCGCAGAGCGATGACGCCTCGAGCCCGCACCGGAGGTGTCTCTTTGACGTGCGGGTACTGCACGGTGTTCGCGCCGTTCTTGGCGGTGCGGAACATGGTGCCCATCGTGACACCGAGACCCTTGATCAGGCCCGGAACCTTCGGCTTGGCAGGCATCAGACAGCAACCCCTTCGACGGTCGGCAAGTCGTTCATCAGACGGCGACCTTCAAGATGGCGGTGATCGCGATGTTCGCGAGCGAAACGGGAATCAGGACCTTCCAAGCGAACCGCTGGAGTTGGTCTTCACGGAAGCGTGGATAGCTGAACCGCACCCACATGATGATCCCGACCAACAGCATCATCTTCGAGAGCATGATCAGCGGACCGACGACGTTCATCCAGTTCTCGACCTGATCGAGCGACTCCCAACCGAACCAGCTGAAGGGAACGCCCCAGCCGCCGAGGAACAGGATCGAAGCGATGAAGGCAAACACCCCGGCCGTGGCGAACTCGCCGATGAAGAAGATCAGGAATCGGAAGCCCGAGTACTCGGTCATGTAACCCGACACCAGTTCGGACTCGGCGATCGGCATGTCGAAGGGCGCCTGAGTGAGTTCGGCCTGCACGGCGATCATGAAGATCAGGAAACCCACGAACTGCGTGAGCACGAACGGCAACCCGATCCAGTCGAGCCCGAAGATCTCCTGGGTGTTCTGGGCCACCACGATCTGCTGGAGGTTCATCGAACCGGCCTGGATCACGACACCCACGACGGCGAGCACCATCGGGAGTTCGTAGGCGATCAGCTGGCCCGCGGCACGCAACCCACCGAGATACGAATACTTGTTGGCACTCGACCAACCGGCGATGAGAATGCCGATCACCGATACCGAACCGATCGCCAGGGCGTAGAAGACGCCCGCCTGGAAGTCGGTGAACCAGGCATCGGGTCCGAATGGCACGACCACGACCAGCAGGAACGTCGACGCGAGCACGATGATCGGCGCGATCTTGAAGATCTTCGCGTCGGCGTTCTCGGGAATGATGTCTTCCTTCTGAAGCCATTTGCTGACCTCGGCCAACAGCTGCATCGAGCCGTAGGGGCCCGCCTCCATCGGTCCGAGGCGACTCTGCATGAACGACATCATCTTGAACAAGAAGACATAGACGATCGTTCCGGCCGGCAGCAGCACGGCGACGAGCCCACCGAGGACGCGCAGAAGCGACTGTCCCCAGTACGGAATCTCCACTGCGAGCTGAATCACCGGTCGATGTCTCCGAGGATGAAGTAGAGCGACGCCAGGATGGTGATGATGTCGGGAACGTAGACGCCCTTGAGCACCCACGGGGTGATCGAGATGTTGTTGAAGCTGGCCGAGCGGATCTTGACGCGGAACGGGCCGAGGTCACCCTTGCTCACCACGTAGTAACCCATCTCGCCGAGCGGGTTCTCGGTCGACACCCAGGCCTCGCCCTCGGGCACCTTGATGATGCGGGGCACCTTGGCCATCACCGGCCCAGCGGGGATGTTGTCGATCAGCTGATCGACGATCTTGGTGGCCTCACGGGTCTCTTGCAGGCGGATCCAACAACGCGCCCACGAGTCACCGTCAGGGTGCGTCCAGACCTTGAAATCGGCCTGGTCCCACGCCATCGGGAGACTCTGATCGCGACGAAGATCCCAATCGACACCGGAGGCCCGAAGATTGGCACCCGACAAACCGTACGACTTGGCCACGTCGGCCGGGATGATCCCGACGCCGCGGGTCCGACTCTGGAAGATTTCGTTGCCGAACAGCAGATCCTCGATCTCGTCACAGAACTGTCGCAGCTTCTTCATGACCTGCTTGGTCTCGGCAATCCATCCCTTGGGGAGATCGTCCTTGAGCCCGCCGATCCGGTCGAAGTTCGGGTGGAAGCGACCGCCGGTCGCCCCCTCGATCAGGTTGAGAACGTACTCGCGGTCACGGAAGGCCATGAACACCGGCGTGATCGCGCCCATCTGCACACCGAGATCGCCCAGGAACAAGCTGACGTTGGCGATTCGGCTGAGCTCGAACAGGATCGTGCGGATGTACTGAGCTCGTGGCGGCGCCTCGATCTCCATCAATTGTTCTGCAGCCAGGATGAACGGCACTTCGTTGGCGAAGCTGCCCAGCCAGTCGATCCGGTTGATCAGGGTCGTGACCTGCGGGAACGAACGCACTTCGGTGAGCTTCTCGTAGCCGCGGTGCATGTAGCCGGCGACGGGCTCCGCCCACACGACCTGCTCGCCGTCGAGGCGAGCGATGATACGCAAGGTGCCGTGAGTCGCAGGGTGCTGAGGACCGATGTTGAGCGTCATGCCCTCGGTCTCGAGTTCGACATTGAGACGCGCGTCAGCCGCCTGGGCGGCGATGTACGACAGCTGCTGGCGCTCGTTGAGCATGGTCATGACGCGTCACCCTCGCCCTCGTCGACAACGGGCATCGGCTCGACGTCGACGATGCCGGGCCACGGCTTGACCATGCGCGACAGCAGCGGGAAGTCCTTGCGGAGCGGAAAGCCCTCGAACTCGCCGGGCAGGTAGAGATTGCGGAGATCGGGGTGGCCCTCGAACCCGATACCGAACATCTCGTGCGCCTCCCGTTCGTGCCAGTTGGCACCCGCGTAGTGCGGCAACCACGACGGCACCGACATCGACTCGGGAACATCGGCTTTGACCGTGACACCGACGTGACGTTTGATATCGGTGACCCGCGCGAAGACCTGGAAACGCGAGGCTCCACCGGCATAGCCCTGCTTGATCTCGGTGTTGGGCTCGGTCGGTTCGGCCTCGGGGTCGTCCTCGCCCTTGCCGAACGGTGACGGCAACCAGTCGAGCACCGAGAGGAAGCAGAAGTACTCGAAACCCTGGGTCTTGAGCGCTGCGGCGGTCAGCGCCCAGGCGTCAGGTTGAACCCGCACCCACAGGTCCTTCTGTGGCAGGAGATGGGTGTCGAGCAGACGGTCGCCGAGATCGGAACGCAAGCCGTCGACGATGCCCTCGCGCAGGCCGTCGCCGGGCAACGCCGCTGTTTCGTCGTTCCCGGTGGCGGTGTCACTCAATCGGACCACCCCCGACGACGATCGGCTCGGGGGCCGGGCGCGCCTCGGCCTGCTGCAGGGCAGCTGTCTTCTGCAGCGTGGTGAACTCCTCGTTGCGCCACTTGGCCGCCATGTCCTCGTTCTTGATGCGTTGCTGCAGCAGCACGATGCCTTCGAGCAGTGCCTCGGGCCGGGGCGGACATCCCGGCACGTACACGTCGACCGGGATGATCTGGTCGACGCCCTTGGTTACCGAGTACGAATCCCAGTAAGGGCCGCCGCAGTTGGCGCAGGATCCCATCGAGATGACGTACTTGGGCTCGGGCATCTGCTCATACAGCCGCTTGACCGCCGGAGCCATCTTGTCGGTGACGGTGCCGGACACGACCACCAGGTCGGCCTGACGTGGACTGGCTGGCAGCGGGATGACACCGAGACGCATCACGTCGTAGCGCGGGGACCCGAACGCGGCACCCATCTCGATCGCACAACACGCAAGGCCCCACTGATACACCCACATCGAATACGAGCGACCCATGTTGAACAACTTGGTGAGCGGGGCGGGCATGCGCCCGCGATCCACTAGACCCATCGGAGGAGCCCTCGTTTCCACGCGTAGACGAGACCGTCGAGCAGCAGCACGATGAAGACCAGCATCGCGATCAGGCCGAACCAGCCGTATCGCTCGACCGAGACCGCCCACGGGAAGATGAACACTGCCTCGACATCGAATATCACGAAGAGCAGTGCGAACACGTAATAGCGGATCTGGCTTTGCGACCACCCGAGCCCGACCGGGTCGACGCCGGACTCGTAGGCGATCAGCTTCTCTTTGCCAGGGCGCGAAGGTCTGACAGCTGCCGCGACACCCAGCAGCAGACCCGCGAGCAAGATCGCGGCAAGTCCGAACCAGACGACGGTGAGGTAATCGCGCAGAAACAGCGACATCGGGCAGCGACGTTACCAGGCGTGTCGAACGCATTCCCAAACTCTCCAGCCCCGGATGTGGAGATTCTTCTCGTGTTCCAATCTGCCAGGTCGGGCACGAATGCGGACCGTCGACCGAGCGTCGTCAGCGACCGCGGCGGTCGGCCGCGGTGTCGATCGCTTCGCTGCGCCGCATCGTGCGAGGGCCCATCAGCTTCGCCATCAGATGCTCACCGGCGAGGACCCGCGCATACTTCGGGGGATGGGACGCATCGGTGCACGTGGGCACGCATTCGATCGGTGCATCCCAGTTGGCATCGAAGAAGAACGCCGTGCTGCGACGGCGGGGTCCACCGCCCGGCACGACGCGATGCAATGTCGAGCGCCACCGGTCATTGGTCCACTCAGCGGTGAGGTCGCCGAGGTTGACGAGCAAAGCGTCCTGGTCGGGGATCACGCCATGCCATCGACCGTCGGGACCGAGGATCTCGAGCCCGGGCGTTGAATCGGCCCACAAGATCGTCACGACTCCATAGTCGGTGTGGGCCCCCATGCCCTGCTGGTCGGGCAACGGGCCGGACGCGCCGGCCCGTTGCTCGTAGTTGATGGTCCTCAGAGTGGTGGTAGAACGATCGACGAACGGGCGGAACCAGTGAGCGGGCAACCCGAGCGCGAGTGCGAACAGATCGGTCAACGCCAGTGCCACACGGCGGGCCTCGGCGAAGTAGGCCACCAACGCCGGGCGCAGTTCGACCGGTTCGGCGGGCCAGATGTTCGGAGCGAACAAGCGGTGACGCTCGGCGGCGTAAAACGGCTCGGTCTCGTCGACATCGTCTTCTCCCATGTTGAACGCCTCGAACAGATCGGGCGGCGTCGCGTCGCCGACGCTGTAGGCGAGCGCCTCGCTGCCCGAGGCTGCGTAACCGCGGTTCACCGCGAGATCGCCGGGGCGAACCGCCAACTTGTCGTCGAGCGGCAACGCAAAGAACGCATCCGTCGCGCTTCGCATCGCATCGATCACTGCGTGAGGGATGCGATGACCTCGGAGTTGCACGAAACCGTACGAGGCTGCTGCGTCGTCGAATGTCGCAGCGAGCGCTCGGCGTTCGAGGTCGTCGCCGTCCCACCATGGTGCGAGATCGATGCTGGGCACTCCGAACGATGACGAAGGGTGAGACTCGACCACAGCGGCAACGTACCGAAAATGGCAGCCCCGACTACAGCACCGCTCCCCTGCGGGCCGCGCAACCCCTAGCGTGCAACCGGTGCCTCCCATGACCGCCGAGCAGCGACGGCTTCTGCCGTTGATCTTCGCCGTCACCCTCACGAGCATCATGGGCAACTCGCTGCTGTCACCGGCGATACCCGACATCCTCTCTACATTCGGCCGCCCGCAGAGTGCGGCCGGCCTGCTGGTCGCGGTGACAGCCCTTCCCGGCATCGTGGTCGCACCGGTCGTGGGCGTGCTCGCCGACCGGATGGGACGACGCAACGTACTCGTACCGTGCCTGGCCGTTTTCGGCGCTGCCGGCGTGCTCGTCGCGATCGCCCCGACGTTCCACCTGCTGCTGTTGGCGCGATTCGCGATGGGCTTCGGGGCGGCCGGGCTGGTCAACCTCGCGATCGTGTTGATCGGCGACACGTTTCCGGCGGATCAGCAGACGTACTGGATCGGCAAGAACGCCGGCGTGCTCACGACGGCCCTCGCCACCTTCCCGATCTTGTCGGGGTTTCTCACCGACACCGTCGGCTGGCGATGGGCCCTCGCCCCGTGTGGGCTCGGTCTGGTGACCGCCGCAGTTGCGTGGTTCATGCTCGATGCCGGCCGGCCGGAATCACCGGACAGCGTGCGCACACAACTCGGTGGGGTCGGCGAGGCGCTGCGCAATCCCACGGTTCTCGGGACGCTCGTCGGAGGTGGTCTGGCGTTTGCGGTGTTGTTCGGGGTCTTCCTGGCGGTGCTTCCGAACCATCTCGAGGGCGAATTCGGACTGAGCGCCGGATGGCGCGGCCTGGTGATCGGTCTGCCCGCGGTGACGTCATCGCTGAGCGCGTTCAACCTCAGCCGAATTCGACGGCGCGCGCCCACTGGGACGCTGTTGATCGCGAGTGCAGCGACATGGGTCGTGGCCTTCGCGTTGATCGGGCTCACGTCTGCGCTCAGCGTCCTGATCGTGGGCACCCTGCTCTACGGACTCGCCGAAGGCGCAATGATCCCGTCGCTCCAGTCGACCGCGTTGGCGAACGCTCCGACCGAACACCGCGCAGCAGTGATGGCCACCTGGACCGGCTTCGCCCGTTTGGGCCAGACCACGGGCCCACTTGCGGCAGGATTGGTCCTCGGCGCCGCCGGTACGACCTGGGCTCTGATGGCGGGAACCGTGGCCGCCGCTGTGTTACTGGCGATCTTCTCGTTCAGCCCGATCAGGAACACCGAGTAGGCGTCGGGTCCACACCGACCACCACAGCAGGCCGGAACTGCACGTCCACCGCCGTTTGCACGTTTCGAAAATTTCTGCCCCCGGGCTACCTACTGGTCGGTAGGGCGCTACGGTGACGTCGTGCTCGCAGCCCAACAAGTGCTCTCCGACCTCGAACCCACCGTCGAGCGTCTGCTCGAACGCCACCTTGCGACATCGAAAGAGTGGTTCCCCCACGAGCACGTGCCCTACGGCCGGGGCAAGGACCCGGTCATCGGCGAAGCATGGACGGCTGCCGACGCGGATCTCGCCGGCCACCAGATCGACGACGCAGTGCGCTCCTCGCTGCTCGTCAACCTCCTCACCGAGGACAACCTGCCCTACTACTTCCGCACTGTCGAGCAGATGTTCGGCAACGACGACGCGTGGGGCACCTGGGTCCGCCGCTGGACCGCCGAGGAGGGTCGCCATTCGATGGCCATCTACGGCTACCTGATGGCGACGCGGGCCATCGATCCACACGAGCTCGAGCGCTCACGCATGGCGCAGGTATCCGGCGGCATCACCCCGACGCCCGAATCGCTCCAGGACGGGTTCGTCTACCTCGCCCTGCAAGAGCTGGCGACACGGATCGCTCACCGCTCGACCGGCAAGATGATGGGCGACCCGGCAGGGTACGAAGTGATGATGCGCGTGGCGGGCGACGAGAACCTGCACCAGCTCTTCTATCGCGATCTCGCCGCGGCGGCGATCGAACTCGACCCCGACGGGATGGTGTGTGCGATGGAGCGTCAGGTCACGTCATTCGCCATGCCGGGCACCGGCATCCCCAACTTCGCCGAGCACGCCAAACGCATCGCCGCGGCAGGCATCTATGACCTCGCTGTGCACCACGAGCAGATCCTGGTCCCGGTCGTGCAGCGGATCTGGAATGTCGAGAACCTGGAGGGTCTGTCGGCCGAGGGCGAGCAGGCACGCGACCGTCTGATGGCCCGCATGGCCAAGAGCGAGCGGGTCGCCAATCGACTCACCGAGCGCCGCGAGCGCCAAGCCGCGCCGGCGCTGGCCTGACCGTACGGCCGCGACCCATCGCTGCGGAGCGGCACCAGGCCATCCTGACGGATGGCCACAACCGAATGATCAGCGCTCGCCGCGGAGTTCTCGAATGCGTTGTTGGAGGAACTCGTACGCCGTGCGACCCTCGGCCAGCACGACATCGTCGGCCGGATGCAAGAACAACGGGAGCGACATCCGCGCGACCCGTGCGGCATCGCCGGTGGGGTTCACCACACGATGAGTGGTGGCCGGGTAGTAGCCCCCGGTCGCCAGGTCGAGCATCTCGCCCCCGTTGATCGCCAGCGAACCCGGGTCGCACGGGACCGGGAACCATGCACCATCGGCACCGAGCAGTTCGAGGCCCGGCTGATCCGATGCCGGCAGAACAGTCAGCAGGTTGATGTCCTCGTGGGCTGCAGCGCGGACCGCTCCGTCGGGAACATGTGCCGGGAGCGGCGGGTAGCGCAGGACGCGCAACAACGTTCGTACGCTGTCCTGCATCATCGTCGAGAGCGGCATCGACAGTCGGTCGGTGATCTCGTCGGGAGTGTTCGCCTCGACCCAGTCGAGCAGGGTCAGTGCCAGCGACATCGCATCCTCGCGATATCGCAGAGCGGCGTCGCTGACCTGGGAGGGATAGACCGACCAGGGGTACACGTGGAAGAACTCCTTGAGGTCTCTGACCTCGAATCCCTTCGCGGTCTCGCTGATCGTCGGTGGAAAGTAACCGGACTGCGAGTCGGTGGTCGTGTACTCCATCACCTCGGGATCGTCGAGGAGAGCCGACCACTCCCGGTAGATCTGTTCGACCATCGGCCATGACAGTGGATGGTTCACGAGCACCGCGAACCCTGTCTCCCTCAGACTGGTCGCGAACTGCGCGGGCGCATCGGGACTCTTGAAATCTACGACGGCGACATCCATACCATCACGCTATTGAGTCCGCCCCAGACGGCAACGCAACGGGGCGACGACGGACCGAACCGACCGGTGGTGCGACGACACGGACGGGAGCACGTCACGACCCTCGGAACAGTCCGCTTGCAGGATGCTCACGCGCGAAGAAACGTCAGCACGGCGAGGACTCGACGGTGATTTCCATCCTCGATGTCGAGCCCGAGCTTGGTGAACACGTTGGAGATGTGTTTCTCGACGGCACCGTTCGAGACCACGAGCCGCTCGGCAATGCCGGCGTTCGAGAGGCCCTCCGCCATCAGGTTCAACACCTCTCGCTCGCGCGGGGTCAGGCGGTCGAGTTCGTTGGTACGCCTGGAACGACCGAGAATCTGGCTGACCACCTCGGCGTCGACCGCGCTCCCCCCAGCGGCCACACGTCGCAGCGAAACCAGGAAATCGTCGACATCGATGACCCGGTCCTTCAGCAGGTAGCCGACGCCGGAGACATCGCCCGCGAGCAGGTCGCCCGCGTACCGCTCCTCGACGTACTGAGACAGAACGAGTACGGCGATGTGTGGGTACCGCTGCCGGATCTCGATCGCAGCGCGCAGACCTTCGTCGGTGTGGGTGGGAGGCATCCGCACATCGATCAGACACAGGTCGGGTTCGTGTTCGGTGACCGCATCGAGAAGAGCGCCGGCATCCCCCACCGCCGAAACCACCTCGATGCCCGAATCGGTGAGCAACCGCACCAGTCCGTCCCGCAGCAATACCGAGTCGTCGGCGACGATCGCTCTGAGTGGGGATTCATCGTTCATGACCATCACCCTCCGTTGGGGATTTCGGCGATCAGCGTGGTGGGGCCGCCCGTCGGCGAGGTCACGGCCAGCGTGCCGTCGACACCGTGGACTCTTGCCCGGATGCCTGCCACCCCGGTGCCCTTCGATGGATCGACGCCACCGACGCCGTCATCGTGGACGACGATTCGAACATCCCGACCCACTCGGGTGACGTGCACCGAGGCGACCCGGGCCTGTGCGTGCTTGAGCACGTTCGCGATCGCCTCGTTGACGATGAAGTACACCGTCTCGGCGACATCGGTCGTCAGAGCGAGATCCGGGTCGACGTGGACCGAGATCGGAATCGGCGAGCCGCTCACCACGGCAGAAAGCGCTGCATCGACGCCGCGATCCTCGAGTATCGCGGGGTGTAATCCTCGGCCGAGTTGACGGAGTTCGCCGATCGAACCCTGCACCTTCTGTCGGGCGCTGCCGATCAACTCCTTCGCCCGAGCAGGGTTTCGATCGATCTGTTGCTCGGCCATTCCCAGGTCGAGACCGATCGCGACGAGTTGTTGCTGCACCCCATCGTGCAGGTTGCGTTCGATGCGACGACGCTCGCTCGCCACGGCATCGAGAATGTCGGAGCGCTGCGACGAGAGCGTGCTCACGCGCATCTCCGCCATCGCGAGACGGTCGGTGCCGAGGAACCAGCTGTCGATCTGCGCCTTCAGACTCGCCATGAAGATCGCGACCCGCGGGATCGCTCCGGCGAAGAAGGCTGCGAGCGGCAGAACCAGGATGCCGACTGCGCCGGTGTCGATCCCGGTACCGAGGCTGAACCCGGGACCGTTGATGATCCCGTCGCCGAACACCGCTTGCAGCACGAACGACAGCGGGAATGCGGCAAGACCGAACAGCATCGGTGCCAGTACCACGTTCAAGGCGACGAAACCGACGTGCCGCCAACGAACCGGATCGGTGATCACCCTCTTGAGGTTGCGTGGCCCGGCACCGCTGACGGGGCGCGGGGTCAACAGCTCGATCCGGTGCCCGGCCAACTTCGCGAAGTGCCGCTCGATCAGGGCGAACTGCTCGACCATCAAGAAGAACGGGACGACGAGCAACAGGCCGACCAGGATGAACGTCAGGCCGAAGGCAAGTGTTGCGACGGTGACCATCGCTGCGAAGAGAAACGGGGCCGCCAGAGTGCTGAAGAACAGGTAGCCGAGCGCCCACCATCCCTGCGGGTCGGCGAGCGGCCGGAACCACGTCTCGGCGAGATCCTTGGCGCGGTCCCAGTCCCATCCCGAACCGCCGTCAGATGTCGGTGCGGCGCCGACCTGCGCTGCACCACCTTCGCCGGGGGGCGGGAGCGGCGGCGGAGGGGGCAGATCACTCACCGCGCCAGTCTCGCGCCCCGATGGACCGGATGACGACGAGCGGGCCGTGTCGACTCCGCTGGTACTCCACATCGCGCCGCTGCCCGTCGACGTCCACCTCGGTGGTGGCAGCCGGTTCATGCCGCACCTCGCAGTGTGACGGTCACCGGCCGACGACCGGCGCTGCGGACGGTCAGGAGTGCCAGCAGGACCAGGGCCACGAAGGTTCCGGCTGCGATGAACGGGATCGAACCCACTGCATCGACGACCCCGATGTCGACTGCGTTGCTCGCCTCGAAGGAGGCGATGATCCCACGAGTCCCCAGCGCTCCGAGCGCCAGCCCGCCCACCAGGCCAATCGCCCCGAGCGGAAGGAGCTCGCGAACCAGCAGACCGCGAAGGCGGCGGCGACGTGCGCCGAGCGCCTGCAGAGCCGCGAGCTCGTGGCGCCGCTCGAACAGGCTGACAGTCATCGATGACAGCACCGCGAGCGCTGCGACGCCGGCAACGATCACACCGATGGCTCCGAAGATCAGCACGATCGCGGCACGCCCGGCCGCGTCATCGGCGGCGAGGTCGGCCGCCGAGATCGTTCGCGAGGCCGCCGGGAGCACCAGGTCGGGATGCTCCTGCATCGACCAGATGGTGTTCACCATGCCTGGTTCGCCCAGGTCGGCGGCCAGGACCGTGCGATCGAGGTAGAGCGACCGGCTGAAGTCGTCGGACAACCCGACCAGTTCGTATTCGAAACGCCCGCTGGCGAGGTCGACGACGAGCGTGTCTCCGACCTCTAGACCGTTGCGCTCTGCAAATCCAGCGCTCGCGACCGCTTCACGGCCGGCCGGATGGACCCAGCGCCCGTCCGTGAGCATCGGATCGAACATCTCGGTGTCGACCTCCAGCCCGTACAGATCGATCTGCCATTCCTCGAGCTCGCCCTCGACATAGATCCCCGACTCGGTGTCGGCCATGCCGGCGGTGACCGATTCGGGGAATGGGAGGCCCGCGTCGCGCGCAGAGGTCACCGACTGCGACGACCATGGCTCGTGGGTCGCGGAGTTGAAGTTGTTGACCGACGTCGCCAGGCTCGGGATCAGGAAGGCGGCGCCGACGGCTGCAGCGATCTGCACGACCACTGCCAGCGTGCGTGCGGGCCGATGCAACGATGCGCGCGATGCCATACGCCCGAGCAGTCCTCCGACCGGGACCCTGGCAGCAAGCCGGTGTGTCCAACGACCGCCGAACGGTGCGCCTTCTCGATCGCGAAGGGCCTCCGCCAGAGGGAGCTTCGTCACCCGACGTGCGGCGCGTGCCGCCACCAGCCGTGCGCCGAGCATCACCCCGACGGCACTGCCGGCGAGAACCCGCCAATCGATCGCGAAATCAGGCGTGATGCCGATGAACTCCTCGAGCACCATCCTGGCGATGAAGTTGCTGATGAGGATGCCCAGTGGCAGCCCGATCACGAGTGCGACCGTCGTGATGCCGAGCGAGATCCGACGCAGCCGCCGTCGCAGCGGCCTCGACCGTCCTCCGAGTGCACGCATGACGGCTACCTCCCGAGTGCGCTCGGTGATCAGCGTGTTCGTCGTCGACGCCAGCAGCACCAGCGCGACCAGACCCGCCATGATGCCGAGCAATCCGATCAAGGTGCTGACTTGCTGAATGTCCTGGTCGATCGGCGTCGAGCCGTCCGGCAGGTACACGGGGAACGTGGTGAAGGTGTCACCGTCGGTCTGCAGCACCACTCGCACCTGGTCGGCGATCGAGCGCAGCTCCGACAAACCATCGTCGGAGGCCGTGATGAGGAGCCGGTTGCTGCCCTGGTTGCCGCCGAGCGCGGTGACCGTCTCGAGATCGGCATACACGACATCGTCCTGCGACCACCACAAGGTGCCACCAGTGCCGACGACGTCGTAGGAGACGCTGTTCGCGACGATGCGATCACCCACCGCAGCGAGCGATTCGGACGTCACGACTTCGTCGGCAGCGGCGGGCATGCGGCCGGCGCTGAGCTGCACGATGTCCATCGTCTGTGCTGCGAAGTCGAGCCCGATCATCCGCGTGAGGAAGCCGTCGGACATTCTGACCGCAATGGTCGCCTCCGCCTCTGCGGCTGCGACGTTGTCCAGTTGGTTGATGAGCGCAAGTTGTGCCGGACCGAGCGGAGTGGTGTCGACGAAGATGTCCGCCAGACCATCTCTGGCAGCCGCCTCGCGAAGCGTGCCCTTCGAGACAGTGGGGATGGCGAGCACGCCAATCGCGCCGACGGCCAATGCCAACGCGAAGATGCTCGCAAGGATGCGGCCCGGGGCCCGGCGGAACTGTCGAAGCATCGATCTCATGACCCCGCTCCCCGCTCGTCGACCGACGCGACTCGACCGTCGATCATCGACACCACGCGGTCGGCGGCGTCGGCCAGGTTGAGATCGTGGGTGATGAAGACCACGGTCGTGCCGGTCCGTGTGAGACCGGCCAACAGATCGAACACTGCGTGACCGTTCGCCTGGTCGAGCGCACCAGTCGGCTCGTCGGCGACGATCAGCGCCGGTCGAGTGACGGTCGCTCGGGCAATTCCCACTCGTTGCTGCTCACCACCGCTCATCTGCGCGGGAAGCTTGTGTGCGTGGCCTCCCAACCCGACCAGTTCGAGTGCCTCGAGCGCAGCCTGGTGACGCTGACGCCGCCCGACACGACTCCCCAGTTCGAGCGCCAACTCGACGTTCTCGACCGCCGTCAGCGTGGGCAGCAAGTGGAAGTCCTGGAAGACGATGCCGACATTTCCGCCCCGCCATGCCGCCAACTGATCCGTTTTCATTCGATCGATCCGAGTGCCGCTCACCACGAGCGAGCCCGAGGTCGGACGGTCGATCCCCGCGATCAATGCGCCGAGCGTGCTCTTTCCCGATCCGGACGGACCGATGACGGCCACCAGTTCGCCCGGCCGAACGTCGAGATCCACGCCACTGACACCGATCTGCGACGCGTCCCCCTTGCCCCAGATGCGGGTCAGGTCGCGGGCCTCGACGAGGGATGCGCCGGCAGTGGGCGGCGCCACCGGGACGGGTGAGAGAAGTGCTGTTGCGTTCATGCCTCCATCGTCGAGAACTCGCGGCTGGGGCGACATGGAGCCGACCGGCGAATCGGCGGTGGGGTTAACCCCCGCGCTGCGCCGCGGCAGTGGGGGCGTTCGCGTGATCGCATCGGTGACGTCGGCACCTACGATGTCGGTCTGTGGGCCAGCACGCTTCGTTCTCACTCACCGACCACGAGCCGGTCTTCGCCGATGCCGTCGCCCTTCGAGCACACCGCAAGCGCCGGCTCGCACTGGCCTACCGCTTGTTCGGAGCGCTGCACTGGGGTGAGCAAGGCGATGGACACATCTCGGCACGCGATCCCGACCACACCGACTGCTTCTGGTTGCTCCGTTACGGCGTCCCGTTCGGCAGCGCCACCGTTGCCGACCTCGTGCTGGTCGGCCCGGACGGCACCCTCGTCGAAGGTGACGGCGAGATCAATCCGGCTGCGTACTTCATCCATTGGCCGGTCCACGAGGCACGTCCCGACATCGTGAGCGCAGTGCACACGCACACGCCGTACGGCACGCCGTGGTCGGCGTGCGCGATGCCGTTCTCGATGATCTGTCAGGAGGCGGTCGCGTTCCACGACAGCAACGCCGTCTTCGACGACGGCGAGGTCGACATCCAGGACGTCGACGGCGGAAAACGCATCGCTGCAGCGCTCGGCAACGCCAAGCTGGGAATTCTCCGCAACCATGGTTTGTTGACCGTCGGCTCCAACGTCGACGAAGCGATGGGCTGGTATCTGATGGCAGAACGCGTCGCCGAAGTGCACTGCAAGGCACCTCGCCCACAGCCGATCAGCGACGCCGACGCACGTCGCATCGCAGTGACGATCGCCTCCCCCGACCAGGGATGGAAGACGTTCAATTGGACGCTCAGAGCACGGATTCCTGACCCGTCGGTCGTCGACTGACCAGCACCCGGTCGTGGCCGCGCCGCCGCTGTGTACCGCAGTTCAGCGGGCGTAGGTGGTGACGCTCTGGGCAGCGTCGAGCAACCATCCCGGCCAGACACCGATGAGGATGGTGAACGCGGCGGCGGCGGTGATCGCCAGGCCGGTCGACATTGGCACGGCCTCTCGGACGGTCGAGTCGTCACCTGCTTCGAGCCACGTGCTCACCATGATCCTCAGGTACAGATACGCCGCGATGACTGCGGCCACCATCGCGATGATGGCGATGGCGTAGCTCTGCTCGGCGACGGCCGCCTGGATGACACCCCACTTCGCGATGAACCCGGACGTGAGGGGCACACCGGCCTGAGCGAGCAGGAAGATGGTCAGGGCCAGCGCGAGCGTCGGCCGCCGCGCAGCGAGACCCTTGAACGCATCGAGTGACGTATCGCCACCATTGCTGCGAGCCACGAGGGCAACTACGGCGAACGAACCCACGGTGAGCACCGAATACAGCAGGAGGTAGGTCAACACGCTCGGCATACCGTCGCCCAGCACGCGCTCGCCGGCATCGTGACCGGCGGCCTCGACCCCCACCAGGATGAACCCGGCGTGGCTGATCGACGAATACGCAAGCATCCGTTTGACATCGGTCTGCACGACGGCCAACACCGAACCCACCACCAATGACAGCACAGCGAGCACCCAGATCGCCGGTCGCCAGTCGTCACGATGGAACGGCAGCGCGATCACCAATACGCGCAAGATCGCAGCGAACGCGGCCGCCTTGCCGACCGAGGCCATGAAGGCGGTGACATTGGTGGGCGCACCCTGATAGACGTCGGGTGTCCACACGTGGAACGGCACCGCGGCAACCTTGAACCCGAGGCCGACGATCAACAGCGCGATACCGGCGAGCACGAGCGTGTCCTTGCCGTCCAGCAGCACCGACGTCTGGAACGAGGTGATGATCTCACCGATGTTGGTCGACTGGGTACCGCCATAGACAAGGGCGATGCCGTACAGGAAGAATGCCGAGGCAAAGCCGCCGAGCACGAAATACTTGATGCCCGACTCGCGGCTCGTCGGACGCTCTCGGTCCGAGGCGGCCAGCACGTACAGCGCCAGCGAGAGCGTTTCGAGACCGAGGAACAAGAGGATCAGGTCGTTCGCCGAGCCCATCACGACACCACCGGTGGCAGCGATCAGGAACAGCGCATAGACCTCTGGTCCGTCTTTGCCGGCCCGGCGAAGTTCGTCATCGGTCACCAACGCGACCAGAAAGGTCGCTGCACAGATCGTGATGGTGATCATCTGAGCGAACGTGTCGAACGCCAGCGCGCCACCGACCAGCGTCGAGACCCCGTTGTCGGTGACGTCATTCCACTGCAGCAGCGCCAACGCTCCTGCGACGGCCGCGGTGAGCGCCGCGACGTAGGCGTACAGTCCTCGCGGCCACCTCGGTGTGAGTGCGCCGACGACCAACAGCAGCAACGCCCCGCTGACGAGGGCGATGATCGGACTGAGGTGGTACCACTCGACATCAGGGGCGAGGAAGACGTCGTCCTGAGCGATCATCCTTCGCCCTCCTCATGCGTGACTTCGTCGATGACGATGGTGGTGGGCTGCGGGGCCACGTGACCGGTCCTCGTTTCGACATGGGCGATCAGCGCGTCGACGGCCGGCTCGATCCGCTCGAGCATCGGCTTGGGGTACACGCCGGTGAACACGATCACCCCGATGAAGGGCAGCAGCACGGCTGCTTCCTTCATCTTGAGTTCGGCGAACGTCTTGTTGTCGTCATCGGGTTCGCCGTGGAACACCCGTTGATACGCCCACAACAGGTAGAGCGCGGCAAGGATCACGCCGGTCGCTGCGACCACCACGTACCAGCGGGCCGACAGGAAGGCGCCGATCAGGATCAGGTACTCGCCGACGAAGCCGTTCAGGCCCGGCACACCGATCGACGACAGCATGACGATCATGAACGTCGCTGCAAAGATCGGGGCGACCGCCTGAATGCCCTTGAGGTCGGCGATCTGGCGGGTATGACGCCGCTCGTAGATCATGCCGACCAGCAGGAACAGCGCACCGGTGGAGACACCATGGTTGACCATCTGCATCACGGCACCGGTGAGGGCTTGCGAGGTGACGGCGAAGATCCCCAAGACGATGAACCCGAGGTGGGCTACCGACGAGTACGCCACCAGGCGCTTGAGATCCTTTTGCATCGTGGCTGCGATGGCCCCGTAGATGATGCCGATGACGGCCAGGCTCAGCCAGAGGTGGCGACTCCACAGCGACGCCTCGGGAAACAGGTACAGGCCGAATCGCAACAAACCGTACGTACCGAGCTTCAGCATCACGCCGGCGAGCACGACGGAGCCCGCGGTGGGCGCCTGGGTGTGGGCATCGGGAAGCCAGGTGTGCAGTGGGAAGATCGGGACCTTGACCGCGAACGCCACCGCGAACCCGAAGAACAGCCAACGTCCCGTGGACGCGGCGAAGCTTGCATGTTCGGCGATCTCGACCAGGTCGAACGTGACATGGCCCACACCGTTGCGGCTGGCGATGAAGACCGTCGCGATGATGGACACCAGCATGAACGCCGAGCCGATCATCGTGTAGAGGAAGAACTTGGTGGCCGCCTGCACGCGTCCCTCGTAGCCCCATCCGCCGATCAGGAAGTACATCGGGACCAGGACGATCTCGAAGAAGACGAAGAACAGGAACAGGTCGAGGCTGAGGAACGAGCCCATCACTCCGGCTTCGAGGAGGAGCAGCCACGCGAAATATGGCTTGTCCCTGGCCGGGTCGTCGTTATGGGGATCGATGCCAAGGATGGCGAGCGGGAACAGCACCCCGGTGAGCACGATCAGGAACAGCGAGATGCCGTCGACACCGAGATGCCACGAGATGCCCCACTGCTCGATCCACGTGTGTTTCGAGACGAACTGGAAGCCGGTCGCGTGACCATCGAACTCGGCGACGAGCCACACGCTCATGGCACCGGTGACGATCGAACTGACAGCTGCGACCAGCTTCATGTATTCGGGGCGTCGCTTGGACAACAACGTGATGAGGAGCGCTCCGGCAACCGGTACGAACACCAGCATCGACAGGATCGGGAACGCGAGTGTGCCGCCGTGCATCACATCACCCCCCGGAAAATCACGAACCAGGCGAGCAGCAAGACGACGCCGACTCCCACGATCCCGGCGTAGTTGCGGACGTTGCCGGTCTGCGCCTTGCGGATCTCGCCCGCGGAACCGCGCACGAGCCTCGCCACCCCGTGGACCGCGCCGTCGACGACCGCCGAGTCGAACCAGGCGACCGCCTCGAAGGCCTTGCGACCGGGACCACCCATGAAGGCACTGACGGTCTGGTCGTACTTCCAGCCCTCTTCGAGGAGCTGAGGCTCGACCGGCCGGAACCGCTTCCGCTGGTACACCAGCCACGCGAGCGCGATGCCGATGAGGCCGCTCGCGACGGCAATACCGATGAGGATCAATTTGTGCCCGTCAGCCCACGTTCCGGCGATATCTGCTTCGGCGAACTCGATCACCGGCTCGGTCCAGTTCTCGAGCTGGTGCTGGGCTCCGCTGGGGACCCATCCGAACGACGGGAGCTGGATGAGACCACCAACGATCGCCAGACCGGCCAGGACGACCAGCGGGATCAGCATGATCGGCGGCGATTCGTGCGGTTTGAACTCACCGTGCGCGCCGTGTTCTTCCGCGTGGCTCTCCCACTTCGCTTCGCCGAAGAACACCATGATCACCTGTCGCGTCATGTAGTACGCCGTCAACAAGGCGGTCACGATGCCGATCACGTAGAGCGCGATGTTGTCGGCCAGCACGAACAGCAGGATCTCGTCTTTCGACCAGAAACCGGCGAACGGTGGGACGCCTGCGATCGCCAGCCACCCGACGATGAACGTGCCGGCCGTGATCGGCATGTATCGGCGGATCTGCCCCATGCGCCGCATGTCCTGCTCGTGGTGCATCCCGTGGATGACCGAGCCGGCGCCGAGGAACAGGAGCGCCTTGAAGAAGGCGTGGGTCACCATGTGGAAGATCGCTGCGACATATGCGCCCGAGCCGATGGCGAGGAACATGTAGCCGAGTTGGCTGACCGTCGAATACGCGAGCACCTTCTTGATGTCGTTCTGCGCGACCGCAATCGATGCCGCGAACAGCGCCGTGAGCGCGCCTATCCACGCGATCACCTGCGGCGCCCAGACGGCCGAGGCCTCGAGCACCGGGCTGACGCGGGTCATGAGGAACACGCCCGCCGTCACCATCGTGGCGGCGTGGATCAGAGCGGAGACCGGGGTCGGACCCTCCATCGCGTCGGGCAACCAGAGGTACAGCGGCAGCTGGGCGCTCTTGCCGACCGCACCGACGAACAGCAACATGGCGATCGCGGTTGCGGTGGACCGGGCGAGGGCCCCGCTCTCGGCGGCGCCGTTCAATGCCGAGTAGCTGACCGACCCGATCGCCTGGAAGCTCCAGAACATCGCGAGCATCACGCCCCAGTCACCGACCCGGTTGGTGATGAACGCCTTCTTGCCCGCCGTTGCCGCCGAATCCCTGGTGTGCCAGAACGAGATCAAGAAGTACGAGCAGGTTCCGACCCCCTCCCACCCGAGGAACGTGACGAGCAGGTTCTCGCCGAGGACGAGCACCACCATCGACGTGACGAACAGGTTCATGTAGAGGAAGAACTTCGAGAACTTGGGGTCGCCGTGCATGTAACCCACCGCGTACAGGTGGATGAGGAAACCGACTCCGGTGACGAACAAACACATCGTGAGGCTGAGCGGGTCGGCCAGGAAGGCCATGTCGATGTGCAGCGACGAAACCGGCACCCACGAGAACAGCACCTCGACGTGTTGACGTTCTTCGGCGGGCATCGTTCGCAGATCGAAGAACGCTCCCACGGCGACGACGAAGGACGCCAACACCATGGTCGCCGCGAGATAGCCGGCCTTCGGATCGCCGAGTCGCCTGCCGAACAGCAGGATCAACAAGAACCCGGCCAAGGGAAATGCTGGAATCAACCAGATGACTTCGAGCATGGGTTATCCCTTGAGCTCCGCGAGATCGTCGGCCGTCGCGCCGGGTCGGCGCCGGAGGATCGAGATGATGATGCCGAGCCCGACGACCACTTCGGCCGCAGCGACCACCATCACGAAGAACACGGCGGTCTGGCCGTCGATGTTGCCGAAGCGCACAGCGAGGGCGACGAAGGTGAGGTTGACGGCATTGAGCATCAGCTCGATGCACATGAACATGATCAACGGGTTCCGGCGTACCAACAAGCCGGTGGCGCCGATTCCGAACAGGACGGCGCCGAGGACGAGGTAATAGGTGGTGGTCGGCACCACGGTGGCAAGCATCGACGCCATCACGATCCGCTCCGGGAGATCCGCACGATCATGACTGGCTGTCCTTCTTCTCCTTGCGCGTCAACAGCACGGTGCCGGCGACCGCCACGATCAGCAGGATCGAGGTGAACTCGAACGCGAACACGTGGTCGCTGAACAGGTTGCGTGCCAGCGCCTGGATGTTCTGGTCGCCGCTCGCATCGAGGGGCACTCCTTCGATGATCGTGTCCTTGGCCCGAGCGATCGCGGCGATCAGGAGCCCGGAGACACCCACACCGACGACCACTGCGAGCGGCCGCTGGATCGGGAACGGCTCGATCGACAGATCCTCCGACTTGTCGACGCCGAGCAACATGATCACGAAGAGGAACAGCACGACGATGGCGCCGGCGTACACGATGACCTGTACAGCAGCGAGGAAGTGGGCGCCGAGTGCCACGAAGTGCACCGCGATCCCGAACAAGGTCAGCACCAGCGACATGGCAGCGTGCACCGGGTTCGATCGCAGGATCACCCCGACAGCGCCGGCGATCACCATCGCGGTGGCGAGGATGAAGACGAGGAGGTCCATCAGGCATCGCCTCCCGGACGGTTCACGGAACCGGGTGTGTCGTTGCCGGCGCCACCCACCGCGCCGTCGATGATCGAACCGCGGCGAGCGCGCAGACCGGGGTCGAGGAGGGTCATCGGTCTGCCTCCTGCTGAGGAGGTTCGGGGTTCCGCTCCCCGTGACCGAGCTCGTTGCTCCACCCGACGACACCCCTGAACGTCGCGTCGCCGGAGGGCGACGTGGCGCGCATCCAGCCCGACGTCAGCTGGTCCTCGCCGTCGCGCCAGTCCTCCCACGGCATGTGCTGGGGTGTGCCCTGATCGTCGACGAGCAGCTCCTTCTTCGTGTAGATCGCGTCCTGGCGATTGGTGAAACTGAACTCGAACAGCTTCGATTCGGTGATCGCTTCGGTGGGACATGCCTCGACGCAGAGGTCGCAGTGGATGCACCTCAGATAGTTGATCTCGTACACGAACCCGAACCGCTCACCGGGGGACGTGGGGTTCTCGGGATCGTTGTCGGCACCGCGCACATAGATGCACTTCGCCGGGCACACGCCGGCGCACAACTCGCACCCGATGCACTTCTCCATGCCGTCTTCGTAACGATTGAGCACGTGACGTCCGTGCAGGCGCTCGGGCTTGGGGATCTTCTCGTCGTCGGAGACTTCGGGGTCGGTGCCCCGGCCCTTCTTCCTCGCGTACCGGCCACCCGAGTATTCGGTGGTCACCTGCTTGCCGCCGAACAGCCGGTGTTGGCGGATGGTGACTGCGAATCCGTCCAGATAACCCATCAGTACGCAGCCCCTTCACGTTCGCGGTTGCGCCGGCTCACGGTCAAGGCCGCGGTGAACAACAGATAAGCGAGCAGGAGCACGACCACACCGATCGCCGCCGTGACCATGACCGGGCCGAGGCCGTCATACTTGTCGCGGGTCATCTGCAGGGCCGCCAGCACGAGGAACCAGCCGAGCGCAACGGGGATCAGCAGCTTCCATCCGAAGTCCATCAGCTGGTCGTAGCGAAGACGAGGAAGCGTGGCCCGGAACCAGACGTAGGCGTACAGGAATGCGAGCGTCTTGAGGAGCACCCAGAGCGTGCCCCCGAGGGGACCGGCCCAGCCGAAGATGTTGACCCCGCCCAACTCGAGCGGCTGCGGACCGCCGAGGAACAAGGTCACCATGATGCCGCTCATCGTGATCACGTTCATGAACTCTGCAAGGAAGAACAACGCGAACCGGATCGACGAGTATTCGGTGTTGAATCCGCCGACGAGCTCCTGCTCGGCTTCGACGAGGTCGAATGGAGGGCGGTTGAGTTCGGCGGTCATCGCGATCAGGAAGATGGCGAAGGGGATGAAGCCGGTGGCGACGATGTTCCAGTTTCCGAGGCTGTTCTGCCCGATCACGATGCCCGAGGTCGACAGCGTTCCCGACATCAGCAGGACCGCGCCCAGGCTGAGGCCCAGTGCAGCCTCGTAGGAGATCATCTGGGCAGACGCGCGTACCGAACCGAGCAGTGGGTACTTCGAACCCGACGCCCACCCTGCGAGCATGATGCCGTAGACGCCGATCGAGCTGAGGGCCAGGACGAGCAGGATGCCGATCGGCGGATCGATCAGCTGGATCCGAGTGGTCTCGCCGAACCATGTGACGGTGCCATCGTGCCCGTTGGAGAAGTCACCGCCGAGCGGGATCACCGACCAGAGCAAGAAGGCCGGAACGAACGCCAGGAACGGCGCCAACCGGAACACCCATTTGTCGGCCTTCTCGGGAAGCAGGTCCTCCTTGAAGAACAACTTGGTCCCATCGGCCAGGGTCTGCAGCAAACCGAACGGGCCGGCCTTGTTGGGCCCGATTCGGTTCTGCATGCCCGACACGATCTTGCGCTCGAACCACACCATCAGCATCGTCGCGACCAGGCCGATCACGAAGATCGCCAGCACCTTGGCAGCGACGATCGCGAGGACCTTCCACCACCATTTGTCGGTGTCGAGCATGGGATCGGCGGCGAGCACCGTGGCAATCATCGTGATCATGAGAGACGCTCGATTCGAACGTCGGTCACGGCAGACGAGCTGTCGACGACCTCGGTGATGTCTGCCCCGGGCTGGTTGAACGGCGCCCAGATGGTGCCCCGTTGCACCGACTCGTCGGCGATCAATGGGAGCACCACCGAACCGGACGAGCTGATCAGCTTGACCTCGGCACCGTCGGGCTCGCCGACCCGGTCGAGATCGAGCGGATGGATGTGAGCGCCGGCGCCGATCGCGAGCTTCGCGAGTGATGGCGACATGGCCGTCGTCACCGCCCGGTCGTAGAGCTTGCGACTGACGACGAGTCGATAGTCGTAGCCGCTCGGCTGAGCCTCGAAGGGAGCCGCGGCCGGGAGGTCGGCCGTCGGAGCGACTGCGAGGGCGCCGTCGACGGACTCGAACTGCTCGGCGGTTGCCTGGGCATAGGCGGGCACGGACGCAGCGATCGCTGCGGTCACGTCGTCGACCGAACCGACACCGAGATCGTGGCCGAGCATCGCTGCCAGCTCGGCGGCGATCATCCAGTCGGGGCGTGCGGTGCCGTTGACGGTCACCTTCTGGTTGAGACGCGAGACGCGACCCTCGAGATTGGTCGTGCTGCCATTCTGCTCCCCGAAGGCTGCAGCGGGCAGCACCAAGTCGGCCAGTTTCGTGGATTCGGACGGGAAGGTGTCGATCGAGATGATGCGACGTGCACCGGCGAGCGCCCTGCGGGCAAGGTCGGCGTCGGGACAGTCGTTGATCGGATCGGCGCCGAGCAGGACGAGCAGGTCGAGATGACCGTCGGCCGCGGCACGGAGCGTGGCGAGCGCCCCATGTTCGGCATCGGCCGGGGCGAGGCCCAACTGCAACGCTCCGACGACATTGCCGCGGCGCAGGGCAGGTAGCACCTTCGCTCGTGGCACTGCGTCGAGCACGCTACGAACTGCCGCAAGGGCGGTCTCCTCTGACACCGCCAGATTGCTGCGACCGGCCACGAGCACGACATCACCAGAAGCGATCTGCGCGGCCACGTGCTCGTCGCTCAGCGTCTTCGCGATCTCGTGCGGTCCCATGCCAGGCGCGTGCCGAACGCTGCGCCAGGCGTAGGGCGTCATACCCGTCGACTGCGAAGAGAACTCGATGACCTTCGTTCGGCCCTTCTGGACGGCATCGCGAAGCCGGAGGTGCAACACCGGCAATTCCTCTTTCAGGTCGGGACCGACGAGGATCACCGTTGCCGCGTTCGACATGTCACCGATCGTGGCGCGTGACAGTCCGAGCACTTCGGCCGGGAGCCCGTCGCCTAGTTGGGCGTCGCGATGGGCGATATCGAGCGCATCGGCGAGTCGGGCCCACGCGAAGGCACCCTCGTTCGTGCTGCGGGCGCCGCCGAGCAGTCCGATTGAATCGGCCTCGTCGATCAGCTGACGCGCGAGCTGCATCGCCGAACTCCATGTGGTGGCGGCGAGACCTGCGTCGCCACGGACCATTGGCGCACCGAGGCGGAGGTCCGACTCGAGCGCCTCGAAGTTGAAGCGGCCGCGGTCGCACAGCCAGCCGAGGTTGACCGACTCAGTATCGAGCCCGGTGTCGACCCCCTGGAAACGCAAGAGTTCGTCGCGGCTGGAATGCACCGAGATACGGCACCCGACCGAGCACGTCGTACAGGTCGACTCGACCTGCTCGAGGTCCCAGGGGCGCGCCTTGAACCGGTACGGCTTGGCAGTCAGGGCACCCACCGGACAGATCTGGACGGTGTTGCCCGAGAAGTACGAGGAGAACGGTTCGTCAGGGAACGTGTTGACCTGTGTGGCGTTGCCGCGCGCGATGAAGTGGATCAGCTTGTCGCCGGCGACCTCGTCGGCGAAGCGTGTGCAGCGATCGCACAGGATGCAACGCTCACGATCGAGCAGCACGTGGTCGCTGAGGGCGATCGGCTTTTCGTAGTTGCGCTTCTGCTCGACATACCGGCTCTCGCCCGGGCCGTGGCTGAACGCCTGGTCTTGCAGGGGGCACTCGCCACCTTTGTCGCACACCGGACAGTCGAGCGGATGGTTGGCGAGCAGCAACTCGATCATGCCCTCTTGGGCGCGTTTCGCCGTCGGCGATTCGGTTTCGACCTTCATGTCGGGCGAAACGGTGATCATGCACGATGGCTGCAACATCGGCCCGCGCCCCGTGTCGACCTCGACCATGCACTGACGGCACATGCCGACCGCGCTCATGCGCGGGTGGTAGCAGAACCGCGGGATGTACTCACCGTGGCGGTCGGCCGCTGCGATGATCGATTCTCCCTTGCGGGCGACGATCTCGCGACCGTTCAGTGTGATCGGCACAGCGTTCGGGTCCGGCTCGGGTTCTGGCTCGACGACGACATCAGTCTGCTCGTCGACCGATTCGTCCACCGTGTCCTCCGGGCGTTCGTCGCTCATCACTGGCCTCCCGACGGGGCGGCGGTGACATGGATCAGCGAGCGCGGTTCACGTTTTGTCACCAACGCGTCGAACTCCTCGGGGAACAGGGTCATTGCAGAGTGCACCGGCACGTAAGCCGAGGGGCCGACGAAGCAGATCGTCGTCATCTTGTACGGGAACGGCACCGCCGAGATGCCGAGCCGTTCGCTCGCCGCGTGCGGCATGTCGCCCGGGCAGATCGATTCGCCGACCTGACGGATCGTGTCGAGGTCGGCATCGGTGCCGTTGCCGGCCACGATGCGTTCGAGGATGCGGTACAACCAGGTTCCACCCTCGCGGCACGGCACGCACTTGCCGCACGACTCGTGGGCGTAGAACTTGACCAATGTCAGTGCCGCTGCCGGGATATCGGTGGTGTCGTCCATCACCATCACCGCGCCGGACCCGAGCATCGACCCGGCGCCGCTCGCCTCGCGGCCTTCGAACGGGATGTCGAGCTGATCGGCGACGAACCACGGCGCTGATCCGCCGCCCGGCACGAATGCCTTGAGTTCGTTGCCGTCGCGGATGCCCTGCGCGAACTCGTCGCCGTAGATGAGATCCCGAAATGTGGTCGACCCGTTCACGATCTCGTACACGCCCGGGCGCTTCACGTGGCCCGATACGGCGATCATGCGCGTGCCGGGAGACGTCTCGGTCCCGATTGCCGTGTAGGCAGCCGAGCCGTTGGACGCGATGAACGGCAGATTCGACAGCGTCTCGACGTTGTTGACGATGGTGGGCATGCCGTACAGGCCGATAGCCGCCGGAAAGTACGGCGGCTTGAGGCGCGGCATGCCGCGCTCGCCCTCGAGCGATTCGATCAGGGCAGTCTCCTCGCCCACGACGTATGCGCCCGCGCCCCAGTGCAACACGATGTCGACGCTGAAGTTGGTGTCGAGGATGTTCTTGCCGATGTAGCCGGCGGCATAGGCGTCGTCGAGCGCTTTGGCCACGCGCTCGTGTGCGAGCGCCATCTCGCCTCGAACATAGAGAAAGCACTGGGACAACCCGGCGGCGTACGAGGCGATCAGGCACCCCTCGATGAGCTGATGCGGGTCGAGCTCCATGAGAAGCCGATCCTTGTAGGTGCCCGGCTCGCTCTCGTCACCGTTGACGACGAGATAGCGGGGCCAGACGCCGGCGGGGGTGAAACCCCATTTCACACCGGCAGGAAAGCCGGCACCACCGCGCCCGAGCAATGTCGACTTCTTGACCTCGTCAGCCACCTCGGCGGGTTGCATGCCGAGCGCCTTGCGGAGCCCCTCGTACCCGCCCGTCGCGTGATAACGGTCGAGGGTGTACGAATCGTCGTACTGGAACCGCGAAGTGACGACCTGGGGCCGGTCGCCGTCGTCGTAGTACCCGGCCGCCCACGCATAGGGATAGGGGGCGGCACTCACGGCGTCCTCCGACCGATGTCGGTATGGGTGGCTTGGCTCGGCACGAATGATGCAGAGGTCACTACGCCCGACGCTCTCATTGCGCCGCCTCCGCGATCTCGATCCATGCCGGGCCGGTCGTGACATCGTCTGGGTGCTGGGCACCGACGGCCCGATCTGCCGGGATGTGCTGACGGTTGCGACCGAGGGTGCCGTGAGGCGGGATCTCGCCGTCGAGCTTGCCGGCGCGCAGATCATCGACGAGCTGGTCGAAATCGGCAGCGGTGACGCGAAAACGGTGGCGATAGTTGACCTGCAACGTGGGCGCCTCGGTGCATGCCGCTTGACACTCGGCATGCTGGAGTGTGATCAGGCCGTCGGGAGTGGTGCTGCCGGCCTTGACCCCGAGCGTGTGCTCGGCATGGTGCATCAGCTGGTCGGCACCCATGAGCGCGCACGACAAGGTGCCACAGATGTTGATGAGGTACTTGCCCGTGGGTTCGAATCTGAACATCTCGTAGAACGATGCCGTGCCATAGACCTCGGCAGGTGTGACGTCGATCAACTCGGCCACGTGGCGCATGGCGTCCTCGGTGACGTACCCGTTCTGCTGTTGCGAGAGGTGCACCAGCGGGATCAGCGCCGACTTCTTCTTCGGATAGCGGGCGATGATCTCGCGTGCGAGCGCGACATTGGCGTCGGTGAGCCTGCTCATCGATCGACTTCTCCCAGGACTGGATCGACGCTGGAGATGACGGCCACCGCGTCGGCCACGAGGCCGCCGCGCATCATGTGCGGCAGGCATTGGATGTTCACGAACGACGGGGCGCGTACGTGCATGCGGTATGGCGTGGGGGATCCGTCGCTGGCGATGTAGCAGCCGACCTCGCCACGGGGGCTCTCGATCCCCACGTAGACCTCGCCTTCGGGCACCTTGAAACCCTCGGTGAAGATCTTGAAGTGATGGATCAACGCCTCCATCGATTCGTCGATGCGAGCACGGGGAGGCGGCGTGACCTTCTTGTTCTGGATGCGGTAGTCACCCATCGGCATCACGTCGAGGATCTGCCGCACGATCTTCATCGACTCGCGGATCTCGTTTAGCCGGATCGCATACCGGTCGAACGCATCGCCGTACGAACCGACGATCACATCGAAGTCGACCTGGTCGTAATGCAGATATGGCAGGTCCCGCCGAAGGTCCCAGGCCACGCCGGTCGAGCGCAGGATCGGCCCGGTTGCGCCGAGCGCCAGCGCCTCGTCGGGCGTGATGACGCCCACACCCTGCAGGCGCTCACGCCAGATCGGCTGGCCGGTCATGAGGATGTCGTATTCGTCGAGGCGCTCGGGAATCACCTCGAGCAACCTGAGCACGTCGTCTCGCCAGCCGGGGGGCAGATCTGCAGCGACGCCTCCGGGGCGGATGAAGTTGTGGTTCATCCGCAGGCCCGTGACCTTCTGGAAGAAGCGCAGCACCTCTTCGCGCTCACGCCACCCGTAGATCATCATCGACACTGCACCGAGGTCCATGCCATTCGTCGCCATGAACAGCAGATGGCTGCTCATGCGGTTCAGCTCGGACAACAGCATCCGCATCCACACCGCTCGCTCAGGGATGTCACCGTCGATTCCGAGCAACTGCTCGGTTGCCATCGAGAACACGAGTTCGTTGTTGAGCGGGCTGAGGTAGTCCATGCGGGTGACGTTCGTGCCACCCTGCATGAAGGTGAGCTGCTCGCCGGTCTTCTCCATACCGGTGTGCAGGTAGCCGATGATGGGCTTGCACCGCAGCACGGTCTCGCCCTGGAGCTCGAGCATGAGCCGCAACACGCCATGTGTCGACGGGTGCTGCGGCCCCATGTTGATGATCATCGTCTGATCCTCGTCGGGATCATCGGGGAGGTCGCCGAGCTTGGCGGCCTCGGCCTCGCTCATTCGCAGCACCGAACCGACCTCGCGGAGGAGCTCGCGGGCGGTGAGCTCGGAACGGGTCCGCATCTCCTGAGCGCCCTCGTCACGAATCGTCGTGGCACTCACGACAGCCTCCGAGGTTGCGTCGGCGAAGGTGTCAGGCACCCTGCACCATCGATTCGCACGACCGTCACGACGTTCATCACGAGTGGCTGCCCTTGAACTGCACGGGGATCTTGCCGATCTCGTAATCCTTGCGGAGCGGGTGGCCGATCCAATCCTCGGGCATCAAGATGCGCGAGGGGTCCGGGTGGTCGGTGAACACGATCCCGAACATGTCGTACACCTCACGCTCCATCGCCTCGGTCCCCGGGTGGACATCGAAGAGCGACGCGATCACGGCGTCGTCGGCCGGCACCTGCACGCGCAATCGGATGCGGCGGCGATCGGTGATGTCGAGCAGATTGACGACGACCTCGAACCGTTCGGGATGCACTCCGACCGGAAGCGGCCGGCGCATGTACTCGAGATAGTCGACCGCAGTGAGGTCGGCGCACATCGCGTAGCCCTCGTCTGCGAGCGCCTTCACCACGTCCACGTAGCGATCGCGTCCTGGATGCAACACGACCTGACCGCGACTGTCGCTGACGGGACATCCGTGGATCTCAGGCGGAGCCGCCGGCATACCACCGATATCGGAACTGGTGTCAAGATCGATCTCGCTCATGTCACTTGGTTCCGAGCAGCACCGGAGTCGAGGTGGCGGCGATCTCCTCGACGTGGATGTTCGCACCGGCACCCGTTTGTTGCCGCCGCCGGAGGATCTCGCCATCTTCGATCTTCTGGTGCAGCGTCTCGATCGCGTGGATGAGGGTCTCGGGGGTTGGCGGGCAACCGGGAGCGTAGACGTCGACAGGGACGACCTGGTCGACGCCTTGCACGATGGCGTAGTTGTTGAACATGCCACCCGAGCTCGCGCACACGCCCATCGAGATGACCCATTTCGGTTCCATCATCTGGTCGTACACCTGTCGCAACACCGGTGCCATCTTCTGGCTGACGCGACCGGCGACGATCATGATGTCGGCCTGACGTGGGGATGCGCGGAAGACCTCCATGCCGAACCGCGAGATGTCGTAATGCGCGGCACCCGTCGCCATCATCTCGATCGCGCAGCACGCCAACCCGAACGATGCCGGCCACGACGAACGCGACCGGGACCAGTTGATCAGGTCTTCCAGACGACCGGTGATGACGTTGTGACTCAGCCCGCCGATTCCATCAGCGAGCACATCGTCGACGACTCCCACGGGGCCTCCTACGCAGCTTCCTCGGTGTTCGCTCCCCCAGCGGTCACCCGATCGTCACGACCCTCGAGGCCGACACGTCGGATGGTGGATGATGAATCACGAGCAGCCGACACCATTGCGGCATCCTGCTCGAGGCTGCGGTAGCGATGGAGTGGACCCCATTCCAACCCACCCCGCGCGACCTCGTACACGAAGGTCAAGAAGAAGATCACGGAGAACACCGTGATCGCCCAGAAACCGAACTCTCCGACCACACCGCGCTGCACTGCATATGGATAGATGAAGATGATCTCGATGTCGAACATGATGAACAACATGGCGACGACGTAGAAGCTCACCGGGAAGCGATCCGGTGGTTCGCGGCTGGGCACGATGCCGCACTCGTAGGGCGCCTCCTTGGCCGCTGACGGGCGGTTCGGTGCGAGCAGGCGGGACGCGACGAAGCTCAGGCCACCGAACGCGATGGCCAGCGCCATCAACACGACGAGCGGCAGGTACTGGCCCATGGCTACGCGGCTGCGATCGCTTTGCGTTCGAGGTTCGCTGCGACGAACCGGTCACGACGGTGCAACAGGAAACACATCGACAGAAAGACGATGGTCGATCCGATCGCGATGTACGCGGACGGCTGCCGTAGAGAACCCAGATCGCGAATCATGTACACGTACTGGCGTTGACGGGATGTGTCGATCTTCGGCGCGGTAGGTGCTCGTCCGGGTTCGTCGCGCAACGCCTGGAACGGAGCAACCTCGACCAGCGTGTAGTAGGGCTTGTGGAAGAACGCGAGCTGATCGAACTCGCCGTTCGGGCCGAACTTGGGAAATGCCGACTCGTGGGGCGGGTCGACCTCGTAGACGTTCGTCACTTTGAACTCACCGGGCGAGAAGGCGCCCTCTTCCTCGAGGAACACGCCGGCCGATGCCTCGGCCTGCCCGAACTCGGGAGCTGCTTCGTCGACCCGAGCCCAACCCTGGGCCTTGAGCTGATCGGCGACAGCCTGAGCCGCCACGACCGAATCGGTTTCGGAGGTGACGTCGATCGGGTCGTCGAGAACACCTGCCTGGTACAACAGATCTACCTGTTGGATGACTGTCCGGCCCGGAACCTGCTGCCACTCGGGAACACTGCCCTTGAGCCCGATGCCGTAGATCCACCACACGCTCGCCATCAGAGCGATCCAACCGGCGAGTCCCGTGAGCGTGAGCATGAACCCCAGGCGCGCACCCACGTTGGTGCCGAGGATCAAGTAGATCGACCCCATCCACACGGTGGTGCCGATCATCACGGTCAGGATGCCGCGAAGCTCGAACTCCCAGTTGATGGCGAGGATGATTGCTTGCATCAGAGACTCCGCACGTATTCGACGATGGCCTGGATCTGCTGGTCGGTCAACAGAGCGCCGAAGCCCGGCATCCGACCACTGCCCTGGCCCTGCAACCCGTACTTCGCGCCGAGCACCGATCCGTTCTTGACGAATGAGACCATGTCGGACTCGTTCGGGAAATGGGCGTTGGTCGAACCACCAGTGAGGTTCCAGCCAAATGCGCCCTGCCCTGGGACGCCAGGCTCCCCCCAGCTCCAACCTTGTGTGTGGCAGCGGGCACAACTGTACGCGCCACTCGCGAGGTCGAGATTGAACAACGCTTCCCCGTAGGACGAATACGTACCGTCAGCGACCGCCTTGTTCGCCAAGGTGTCGATGTCGTTCTGGATCGATGCCGGGAGATGGCCGGAGGGACACGTCTTGGTGTTGTCCTCACCGATCCCACAGTTCTCGCGGTCGATCTGGATGCTCTCGAGATACGCGAGCAGCGTGTCGATCTGCTGGTCGTTCATGGGTCCACCGCCGGCGACGCCCCAGGGCGACATCGGCGAGAACGGGCGGCCGTACACGAGGATGAAGCGGACCTCGTCCTCGGAGAATCGGTAGAAGATCGTATTGAGTGCAGGCGCTTTCCAGTTGACTGCCGTGACCTGTCCGGTCGCTGGGTCGGTGAGGTTGTAGGCCGCTTCTCCGCCGTTACCGGACATCCCGCCGTGGCAGCCGGCGCAGTTGAACCCACCCTCCGAGGTCGGAGCGAACAGACGGGAACCCCACTCGACGAAGATCTCTTCCTTCGCGTCCTGGGCGCCGGCTTGACGGGTGGGCTCGAGAATCCAATAGAGCGGCAACCCGATCACGATGATGACGAGCAGGATCACACCCATGCCGAGTACGCGGGTGAGACGTGAACCCTCGAGGACTTCGTCGTCGTAGTAGCGCTTGCGGTTGGCAGCGAGTTCCCGCTCGGAACCGAGCTCGTCGCGCGACTGACGCAGGTTCAGGACGGCGTAGACAACCCAGCCGCCGAGAATGATGGCGAACAGCAACCACGCGATGGATGTCGAGGTGAGTGCAATCATCAGTGCTCCGATGCTCCGACGCAGTGCGGACCCTCGGCCTCCTGGCCGGTGGTGTTGGTGCCGATCGGCTGACCTCGCACGATCGTGCCGGTGTCGACGGTGACGTCACCCGCTGCCGAGAACGCGAGCGGGAAGTGGTCCATGCCGCGCGGAGCCGGACCACCCTTCTTTTCGCCAACACGGTTGTACTGCGAACCGTGGCAGCCGCATTCGAACCACTGGCTCGAGAGGCACTGAGGCACGCGGCAACCGAGGTGTGGGCACTTCTGGTATTGGGCGATCAAGCCCTTCTGGAGACCGGGCAGCATGCTGGCCTCGTAGACCTTCTCGCCCTTCGGAAGTGCCTCGGCCGGGTACATGGTGATCCAGGCTCGCGCCTCGGGGGCGTAGAAGAAGCCGTTGCCGGACCGAATGCCCGAGATCACGTCGTCGTACCTGCCGACGGAGACCTTGCTGCCGAAGCCACCGGTCTTGGTCGGCCAGAGGAAGGCGACGAATGCGGCGGCCGAGAACGTGCCGATGCCGGCCGCCATCAACGAGATGGTGGCCCGGTTGAAGAACTGGCGGCGGCTGACGCCGAGCGCGTCCGGATCCGGCGGCACCCACGGGGTGAGACTCGACTCCTTCTCGACCGGGGCGACCGCGACGCCGGTGCGGGCAGCGACGCCAGCTGCCTCGACTTCGGCTGCAGTGGCACCCGAGGGGGCAACATCGGTCTTTGCGGCGCGCGCCGACGCATCGCGACGAACCGTCTCGCCGCTGAGCGCACCCGCACCGCGAACGTCGGTACGTCGGGCGAGCGTCGTGAACGCCAGCGCGCCGAGGACCACGGCGGCGGCGATTGCGATGATGATGACAGCGGTTGCGTTCATGTTGTGTGCCTCCTCTGCGTCACAGCTCGAAGAACAAGCCGTCGCGCCACGGCAGGGTGAAGTTGAAGCCAGGGCCCCTGAAGAACGAACCGATCATGACCAGCACCGACCAGAACATGAAATGCACGGTCATCAAGGAGATCGCGAACTTGCGATCCTCTGGCTTGTTCGATGGGTTCTTGTCGATGTAGGGGGCGAAGATCAGCACGATCAGACCGACGCCGGGAATGGTCACGCCGGCGACCATCGGGTGGAACATCGTGAGCAGTTCCTGCAGACCCAGGAAGTACCAAGGCGCCTTCGACGGGTTGGGGGTCTGGTTCGGATTCGAGTGCTGCAACAGCGGAGCGTTCACCCAGATCGAGAACAGGAAGGTGAATGCCGTACACGCCAGTGCGGCGACGAACTCGGCCGCCAGCAGGTGCGGCCAGGTGTGGACCTTGTCGACCGGCTGTGCCTTGACGTCCTGGATCGAGCCCGACTTGACGACGGTCAAGAGGCGTTGCGTGTGGCCACCCGGACCGGCTCCGACGGGAACCCCGCCACCGCTCGGAGTGGCAGCGACAACGGCAGCGACCTTGTCTTGCACTGCGACGCCACCGCCCGGAGCGTCGGTCTCGCCTGACGACTTGGACTTGGCGGCGCGGCTGCGCTCGAGTAGATGGGCGGGGATGCGGGAGTCGGCCGGGGTCGCCGCAGCGGCTTCGGCAGCGGCCGGTTCGGACGCCGACTCGGCAGCGGCCTTGTCACGGGCCGCCTGCGCACGCTTCAGCAGGTGTTCGGGGATCTCAGTCATGTGCCACTGCTCCGATCACAACGGCCCACTGATGCCGCCGTCTTTGCGGACTCTCCAGAAATGGATCGCCATGAAGATGACGATGATGAACGGGAAGAACAACACGTGCAACACGTACCATCGCAGCAGGGTCTCGGAGCCGATCTCGGCACCGCCCAACAGCACGAATCTGACGTCCTGACCGAACACGGGTGTGTACCCCATCATGTTCGTGCCCACTGCGACGGCCCAGAGGGCGAGCTGATCCCACGGCAACAGGTAGCCCGTGAACGACAGCAGCAACGTGAGCTTCAGCAGGATGACGCCGATCACCCAGTTGAACTCGCGAGGTGGCTTGTAGGCGCCGTGGTAGAAGACGCGGGCCATGTGCAAGAACACCGACAACACCATCAGGTGCGCGCCCCATCGGTGCATGTTTCTGACCAGTAGACCGAAGGTGACCGACGTCTGGAGATTGGAGATGTCGTCCCACGCCGCCGTCGCCTCGGGCCGGTAGAAGAACATCAAGAAGATGCCCGTGACGGTGAGCAAGATGAACAAGAAGAAGCTGAGGCCACCGAGACACAGGGTGTAACTGACCTTGACGGCGTGACGCTTCACCTTCACCGGGTGCAGGTGGTACAGCACCGAGTTCATGATGACGTAGCTGCGGTTGCGGGGGCTGTCGCTGTAGCCCTTCCGGAAGATCGAGCCGGGCCGGAAGATGCTGGACCACACCTGGCCGCCCTGCACCCCGTCGACGGCCTGCTGCACGCGCTCTTTGGCGGTGGGCTTCGGCGTGTCGTCAATGATCTTTGCCATAGTGATCTTTCGCTGTGTCTCGCTCAGAGCCTCATGCCATAGCCGTAGCCATGGCTGTTGGTGCGGGCATGGGCATCGCCGGCGGCGGTCGGCTGGCCGACCTTACCCAGGATGATGACCCCGGTCGGGCAGCGGTCGACGCACAAGGCGCACCGCGTGCAGATGTCGTCGTCGATGATGAACATCACGTTGTCGGACGGGTCCTGCCCTGGCTGCTCGGTGCCCTCCGCTTCGACGACCGCCTCGGTCGCGACCATGTGGATGCACTTCCAGGGGCAGATGTCGACGCAGCCCTCGCACATGATGCATTCGGTCTGATCGATGTGGATGAACTGCTTGGGCTTGACAGCGCGCGCGAGGTAGTCCGCGTCGACCTCGACGAGCGTGTACTCGTCGGTGTACGGCATCATCGGCGGATTGGCGTCGGTCTTGGCCATGTGGGTTCGGTGTGGGTGCTCTCGGCGTCAGCGTTACGGGTCGGGAGTTCAGGACTTCTTCACGAGCGGACGGCCATATGTACTGGTCTCGAGTTCGGTCGTGACATTGTCGCCGCGCTTCTGCCACCAGAGCCAGATGAAGAGCAGCAGACCGAAGAAGTACACGTGGATCAATACGACGACCACGTCGCGCACTGCTTCGTATTGGAGGGTGATCGGGTTCCAGCCGCCGAGCGGCTCGGGCTTGAGGATGTCGAACGGACCGTAGATGATCTTGGTGCGGTTCCAGCCGAGGT